>CBDTTY010000187.1:0-3928 GCA_965363875.1 uncultured Anaerolineales bacterium
TATTGGATTTCATAAGTGCTTACTTTGAGAAGCCTTTTCCCTGGAGAGTGATTCATGCATATCGGCGTACCTAAAGAACGAAGACCCTTTGAGTTTCGCGTTGGTCTCCCCCCCGCGGGTGTGAACCTGTTTACGAAACATGGTCACACGGTCTATGTTGAGACTGAAGCTGGAGAAGGCGCAGGCTTTACAGACGACGATTATTCAGCAGCCGGTGGTCAAATCGTTTATAACCAGGATGAGATATTCGGCCGCCCGGACCTCATTATGAAATTCGCTCGTCCTTTACGAGACGAGATTGATATGATGCGTCCCGAAATATGCATCACCGGCTTCCTGCACCTTGCCGCATCACGACAGGACAAAATCGAATCGCTTCTGGAAAAAAAGATAACTTCCATAGCTTACGAACAAGTTGAAGAGGATGATGAATATAAGCCAATCATGGCCCCTCTGAGTCAAATCGGAGGTCGCATGGCGGTTCAGGTCGCTGCGCGCTTTATGCAGAACGATCATGGGGGCCGGGGTATCCTGCTTGGCGGCGCAGCTGGGGTCCCTCCCGCTGAAGTTGTAATCATCGGCGGCGGTATTGTAGGCAGTACAGCGGCAGACACTTTCACTCGAATCGGCGCACATGTCACCTTGCTGGATACCGATCTCCAACGTCTCCGTGAAATACAGGAACGTCTTCCCTATCCCATCGTTACCATGCTCTCAACGCCGCACAATATCAAGCGTGCTTGTTTATTCGCCGATGTTCTCATCGGCGCGGTGCACGTTCCTGGCTCCAGAGCACCTTCGGTGGTCGCTAGAGAGACTGTCCAATCCATGAAGCCGCGTGCGCTGATCATCGATATGAGCATCGACCAGGGTGGATGCGTGGAGACTTCACGCCCGACGAATCACGGGAGCCCAATTTACGAGGAGGAACGAATCATCCATTACTGCGTTCCAAATATGTCAGGCGTGTTAGGCCGCACCGCTTCACATGCATTATTCCTTGGTGCATATCCCTACCTCGAGGCGATCGCACTGAAAGGTATCGATGGAGCGCTCGCTGATATGCCTGCACTGCATCGCGGGCTGAACACAAGGGCTGGCGAAGTAGTCCATTTGAGCCGCCTGGGTGGCGTGGGGGAACAAAGCAAATGACTTGGCTGAAAAAGTACGAAACACGCTTAATGACTGCTGATGACGCGGTAAAAGCAATCGAATCTAACTGGCGCGTCTTCTTAACGGGGAACTGCTCCGTACCCCAAAAACTCTTGGCTGCGCTTGTAAAGCGAGCAAAGAAATTAGAAAACGTCGAAATCGTCCAGGTATTGACCATTGGACCGGCGCCTCATGTCGATCCAGAGATGGAAGGTCACATCCGCGTGAACACCCTGTTCATCAGCCACAACATCCGAAAGGCTGTTCACGAAGGACGGGCGGATTTCACGCCAGCATTCTTATCAGAAGTTCCACTTCTCTTCCGCGATGGTCATCTTCCACTGGACGCCATCCTCCTCCAAGTCAGCCCCCCGGACGAACATGGTTTTTGTAGTTTGGGCATTGAAGCCGGTCTGGTCAAAAGCGCTGCACAGGGAGCGAGTGTCGTCATCGCTGAAATCAATGAACAGATGCCGCGTACACTTGGCGATTCTTTCATTCACTTCTCGAAAATCGATTACGCCGTATCCGTAAATTATCCGCTAGCTGAGCTCTCAATGGGAAAAGCGACTGACTTGAGTATGAAAATTGGCCGCACTATCGCTGACCTGATCGAAGACGGATCGACGATGCAAATGGGCATCGGTGCTGTTCCAGATGCAGTCTTGAACTACCTGGATGACAAAAAAGATCTGGGCGTCCACACCGAACTCTTCTCAGATGGCGTGATCAAGTTAATCGAATCCGGGGTGCTCACGAACGAGAAGAAAACGTTGCACCCTGGAAAAATCATTGCGGGATTTATCCTCGGCTCGAAAAAACTCTACGACTTCGTCGATGATAACCCCATCATCGAACTTCATCCTACGGAATATGTAAACGACCCATTTGTTATCGCAAAAAACGAGAAGATGGTCTCCATCAACTCCGCGATCGAGGTCGACCTCACGGGCCAAATCGTTGCCGATAGTATCGGTCCCAAGCTCTATTCCGGTGTCGGTGGTCAATTGGATTTTGTCTATGGAGCCTCGCGCAGTAAAGGTGGAAAACCAATCATCGCCCTCCCCTCAACAGCCACGCCTGGCGGTGGTGCCCCGATCAGCCGCATTGTCTCCATGCTCAAACAAGGCTCAGGCGTTGTGACTACACGCAATCATGTTCACTACGTCGTCACAGAATACGGCGTTGCAAACCTTTACGCTAAAACGATCAAACAACGGGCGCGAGCGCTCATCGAAATCGCACACCCAGATTTTCGTGAAGCGCTGGAACAGGAAGCTAGCGAATTGAATTACCTATGACCCGCAATGCAAAGATCATCGCCACAGTTGGACCTGCCTCGAGCAGTCGGGCCCAGCTCAAAAGCCTTCTTCAAGCAGGTGTGGATGTAATTCGCTTGAACTTCTCGCATGGAAACTACGATGACCATGCGAAAGTTATTGACGAGATTCGCTCGCTCACAAAGGAAGGAAAGAGATCGCTTGCGATTTTACAGGACTTGCAGGGCCCAAAGCTGCGCACCGGCATGCTCGAGGACGGCGAGGCGATCTTCCTTTCACCCGGTGAGCCGATCAACCTTACGACACGTGATGTCATCGGCACAAATGACACGATCCAAGTTAAGTACGATTCCTTTGCGCAAGACGTAAATGAAGGCGACCGGATCCTGTTGGATGATGGCCGCATTGAGCTGCGCGTCACCTCGATCGATGGCAATGATGTTGCGACGGAAGTTGTCTACGGTGGCAAACTCGGTAACAAGAAAGGGATCAACCTACCCGGTGTTAACTTATCGGCGCCTTCCCTCACAAAGAAAGATCTTCAGGATATCGAGTTTGGACTCGCTCATGACGTTGATGCAATTGCGCTTTCGTTCGTGCGCCGGGCAGAGGATATAGTACGCCTTCGAGAGGCTATCTCAACCTCGGATCACGATGGCGTCACCCCATTAATAATCGCCAAACTGGAGAAACCGGAAGCTATCGATAATCTGGATCAGATCCTCACCGTCTGCGACGGCGTGATGGTCGCACGCGGTGATCTGGGCGTGGAAGTCGCACCAGAGCGTGTGCCATCGATACAGAAACACATCATCCAACACGCAAATGCAGCACAACGATTTGTGATTACGGCCACACAAATGCTGGATTCGATGATCGACAACCCTCGAGCATCTCGAGCTGAAGCGTCGGATGTTGCAAATGCCGTGTTTGACGGGAGTGATGGACTGATGCTCTCCGGTGAAACGGCCATCGGCGAATATCCTGTCGCAGCCGTTGAAACCATGGACAGAATCATCCTCGACGCAGAGAGCCACGCCTCGCAATGGAGCTGTGTACTCGCGGATGAAGTTTTAATCACGGATGATGATGCCATCGCTACAACGCAGGCTGCGAAATCCTTGGCACGTGATCGCGATGTCGCTGCCATTGCTGTTTTTACGCGATCTGGCCGGACAGCCCGTCTTATGTCGTACACTCGCCCAAGAGTCCCGATCGTAGCATTCACGCCAGAGGCGAAAACCTTCCATCAACTCTCGCTTGCCTGGGGTGTTATTCCTCACCTGGTAAAAAAGGCAAATTCAGTTGAGGAGATGATCGATAGAGTGCGCGATGCGTGCCTGGCAAGCGGGATCGTGAACCATGGTCAGCAAATTGTGCTAGTTGCCAGCCTGCCTATCGGCGAGATGGGACCTCCGAATTTCACCCTGCTCCACACGATAGAGTAGGTCCACAAATCGGAGATATGTAAGGGGGATAGAACATGAAATTCAAGA
>CBDTTY010000188.1:0-3908 GCA_965363875.1 uncultured Anaerolineales bacterium
CGCTGCTGAGATCAGGCCTATGATACCGCCGGCATACCACACCCAGGTGGGGTCAAGATTATCCATAACCAGACCCGCTAGCAGAGGGCCGATAGCGAAGGGGACTGCCCAACTGAATCCATACAAAGCCATATAGCGGCCGCGCATATCGTCTGGCGCAAGGCGGGCAACGATCGATTGTGAGATTGGCGCCCAGAGCATCTCCCCGATGGTAATGATGGCCATCGCCAGCAAGAAAAGCCCATAGGTGGTGACGAAGCCATAGAGTGCGAATCCGACAGCGTTCAGGAGTGCCCCCAATGTAATTACTGATAATTCGGGATACTTTGCGTAGCGGCGTGTGATGTAAAACTGAAATAACACAACCATGCTCGCATTTAAGCTCATGATCGCGCCGAAACCTTGCAAGCTGACACTATGGACATCTCTGAGGTAAACCGCGAGCGTCCCGTTCATTTGGACATAGATCATTGCAGAAAGGGCAGATGCGAGCCAGAAGAACATGAAGAAGCTATCCCGGAGCACGGTCCCATACCCCCCGAAAGTCTGGCCCATACTCTCCTCTTCTTGAGATTTGCGTGCGATCCGTGTTTCCGGCAGGATAATGAAGATCAGAATTGCGACGAAAATACTTATTGTTGCATCTGTTATGAATAACGATAAGTAGGATTCGGAGGCGAGGAAGCCGCCAATCGCGGGGCCAATCGCCACTGCTAGATTCGCGACCACACGGAAGATCCCGAATCCTTGTGCGCGCTGCTCTTCCGGTAGAATGTCCGCGATCATTGCCTGTCGTGCTGGCCCGCCGATATTTGTGAATAGTCCAACAAAGATTGCGCCGGCGAAGAACAGGCTGAGTTCGTTAACCAATCCCAACCATATGCTGGAGAGCGCACTAACTACAAGGCCGAAAAGGATCAAGGGCTTGCGTCCCAATCGATCCGCCAGGGCGCCGCCAATTGTGCTGCCGATCATTCCCGTCACCGCGAAGGCCCCGAAGATCATGCCGACGGTTGTCATCCCCACGCCGAATTTCTGAGTGATGTAAAGCGTGAAGAAGGGGAATAGGATCGCGCCCCCTACGCGATCGATGAAGGTCGCAATGAGCAGAGTCCAGAAATGGCGAGGATACTCATTGAAGATGGAACGCAGGCGCCAATATTGCCGTTTGAAGATCAAGGTATTAACCCTCACTTTTCACAGATATGATGCTGCAGGCTCTCTAGCTTTGCAGCGTGATTCATGAGACAGTAGTGCTCCGAATTTCAAGATCTGCGACTTCCACGTAGTGAGATTTCAAGCGGCAACCAAGTTGTTCCAACCAGGTTCCAAATCTCACAAGCATTCGCTGGTGGATCGGTGCTTCATTAGATGCATTGTTATGGGCGATCCGGATCAGGAGATCCATCTCCGCCTGCTTCATCATGGCTTCTCTTCGGTACTCCGCGGTGATGAAATCACGTCCTGTTGGGTGCATCGTCATATCCTCCTTTGAGAATATTGCTGCTTATATAAATCATGACCTTTCGTTGAACAGTACTTCAAGAGCGCGCAGTGTATCCTTTAGTCTTTCTGGATTTTGTGTGTAGCACTTTCCCGCTTCCGTTCTGTGCACTCGCAGGAAGCCCGATGCGGATAGCTGCCTGAGATGTCGGGATATTGATGATTGACTCATTTGCAGGATGTCGATCAGCTCTTGTGAACAAATCTGCCCGCGCTCATTGGTGATGGCGAGGATGCTCAGGCGAGTTTCGTCCGCAAGTGCAGTGAGGCGGACAAGTAGTTCGGTACGGCTGAGCACGGAAGCGCTGCCGGGCAATCCCTCAGGAAGCCGTGCGTTGAACAAGATCCACCCGGTGTCCTCGGATATGAAGGTGTAAGAATAAGGTCCGCTGTGGGTGGTGGGGATGAAGACCAAATGGTTGCTTTTCTCGATCAACCAGCCCAACTTATCGTCGGTTTGACCGGTGATGTATCGTACGGCTTCTTGTGGAGTCATCTGGCTAAAGTTCACCTTTTGAAAGGCGAGGGCAGACTCCTCAATGAGCGGGTATACTCTCTCCCATTCGGTCTCGAGAACCTCGGTCCACATCGTGCGGAAATGAGAGACGATGTAAGAGCGCATTTTCTTGGGTTTTAAGAGAAGATGGTAGGCTTCTTCTTCGATGGTTTCATCCACGTGTTCTTCCCCGAATTTCGATCGCAGGTAGGTGATGAACGTAGTGAAGTCTGCGAGAAGCTCATCCTTGGATATTGGAGTGAGCTCAGCCTCCTTCTCCTTCTTGCACGGAAGTTCGGTATACGTATCGAGTACGCGATCGCGAAGCACCAACGGGTCTGTGGCTTCAAGGTGGTCAACAAAGGACATGAAGGAGGGCCAGCTCCTGTCAGGCTCCCAGGCGTAAAAGAGCCCCTGCATTACGACAAGGTTTGCCTGCAGCAATTCCTGATCCAGGGATGCGGCTGTCTTCACAACCCAGGGATCGAGTCCGGAGTAATCGTCAACTCGGCTCAGGAAGATAAGGCTGCCAAGCGCGTTCACCGCCGGTTCGATCGCTACCCGGATTCCCTTCTTCTCAGGGGTAAGGATGAGTTCGCTTTCAAGAGTGGGCATTTCCTTCTCCGTTAGGCAAATAAATAGTTATTGCGATAACCCGCAATATCGGGTAATATGCATAATATAGCATCCTGTTCTGTTGATGTCAAGAGGGAATTCACGTCTGTCTTCTTATAAACCCTCTTTTAGATGCTATACCTAGATAGATAATTCATCTTGGCCTGGCTGGATTAGTATTGGCACTCGGGTTATCATACGGGTTGTTATACTTATTTAGCGCTTCAGGTACAGATGTAAACTCGCACTCCGATCATTTTATTCACGATGATGAATGCTGGCTGTGCGTCCATTGATTCCCCCCTAATTAAGGTGGACAGGGTACCGGGAAAAATCGTAGCTAAATGACAGCTTCTTGAGGATGTGACATGCGAAAACCGATTATTGCAGGGAACTGGAAGATGAATCTGGGCCGGGCGGAGGAGGCGTTGGCGTTCGTACGCCAAATTCGCTCACCTCTTTATGAGATCGAAAACGTGGACCGCGTTATCTGTCCACCTTTCACCGTCCTGGCCGCGCTGGCGGAGGTGATCCAGGCCAACAAGATCGGCCTCGGAGCACAGAATATCCATTGGGAGGAATCGGGCGCGCATACGGGGGATATCTCCGGACCCATGATCGCCGCATTGTGCCAGTATGTGATTGTCGGGCACTCCGAAAGGCGAGCGATTGGCGGGGCAGGGGAGAGTGACGAATCGATCCATAAGAAGGTCCAAGCTGCACTCAATCATGGATTGACGCCGATCATATGTGTCGGTGAAAACTTGACCCAGAAAGAGGCGGGCGAGACGCAGGCATTTGTGAGCGGGCAGGTCAGAGCCGCACTCACGGGGCTTGATCAGGATCAGATCTCGACGTGTGTACTTGCCTACGAGCCGATCTGGGCCATCGGGACGGGGCAGGCGGCGACTGCGGTCGATGCAAACAGCATCATCGGTCTTACTGTCCGCGGGACGATTGCCGAGACATTCGGAGAAAGTGCAGCCCAGCAAGTGAGAGTGCAGTATGGGGGCAGCGTTAACGCGGGAAATATCGCAGAGTATATGTCGATGCCTGAGATCGATGGGGCCTTGGTGGGCGGCGCGAGTTTGAAACCCGAATTCGTGGAGCTCGTCCGGCAGGCATCACTCACCGCTTGACCACACACCGGCCCAGCATAGGCAATATCGCCGGGTGTTCTGACGGTACGGGCCGGATCGGGATTGCCGATTAAGCATAATCAAATGGGAAGTTGTCCATTGTTTCCAACCTATCCATCCTGTTTGCACCTAAATTGCACCATAAAGCCAAAAAA
>CBDTTY010000189.1:0-3856 GCA_965363875.1 uncultured Anaerolineales bacterium
CCAGGATAGCAGGGGTTGAAGATGACGATGTAGTCGCCGTTTTCGGAGATGCCGACGATCTCGACCAGCGCGCCGGGTTTCGCTCCATCACCGACGATACCAGCATCCCATCATACAACCTTGTTAGTAAATCGCGCCGCTCACCAAAGTCGAAGGAGAGCCCTCTTACCCCGACGTTGGGCGGCATTGCTCGAGTTGCGAATTGCGGCTATGGGATATCCTGAATAAAGTGAAAATATTCTTCTATATAAATATTTCCTTCACCATCCGCAATCCTGAGATAATACTTTTGGTCAATCTTGGAAGCTTCACTCAGCCAATCATAGGGGAAGTGAACTCGGAAAAAGGGTCCCCCGCCTCCGAGCGTTCTCCCCGATAAAGTAAATGAATTTTCGATTGCGTAATCACCATCTTCTCGATATGGAAATACTCTGATATCGGATTCTTTTATCAACGCTTCCAATTCAAAGGCCGTCATCGTTGTTCCGCTTGCTTTTAAGAAATCAAACTCATAGTTCAAATGATCGAAGCCCCCACGAGGCTCTTGAATGGGAATAAACGTCCCCTGATGCGTAAATAACGCTGTATCCTCGCTCACTAATTTGGGATAGCCAACAACTACACCTTCAGCTGTTTCTGCACCATAGTCTGCCGGGAGTGTTGAGAGACCGGTGGAATCATAGAATTCGCCTTGCCAGGACACCTTTCCCGCTCCGTCCACAATTTGATAAACAAGATCTCGATGATCCCCAAATTGATCTTGTATCTCACCCTGCGAAAATTCAACTTCGAACGTATATTCCCAATTATGGGGGTCTTTGACATCGTCGAGAACGAGAGCCGGCTGATCAGAATAGTCATCATCCGCCCGGCGCTGATACAGATACACACGCCATCCCGAACTTATGAGACCTTTTTGATAAGAAGTGAGTCTATTGTTAAGGGGACCGCTACCCAACCGGGGAACGCTGTCCAACTGTACGGATATCCAAAAGGGACCGCTAATGCTGCTCTGCTGGGAAACGGAGACGCGGGCAGCTTCCAGGATCAGGGTGGATAAAACAGGCAAAGTGGGCGTGGGCGTCGGCGTGATGATGCGGACGGAGGATGTTGGGGTTGGTGTTTTTGTAGGGGTAGCGGGCAAAAGCCATCGGGGCGTTGGATTGACGGGCAGACCGAAATAATCCTCTGCCTGCTGGATATTGTTCTGTGAAAAACTCTTGCCATCCGCAGTATGACCCGTCGGAGCGGATATGATTGGCCAGGTTTGGGATGGAAATATCTCATGGATGCTTGGCCCCCAATTTCCAGCTTCAGGCGTTTGATTTTCAACAGACCAACCTTCTTCCCGTTCCTCCAATGTCAGTGCAACCGGAATGGAGATGCCAGTTCCCCTCAGCAAAACACCACTCTTTTCATAAAATTCATTACAACTTACCTGCAGATAAACCTTGATTGTCCCTTTTGCGTCTATTTGCAGCGGCATGAGCAGTTCATACGAACAAAAGGGCTCTCCTCCAAAACTTGCAATCCCTATGCGATCCGTCAGCGCCAGTTGAATAACTTCAGCGATAATCGGATCTTCGATACCGGATGGGAAGAGCGAGCCGTCATAGGCCAGAGATGTCGGGGTCAAGGATGGCGACGGCCATGTGCCGGGAAGTGATGTGGAATACGAGGTGGCCAGGGGGGTAGGTTCTTTTACCGCGTGATCTGAAGTCGATGGTGGTGAGGCGATAGCGCTTCGCGCGTCCGGTGAGCAGCTTGCCATACTGAATGCCAAGTAGAAAAGCGATACGATAAATAAACCGCGCGAATGGTTAAGTATGCTCATGGGGTTCTCCTTGACGGATCGCCAGCGGCAATCCCAGCAACCCCATCATACAACCTTGTTAGCAAATCGTGCCGCATTATTCGTCCTCCCGCAGGATATCGGGACGATGCGCATGACGGGATCCCTCGCCATGTCTGAGGATTAGACGATCCTCCCCCAGAAGGATCAAGCTTCTTCTTGAGTGGGGAGCTCCAGATGCAGGATTCTAAAGCTCATTAAGAAGGCGATCGTCACCAGGACAGCGGCGGCGAACATTGGCAGAGCTGCTGTGGTCTCGGGTGACAGTGAGGGGAAGTCCGCGCTGAGCAGAAGACCAGCCAGGATGGGGCCGAAAACGAGCGTGAGGCTGTTGGTCGATTGGAATAGACCCAGCACCCGGCCGCGCATCTTCGGAGGTGCAAAACGGCTGATGATCGACTGCAGCGAAGGTTGGCTTAAGGCGTTACCAATTGCCAAAGGCAGGGCGAACGCCGCGAAAATATAGGCATTCAAGGTCAGGGCTGCACCGAGAAAAGCGATAATGCGCCCGAAGGTCGCGTATACAATTAGACGTCGTTCGCCGAATCGGCGAACAAGTGGACCAACGAAGAAGCTCTGCATGAGAACGTTGGTCAACCCAAACAAGGTGAGCACTAAACCGATATTACGCTGAGCCATCTCTAGTGAAAGGTCACCGAAAAGACGGCGGCGAGCGAAGATCGGAAAGCTGGATTGGAAGAGCGAGAAGGCTAAGAAGGTCACGAAGGTAAAACTGAGTATGGTGCGCATATTCTCTAATTTCAGAATGTCCATCAGGCCGAGGTCGCCATCCCTTTCTTTTGAGCGATCACCCAGGGGTTGGCGCGCTTCGGGATCGAGGCTCTCCGGGAGGATGAAGTACGTCCCCAGAATGGAAGCCAGAGAGAAGAACGCAGCGACGAAGAAAGGTGCATTCTGGCTGTAGGCAGCCAGGGATGGGATCCCGGCGGTTACAGTGACCGCAAGGCCTCCCAATGCTGGGCCCACAATGAAACCCGCGCCGAATGCGGCGCTGATTATTCCAAAGCCGCGGGCGCGGTTCTCCTCGGTTGTGATGTCATTGATGTAGGCTCGAGCAGTGGTGATGTTTCCACCCGAGATGCCGTCGATGATGCGCCCCAGATAAAGCAGAAACAGTGAATTTGCCAACCCCAGGACGATGAATCCGATGAACGTACCGATCTGACTTATGATAAGCACCGGACGCCGTCCATAGGCGTCCGATAGGCGGCCCAGGAGCGGACCGGCTATGACCATGCCGATGGAAAAGGCCGTAAGAAGACCTGTCGCCTGGATATCCGTTGCGCCGAAGCTCTCCTCGGCGTGCAGAAGCAGAACCGGGATCACGATCCCGAAGCCGATCAGATCAACGAACACGATCATGAACAAGGGGATGAAACGTCGATCCACGTTTAGCTGCTCCTAATTGGATTGATAAATCAAAACTGTAGACAGAGAGAAACTGTGATTATACACGGAGGCACGCCTCCCGCGAAGGCGTGCCCTGTATATCGCAGTTCGGTCTTCCATTGGTCAGAGATAGCGGACCAATTCGTCCAATGACTTTCGCTCCTTAGGTTTGGGTGTATCCGCCGGGTAGCCCAGAGGGGTGAAGATGAGTGGTTGGGCGCCTTCAGGGAGGTTGAGGATTTCGCGTGCGGCATCGGCATCGAACGCGCCTATCCAGCAAGTGCCTAATCCGAGATCCGCGGCGGCAAGGATGAGATGGTCCATAGCAATGGCAACATCAACTCCTAGGTAATCCCGACCGTGCTCACCTTTCCAAACTTCACCCGGCAGTCCACACGCGCAGATGATCAGCGGGGCCTGGACAAACCACTCCTTGGCGTAAATGCGCTGCAGCTCTTCTTGCCGGCCTTCTGTGGGGACAACGAATAATTGGAAGGGTTGCCGGTTTGAGGCTGTCGGTGCCATACGAGCGGCCTCGAGCACAGCCGTCAGCTTCTCCTCCTCAACCGGATCCGGTTTGTAGGCTCGAACGCT
>CBDTTY010000190.1:0-3813 GCA_965363875.1 uncultured Anaerolineales bacterium
ACACACTTCCTTCACTAAAGCCCCTCCAACATAGTCATACGCATACCTGTTCCCCGTTTATTGTGGCCGTTGCGGGTTTTAACTTCGGATTGGTAGAAAACAAATATATGGACCAAGATATCATCCGTTCCGTTTCCATATTCTCCTCGCTGCCCGACGAGGAGGTCGAGCGTCTCGCCAAGACTCTCAACCTGAAAGGGATCCCCCAGGGAACGCTGCTCGTGGAAGAGGATACCCCGGGTGTACGCTATTACATCCTTGTCGATGGTGAGGTTGAAGTTGTCAAAGCCCTGGGAACACCTGACGAGCGCTTGTTAGGTGTGCGCGGACCTGGGTCATTCATCGGGGAGATGAGCCTCTTCAGCGAAGATGGTCGACACACCGCCAGTGTTCGAGCTAAAGTCCCCCTACAGCTCCTTGAACTGAATCATGACGATCTGGACTCACTGCTGCACCGCCAGCCACGATTTGCCTACGAAATGATTCGCACGATCAGCCGGCGCCTGGAGGAATCCGAGCATCTCACGATCCTCGATCTTCGCCAGAAGAACGTTGAATTACAGCAAGCTTATGATGACTTGAAAGCAGCCCAAGCCGAGATTATTGAGAAAGAAAAGCTCGAGAAAGAGCTGGAAGTAGCACGGCGAATCCAGCTGAGTATTCTCCCCCAGGAATTTCCACAATGTCCCAGGCTTGACTTCGGCGCCTGCATCGTACCCATGGCCGCAGTTGGGGGAGACTTTTACGACTTCATCACCTTAGACGATGATAGATTCGGCATCGCTGTAGGTGACGTGACCGATCATGGAGTCCCCGCAGCGCTCTTCATGGCGACTACGGCAACCTTGCTGCGTGTGGAAGCCCGACGGACCGTTTCTCCAAAAGATGTATTGACTGAAGTCAATCGACTTTTATTGGGCATGAACGAAGCGGGGATGTTTGTCACGCTCCTCTACGGCATCCTGGACTGCAAGAAAAACACCTTCCACTACGCTCGCGCCGGACACGAGCTGCCCATCGTCATGAACCCTCATGGCAAGTGGAAAAATGTAAGTCAAACAGTGGGACAACCTCTGGGCTTGTTCGACGAACCGTTAATCGATGAGCAAACTCTCGACTTGCCGAATGATAGCCTGCTGGTCCTGTATACCGACGGTGTTCCTAATGCATTGGATAAGCAAAATCAAATGTTCGGCTTGGAGAATTTCCTCGCCGCTATTTCAGAAGAAAAGAACCAACCCGCGCAGGAACTATGCACCCAGGTCCTGGAAAACATGGATGCGTTCCGCGGTGAAGAAGACCCATACGATGACGTCACACTAGTCGCCGTTAAGATTCGATAATCTAGAAAGAGAAGTGAACTGCCATATGGCGGAAACTATACACACCCTCCGCGACGCTCCAATCTTTGAAGGGGTGAGCGATAGGATACTTTCCGATATCACCGTCTCAAGCCGAATCCGGGCACTGGAAAAAGGTGAAATTCTTTTCAGTCAAACCGATCCAGCAGACACGGTTTACATTGTTCAATCCGGATGTATTGCTATTTTCCTTGCTACGCTTGAGGGACGCGAATTGGTCATTAATGAAATGCACCGGGGTGATTGCTTCGGTGAGTTGTCACTTATTACCGATCAGCCACGCTCTACAGGGGCACTGGCGCGCGAGAGCAGCGAGGTTATCTCAATTCCTCGCGATGTTTTTCTAAAAGGGCTGGAGGCGGAACCGGAGTTAATGCGTCGCGTTCTGGAGACAACAGCTCTGCGCTTGCGTGTGAGCAGTGAACGAGAGAGTGCGTTAGCGTTTCTTGATTCCTCAGCTCGAATTGCGAAAGTGCTTCTGCAATTAGACCAACAGGCAGATAACGACGGAGTGATCAAGGTCACCCAGGAAGACCTCGCTCAGTATGTTGGCTTGGCCAGACAAACGGTCGCTCAAGCGCTCGGCCAATGGCGCCGAGTTGGATGGGTTGAAACCGGAAGAGTAAGAATTGAAATCAAGAATAGAGAGGCCCTGGAGAGACTGGCCGTCGCAATTGAGGGATGAGCTTCACAGTGAAGATCATTCGTGCCTCTGTCGCTTTAATGACAGACAATTCTTGATAAAGGGTCTAGGATATTAACAAGCAGATGCCGGAAAAGAAGAACGGAGTTGTGCGAAGAGGAGGTGCCCAAGGCTAAAAATAATCACCATTCGCCTGTAGTGGAAGCCTTGTAGAAATTGGAGGAAGGAAAATGGCACTAACGAACGAAAAAGTTATCGAAAAAGTGGTCGGTCGACTCACCGAAATGCGCTTGAAAATGGATGCGGAAGAGCGCGTTGTACTTGACGAGATGATCATTGGCGGGCCAGAGGTTATCGCCCATGCGGTGACAGCTGACAAAGTAGTGCCCAGGGTCATACTCGATGATGACAAGTACAGGGTAGTCATACCATAGCCAGATGACCACTCATAATGAGGTACAACCATACCTAGAAGGGTGGGGGCTCTTCTAGGTATCGGTTGGTTAAATTTGTGAGCTCAGGTTCAGAGCAAAGCATATTCAATAAGACGCGTTTGGAAGGCTGGTTTGATTATGAGCAAAAAATCATCAAAGGATAGCGTGCTTGCAGAACAGCTTCGAAAACTCGTTATGGCTATCGAAACCAGTGGCAAGGCAATCATGCCAACTTCAAACCAGGAACTGCTTCAATCCATTGTCGACACGGCGGCGCGCATATTTGGCGCCGCAGCTGCCTCGATCGCTCTGGTCGATGAAAAACAACAGGTTTTAGAATTCAAAGTAGCCTACGGAGTCGGGAATGAAGATGTCATCGGCATGCGCTTTCCTCTTGATTCAGGTATTGCTGGCTACGTGGTCATGACGGGTCAACCGATTGCGATCTCTGATGTGCAGCAAGACCCTCGTTTTAACCTGGAATTCGCCGAGAGCACAGGTTATGTGCCAAAATCGATACTTGCCATGCCGCTAATCCGTAATGACCGGGTGATAGGTGTAATGGAAGTTCTAGATAAAATCGATGAACCGTCATTCGGCCTAAAAGACATGGAGCTTCTCGGTATCTTCGCCCAGCAAGCTGCGATCGCCATTTTTCAATCCCAGCAATTTGAAAACCTCAGTTCTGCGCTCATTCAAAGTATTAAGGATTTATCAAACGCGGATACCACCTCGGAATTATCGGATCTATTCCGTGCGCTTGAAGAGAAAAGCGGTGAGGATGAACGGCTCAAGGATTTGTACGCCCTGGCCAATCACTTTTATGCAATCAGTGAATTCGGTGATTCGGAGCGCCTTATGTGCTTACACATCTTGGGCGCGTTTTCAGAATATCTCCACTCGAAGCCGCGTCTTGCTCCATGACAACTTGCTGCCCACTGTGACCGGTTGAAGCGAGGTCAACATCAATGAGTGATAAGCCATTTCGCCCCGCGTGGTCATCGCAATTCACTTCTGATGCGATTCGCGAACTGCAAGCCCTGGGACCTATCGGCGAACTCACCAGGGAGTGGGCCTGGGGAAGCAGCACCGGGAAGGGTGTGAGCGTTGCCATCATTGACAGCGGGATCGAAAGAGACCACCCCGCCCTGGAAGGGCGTGTGAGCGGAGGCGTAATTGTTGAATGGGACGCTGAAGAGCGGAATAAGGTACGCTACGTTGA
Source organism: uncultured Anaerolineales bacterium (assembly GCA_965363875.1). Lineage (GTDB taxonomy): Bacteria > Chloroflexota > Anaerolineae > Anaerolineales > E44-bin32 > E44-bin32. The sequence continues at coordinate 3,661 of CBDTTY010000190.1, forward strand.
GGACAATGATCTAATCGATCTATCAGGACATGGCACCGCTTGTGCGGGCATCATTCACGCCATCGCTCCCGACGCCGAATTATTCAGTGTGCGCGTGCTCGGGAAGGACATGACGGCGAAAGCGCTTCAATTTGCCGGCGGCTTGCGTTGGGC
>CBDTTY010000191.1:0-3773 GCA_965363875.1 uncultured Anaerolineales bacterium
GGTCTCTGTTATCTTTCACTACACCCTGCTTTTTATTCAGCGGTCTAATTAATTCAATCCCACGCCACTCCCCGAGGACACACGCGCGCTAGCTTCTCTTCGTAGTATTAGGGATGGCATAACTCGAAGGTTGAGATCGTTTTAGATAGTTATTGGGCAGAAGGATCTTTAGTTTTCAGAAGGTACCTGCGCTACACATCACCATGAAAGTGGACTATCGAGGTGAGAGACGGCTCTCCATCGATGTACTCAAACACAAAAGCCCAGGTGCGCCAATCAAAGGCATTGCCACCCTCGGGCGCTGGTCGGTGGATCGCAAAGTAATTCATGGATGTGTATTCCGTAGGCCAAATAGCCGGACGTGAAGTTGTGCCGGATGGCACGGTTCCGCATACGACGACCGGGGAATTCAGGAGAGCATCCTCGAGCAAAGGCATGATGATCTCTTGGAAAGATCCTTGTATTTTGAACTCACCCCCACTCATCAAACCCCACGCTATCTCACTGCGGTCATCGAAGATGCCAGACACCCTTTCAGCAGGCACGATGACTTCAGGATTCCACCAATCATGACGGATTACCAAGCCTCTGCGGGGATTTACAATTTGAGATAAGAGATTGCCGTCTTGTGTCTGAATCGAACGTAAAGAGTCATCAAGAACCATGAGGGCGCGAGCATCCTCGCAGAATTGTTCTTGACTGACATCCTCGGTCATATTTAATGAATTAACCCATCCGCGTGAACCATCTGGCGTCTGGATCTCCATCCAGATGGAGCTGCCTAAATTGGCCACATTCCCCGTTGCTGTAATGCCCCGCTCATCATACGCTAGCTCTTCAACGACGCTCCCCGTGATGCCCGCCGGATTACGCAGGTAAAGAACCTCTCCTTCTGGAATCCCAACGACCGCATACATACCGCTGGGCTCAAATGTTGAGATCACAAACGGGGTAGGATTCACTTGAGGTATTTCGGTAGCAGCCGTGCTTGTAGGCAAGAGAGGTACCGTCGTTCGCGTGCATGAGACAACAAACAGACTTATTGAGGCAATCATAATCGCCTTAAGGATACGAGGATGCTGAATCCTCAATCCCCCATTCAGGTGGATATGAAACTGCAGTCTACGTAAGGATCGGTGCTCAATAAGGTTTTTTGGTGTCATGCTGATGCCGATGGGCGGGATGACCCTGGCGACTTCCCCTTCCTTCGAGTCTTATTGCTGGTTTTTACCACCTTCTTCAATTCAGGCAAGAGTGCTATCGCAAGGACATCATCCATAGATTGCACAAATTGAATGTCGAGAGATTCCCTCGCCTGGCGAGGGATGTCAACCAGGTCTTTTTCGTTCTTAACAGGGATGATCACCGTCTTCAACTTAAGGCGGTAAGCAGCAAGGACTTTCTCTCTGACTCCGCCGATAGGAATCACCCGACCGCGGAGCGTGATCTCACCGCTCATTCCCACATCCTTACGCACGGGTCGTTCCGTTAAGGCCGATGCCATCGCCGTTGCCATCGTAATCCCAGCGCTGGGTCCGTCCTTAGGTATTGAACCCTCAGGAACATGGATGTGGATGTCTGTCTTCTCGAAAATATCCGGATCGATCTTCAACTCGCTCACACGGGATTTAATATAGGAATATGCGGCTTGGCCAGATTCCTGCATGATATCCCCGATGTGTCCTGTAATTTGTAGCCCGCCTTTCCCTCCTACGAGCAGCGCCTCTACAACAAGAATATCGCCCCCATTCTCAGTCCAGGCCAAACCCATGGCAGCACCGATTTGGTCTTCTATTTCGAGCTCGATGGGGTTCACTTGCGCTGGTCCAAGCAGCTTTGGCAATAAGCTGGGTGTGATCCGGCGATAGACTCGTTTCCCTTCAGCTTTTCGTCGAACAACACGCCGGCATATTTTCCCGATCTCCCTCTCCATATTGCGGACACCCGCTTCCCAGGTGTATTCACGAACAATCGACTGCAGAGCTTGATTGGTAAACGAAAGATCCTTAGGTGTAAGCCCGGTTTGTTCGACCTGCCGGGGCACAAGATACTTCTTGGCGATAGCCAGTTTCTCCTCTTCGATATATCCAGGAAACTCAATCACTTCAAGCCGGTCTAAAAGCGCCGGGGGGATCGGTTCTAGGGTATTTGCAGTCGTGATGAACATCACCTTCGAGAGATCATAGGGGATCTCCAAATAGTGATCGGAGAAAGAGTGATTCTGTTCAGGGTCGAGAACTTCAAGCAAAGCCGAGGATGGATCACCGCGGTAGTCGAGACCGAGCTTATCGATCTCATCCAACATGAAGAGCGGGTTCACCGACTCAGCCCTGCGCATTGTTTGCAGAATTCTCCCTGGGAGAGCACCGATGTAGGTCCGGCGGTGGCCGCGGATCTCCGCCTCATCACGAATTCCACCTAACGAGATGCGGATAAATTTCCGCCCCAGAGCCTCCGCTATCGATCTTCCAAGAGATGTCTTGCCTGTTCCAGGTGGCCCGACAAAACACAGTATTGGCTGTTTGTGCTTTTTCGGTGCGAGGCTCCTTACGGCAATATATTCAAGAATCCGATCCTTAGCTTTCTTCAGTCCATAATGTTGATCTTCCAGAACGCTGGCTACATGACGGATATCCAGGTTGTCCACGGTCGATTCCGACCAGGGTAGTTCCATCAGCCAATCCAGGTAGGTGCGGATGATCCCCACCTCTGGAGATATCGGCGGCATCTGCGATAATCGCTGCACTTCTTTGAATGCTCTCTTTTCGACTTCTTCTGGTAAGGTTAAATGAGCGATCCGTTCTCGAAGCTCATCAATCTCTTGAATCCATAAATCCCCTTCGCCTAGCGCGGATTGGATGGCTTTCATCTGCTCTCGCAGGTAAACCTCACGTTGAGACCGATCTACTTCGTTTTGAACATGAGAATGGATCTGATCCTCCAGCTCGAGAACATCCAACTCACGCCCCAGAAGAATGCTAATCTGCTGCAACCGTTCAACCGGGTCGAATACCTCCAGTATCGCCTGCCGCTCACCCAGACTGAGATTGAGCGCAGAAGCTGTGAGGTCAGCCAGCCAACCTGGTTCTTCAATATTGACTGCGTAGAGATAGACTTCCTCAGGTAAGGAACGATTTAGCTCAACACATTTTTCAAATAGGGTCAGGACAGCCCGCATCAGAGCTAGAGTTTCATTTGTTTTCGAGATGTTTTCAACAATGGGTCTGGCTCGGGCGCGCAGAGCCTTACCATCACGAATGATCTCAACAATTTCCACCCTGCGCCGCCCCTGCGCCATAATGGAGATCGAGCCATCGGGTAAATGCATGAGCCTGCCGACAGCTATTTCTGTCCCTACTGTGTAAAAATCCTGTGGGCCAGGGTTGTCGGTTTCGGGATCGGTAAGTGCAATCCCGATCATCGTCTCCTGGGCGCGTATCGCTTCCTCCACCGCGAGCAATGAAGGTTCATGAACTACAAATAACGGTGTAAGCAGTTTTGGGTAAAGAACGATGTCTCTTAACGGAAGAACAATGGCATCGAATAGCCCACCATCATCGAGGCCGGCATCCAAAATACCATAAAGCTCTTCCGTTCTACGGCTAATTACACCGCCAAATTCAGGCGGCAGATTCGGCCATCTGTCAATAAACCAAGAATTCATTTTAATTTATAACGCCTGTTTAAACCCTTTCATGATCTATTTCTTTCATTGTTTCGATCGCTTCCCCAACGATAAATATACTCCCTGTAACGAGAATCACCTCTCCTGG
>CBDTTY010000192.1:0-3765 GCA_965363875.1 uncultured Anaerolineales bacterium
GTGCGCCGTACAGGGATCGAACCTGTGACCTTGGGCTTAAAAGGCCCCTGCTCTGCCAATTGAGCTAACGGCGCATCGGCTCCGATTGTATCACTCGGCGGCGGGAAGCGTCAACGATTACACGGGTTCAAGCCAGGTGAAACTGCGATTGAGAGGGACCAGCCAGAGCATTTTTCATCGCGCAGATTCGACCCGATGGGTTTGCCCGAATGGGCCGTGCCCCTCGGGCGGACACATGGGTCCGCCACTACACGTACCCCGTGGCTAGATTTACTGGCGGGTCGGTTAAACAAGCTGGACTGGCCTGGACGGACATATGGGTGCCGCATCCCAATAATCAGCCTCTCTACGATTGAAATGGGTCGATTCACACCCCGATATCCGATTTTTGGCTGTAAATCAGCCGAATCTCTACTTATGTAAAGTGATTTGCCTAACATAATCCCTTAAAAATAGGGATATAATCTCAAATATGACCGCTCACCTGTATCTTTCGCCGCATCTGGACGATGCCGTCTTCTCCTGCGGCGGCTTAATGGCGATGCAGGACGCACGCGGTGAACCGGTCTCGGTGCTCACCATCTTCGCTGGAGATCCACCGGATTGGCACATCTCACCGCTGGCGGCGGATCTGCATGCCCGTTGGGGGAAGGCAGGTCCCCCGATCGCCGTACGCCGAGCCGAGGACCGACTTGCCTGTGGCCGCTTGGGTTCGAATGTCGTCCACTTAAATTTCTCCGACGCCATCTACCGCGCTGATCCGGATGTAATGCCGATGTACCCAACCGAGGAGGCGCTCTTCGGGGAGGTGCACGCGCAAGACATGGACCTCGTGGAGCAAATAAGGGAAGCGTTCATGGAAGCGGACATCTCCATGGCGAAAGTGTATTGCCCGCTGGCAATGGGTGGGCACGTGGATCATCGCATCATTCGCATGGCCGCGGAGAGATTCATGCGTCCGTTGACGTACTATTTTGACTTCCCATACGCCGCTCGCGGCGGGGACGTTCCCCCGGAGCTGGGTCGTCCGAGCGGTGAGTGTGTTTTTGTGCCCTTGGCTGAAGATGCAATCGAAACCTGGGCTCACGCCGTCACTGAATACCAGACTCAGCTTTCCACCTTCTGGGAGGATGAGGCCCAATTATTCGCCGAACTGCGTGACTACCACGATTCGCAAGGTGGAATTCCACTGCTCATGCAAGCGCTGGGTGCTCATACCGAATCAAACTGGGTGTCGTGAAGCAGGCACCCGATCTACCGATAGCTTGAAGCAGCAACGGGTTTTCAGGCAATAGGTGATCGGAATGAACCCTGCATTGTGGTGTTATAGGACGAAATACCCGGTACCCAAGATTCTGGACAGTTTGGTTAAGTTGTGCTATCATCGCCGCAACCAGATGGAAAGGCGCGCTGAGAGATCTCTCTCAGTTTTTTATTCGCTAAAACCTCACCTGGGGTTGTGAATAAGTTAGAAACAGGATGAATGATGAGTAAAAATGAAGTCTACGTCACCGCCGAAGGTCTGAAAAAACTGGAAGAGGAACTGGAGCATCTACGTGTTGTGCGCCGTCAGGAAGTTGCCCTGCGGTTGCGCGAGGCCATCCAGGGCGGTGACGAATTAATTGATAACGCCGAGTATGAAGCCGCCAAAAATGAACAAGCCTTTGTTGAAGGGCGCATCATTGAGCTTGAGCGTATGCTGGCCAAGGCGCAGATCATCGAGCACAATAAAAAGTCGGACACCGTTGAGATTGGCGCTACTGTGACGATCAAGGAAGGCAAGAAAAAGGCGGAGACTTTCACTATTGTGGGCGCCGCGGAAGCAGACCCTAAGGGCGGCTTGATCTCAAACGAATCGCCGCTCGGATCAGCTCTGCTCAAAAAGCAGGCCGGGGATGCCGTTGAGGTTGAAGCGCCAGATGGTGTGATCCGCTTCAAGGTTGTGAAGATCAAGTAATCGATTATTCGTCTTTGGAGTGCCCCGCCTGTGCGATGCCGAGCGGGGCACTTTTCGTGTAAACTACCTTCAAGGGAATGCAGCTCCATCTGTTGAGCGATCTTGTCAAAATAGAAACGGGAAGGAAAACAGGCACATGGCGGGTTTGAGCGAACTCGAGAAAGTCCGGTTGGAAAAAAGCGAACGGTTGCGAAAAGCGGGTCAGGAGCCCTATCCGCATCAAGCACTGCGCACGCACACGACTGAAGAAGCGATCCAGGCATACGAAAGTGCCGAGGAGACGACAACGATCGAGGCCACGGTGGTTGGCCGCCTGCGTTCGATACGCAAGATGGGAAAGGTCACTTTTGCACACGTCGAAGACGGCGCCGGGAAGCTGCAGCTCTTCCTGCGCGAAAATGAACTGGGCTCTGAGCGAATGGATCAATTCGCGGACAATTACGACCTCGGCGATTTCATCGAGGCGCAGGGCACGGTGTTTCGCACGCGCACCGGCGAGATCACATTACACGTTGCCACATTCCGTATGCTTGCGAAGTCACTAACCCCGCTGCCTGCAGCGAAGGAAGAGATCGTTGAGGGGGAGAGCGTAATGCACAGCGCATTTTCCGACCCTGAGGCGAGATATCGGCAGCGATATGCAGACCTCGCCGTGAATCCGGAAGTGCGGGAGATCTTCCGCACACGCGCGGCGATCATCCGCGCATTGCGCGAGTTTTTAGACCAGCGCGGTTTCCTGGAGGTAGAAACTCCCATCCTCCAGCCGATCTATGGCGGCGCAGCGGCAAAGCCCTTCACGACACATCACAATCAACTCCACCAGGACCTTTTCCTGCGCATCTCCTTTGAGCTTTACCTGAAGCGCCTTCTTGTGGGTGGATTTGAAGGCGTCTATGAAATCGGGCGTGATTTCAGGAATGAAGGGGTTTCTTTCAAGCATAATCCCGAATTCACCCAGCTTGAGTTTTATCAAGCTTACACTGACTACGAGGGCGTGATGACACTCACGGAGGAGATGGTCGCCTTCGCGGCGGAGCAGGTGCTGGGAACGACGACCATAAGCTACCGCGGGGAGGAGATCGATCTCTCGCCGCCCTGGAAGAGAATTGAACTCGCGCAGGCGCTGAAGGATGCAGCGGGAATTGATATCCGCGATCACGAGGATGCCGGGTCTCTGCGAAAAGCGATGGCGGCGAAAGGACAGGAGGCTTCGGCGCAGGCCAGCCGAGGGAAATTAATCGACATTTTACTTGGCAGCGCGCTTGAGCCCACCCTCATCCAGCCGACGATCCTGTACGATTATCCCCGCGAAATCTCGCCCCTCGCCAAGAGCAAGCCGGATGATCCGCATACGGTCGAACGCTTCGAAGGTTTTATCGGCGGCATGGAACTTTGCAATGCGTTTACAGAGTTGAATGACCCGCTGGAGCAAGAAGCCCGCTTTCGGGAGATGGGGCGAGAGTTTGATGTCGACGATGAAGAGCTTCACCCGATGGATGAGGATTATCTCCGGGCGATGCGCTATGGGATGCCGCCAAGCGGCGGTTTTGGCATGGGCGTCGATCGTTTAACGATGCTCTTTGCCGATAGGACAAGCATCCGTGAGGTTATTCTCTTCCCGCACTTACGCAGCAAGGATGCAGAAGCTGGTGACGAAGAAGGGTCAAACGAAAAGTAATCTTGACTTGGACGGTCGACCCATATATTCAGATTTGCTTGGTTGGTTTGAGTTGAGAGTTTGATGTTTGATCCGGGGGGTGTGCTCCACGCTGCGCTTCGCGTAGCACTCCGTAGGAGCCATGAGTGCT
>CBDTTY010000193.1:0-3748 GCA_965363875.1 uncultured Anaerolineales bacterium
TTGGTACGCGAATTGATCGGGCACATGGAGATCGTAAACGACCTATCCTTCTCTCCTGATGGAACTATTCTCGCCTCCGCATCGAACGATGGATCTATTCGATTTTGGGAGGTTGACGGCGGCAATCTCATACGGACAATCGACCCGTTGATTGATAGAGTCTATAAAGTAGAGTTCTCCCCAGATGGGAATCTGATCGCGATCGGCGGCAATAATTGTTTCATCGAACTTCGACAGGTCAACTCTGGGATTTTTAGGCGCTCCTTGCCCCAACCGCAATGTGTAGAACGGTTTCAGGGGATGGTTTGGAGCTGGGGGATTGACTTCACATCCGATGGCGAGGAGATCATCACCGGAGATGGGCGGCCTTGCTGCGGCGGCTCGATACAACGCTGGGATGTTGGGAAATATGTTCCCCCAACCCTTCTGGAAGGGTACCAGCTAAAGGTCCGTGACCTTGAAATCTCACCAGATGACTCGACTCTCACAATAGCATTCATAGGAAGTTCTGTCTTTTGGTTGATGGACGCAGAGAACGGCAGCCTGCTCGAAACATTTACGGGACACAATTATCGCGTGAACAGCGTAGTCTTTTCTCCCGACGGAGAAATGATCGCCTCTGGATCAAGGGATAAAACGATCGGTCTTTGGAATCTGGACGGAACACTAATTTCCAATCTTGAGACTCATACCGATGCAATAAACAGCATCGCTTTCTCGCCGAATGGGGATTCGCTCGCTTCCGCCTCAGATGATAAAACCATCATATTGTGGGGAGTGATCCGCGACGCTCATTAGGAGTGATGGACCTATAGCGAACAGAGTGCATTGTCTTGATATATTCGTTGGATTCCACTACGAAGCACAACAACGGATAATATAAACAGTCATCCAGCCCAGCAAGTTTACCGCTCTATTACGATGACGCAAGTTGACAGGGTTAGGATGTCTGTGTTGGATGCTTACCCATCAAGGATCAGGAGTGACGGGCGTATCCGTCGGCGGAGGGGGCGAAGTCTCTGTCGGCATAGGCGTATCCGTAGGCATATCCGTCGGTGTTTCAGTTGATGTAGGAGTCTCCGTGGGTGATGGTGAAGCGGTGGCCGTTCGTGAAGGTGGGATAAACGCGGTGGGGGTGGCGGTCGGCGTCAGAGTCACCGTAGGGGTTGAGCTAGGTACCGCGGTGAGGGTGTCCGCCGGCATGGGCGTTGCCGAAGCTGGAATGGACGTCGGCGTGGATGCCCCCAGCGTTCTCCCCGGCGCCCGGCGGATGGCGATCCACCCCGCGCAGTAGCACGGCAGCGTTGCCAGTATCACGCTTGCCAGGATGATGTAAATACGGCGGCGGGAGGGGTCAAGCGGGTTGATTCGGTCCATATCGTGGCGATGATACCAAGGTTGCAGGCCGCCAGCAAGCTTCCCCATTCTTGCGCTTAACCAGAGATGAACCCCACGCTCTGCAGAGCGGTATTTCTAACAGCATCGAACACAATTTCCTGATTATGAGGATATTAACGAGAGATTCGGTACAATTAGCCAATTGAATCTTCCTCATGGGTTTTCCACATGGCTGAACGCACATCATGAAACCCCCGCTTAAACCCCCACCCTTTGATTGGGCTTCTTTCTTGCTTCTCAATGTAATCGCTCTTGTGGGGGCGTGGACCTTAGCGGCGACCGGATGGGACGAGCATCTCACCATCACGGCATTGATCGCACTTCTCGGTGTATGGGCCGGTACGGCTCTGGCGAGAAGCAGGTTCCCCTCTTTCGTGGCAGGATTATTCGCTACAGCCTATGGTCTCTTTATTGTGGGTTGGCAGCTTGGAACCACACTCGACCCGGCGTTGACCTTACGCCGGAAGATACTCTCTGTCCTCGGTCGTTTCTCAGTCTTCCTTTCCGTGCTCATCACCGACGAACCCAATCAAGATCCATTGATGTTCGTGCTTATCATGGCGCTGCTCTTCTGGTTCATCAGCGTTTATAGCGCCTGGTCCGTGATGCGTAAGGGTGGGATATGGGGTGCCATCCTCCCCGGCGGGATTACGATTTTCATTATTTCCTATTTTTACCTGGGCGAGGTCAGAATCGGTCTCTTCCTGGCTATTTACATCCTGCTCTTACTGCTGCTGGCGATACGCGTGGATCTTTCCAACCGGCAGAAATTCTGGGAGTCGGTGCGTGCACGCGTGCCCAGCGATACGGCCTATCGGGTCAGCATCGCCGGATTGGGTACCGCTGTTCTCCTTGTTGGACTCGCATGGGGCGCGCCGGCTTTCGCTCGCAGCGAGAGCCTCGCGGAGGCGTGGAAGACAATCTCCAATCCATTCATGGATGCAAGAGATCGAGTCGGGGACGCTTTCGGTACGGTCCGCGGTCCTACTATTGTGTATATGAGCAACTACGATGAAGTGCTGGAGCTGAAGGCAGGGACGCAGCCGGTGAACCGCCTTATAATGGATGTCGATCCGATTGAGTTCCCCTCACGCGTTGGACGTTACTATTGGCGCACGAGAGTCTATGAGGCATATGAGGGCAGGCAATGGACCGTTCCGGAAGGTGTATCCATTCCCTTTGACCCCAACGAAGGAGATCTGTCACTTGGGGATCTCGCCGGAAGGGATGTTGTCGAGATCAGTTTCGCCCTGAAGGGCTGGGATATTCAACTGCTATCTCTGCCGAGTCAACCGATCTGGGTGGAGCGTACATCAACATTGACCGTAACCCCTCTCGAAGAAGGAGCATTCGATCTGCATACAGTGAAATCAAATCGCTTCATCCGTGAGGGAGAGTCTTACCTGGCGAGAGGGTCTGTCGCCACTCCTTCCGCTGACCTATTGCGTCTCGCTGGAGAACGATACCCGCAATGGGTCATTGAACGTTATCTCCAATTACCAGAGACGATCACGGATCGGACGACTGAGCTGGCGCAGATAATCACGCAGGACCTGGAAAACCCATATGATCAGGCGGTCGCGATTACTCGCTGGCTGCGATCCAACATTGAATACAATCGTGAAACGGAACCGCCACCTAAAGATGTGGAAGCGATCGATTGGTTCCTTTTCGACTACCAGATAGGCTTCTGCAATTACTACGCGAGCGCCGAAGTTATCATGCTGCGTTCATTAGGGATCCCAGCTCGCCTAGCGGCAGGTTATGCGCGCGGGACATTCGACCGTGAGCTTAGTGTTTACCATGTGTTCAGTGAAGACTCTCATGCTTGGCCAGAAGTCTACTTCCCCGGGATCGGCTGGGTGGAGTTTGAGCCCACCACATCTCAACCTGCCCTCACACGTCCGGAGGCACTCGATGATGAAGCCGGCGGTGGACCGCTATCGAACCAGGATCTAGATGACCCTCTCAATCCTGAAGATAGGTTTGATGACCCACTCAATCCGGAAATGAACGTCGGTGGTACCGCGACTGGCCTGTTGGGTTGGTCGCTCGTGCGCAGAATCGTACTGGCCGTAGGCGGTGTTTTCATTGCCGCGCTGATTTGGCTGCGGCTTAACCCGACCGCGTGGGTTGTTGCGCGAGCCTCTCTTTCTCGCGGGATAACTCGCCTGGGCATGACACCACCGGAAGCACTCAACCCAATGGATTATTCTTGGGATACACTGACGGGCAGAATCTATGCGAGCTGGACGGAGTGGCTGAAACGCCTGGGAATGATCACCGGCAGGTCACAGACAGCGATGGAGCGCGTCGCCGTCTTCTCATCCTCGCTGCCAGAATCCGCAGA
>CBDTTY010000194.1:0-3730 GCA_965363875.1 uncultured Anaerolineales bacterium
CGTTTCTGGAGAGAACCCGCCCCTCAAATTCGCTCGAATCAGGCGGAAGATCATCACCAGTGTCTCAAGAGACGTGATGATCAGCGCCACACCAAACCCTAATCGGAACGCAGCCATTCCGATAACCTGCCAATCACCGTTGATACTGCCAGGGAGCTGTTCGAGAGCGGTGAAAAAACCGCTCGCTCCGTGTTCCGTCAACCAGGCAGTGTGTCCCTGAACCAGCAGGAAAAGGATGGTAATGCTCAGCAAATTAGCGGCAATTTTTGCGATCCGGGTGATTTTCCCCCAGCGCCCTTGCCAGAGTAGGTAGATATCCAGCCCGATGCTAAACAATAGGGAAAAAGTGATCAGTCCAATGTACTGGGCGATCACGGGATTGGCAAAGAATTCGCCGCCGAGAGTCGTCACGAATCCAATGCTCTCCGGGAAGAAACCCAGGACGACCAGGATTATGATACCCATAGTGATGCCGAAAACTCTCTCACCTCTGCTAACAGTTTCGGACTCGCCGATCTCGGGGAGGCTGTCCGGATCCCAGGGTTCGCTTTCAGTTTCGGGATTGACTTCAAACCACTGCAGTATCACAAACACGATGACCAACATCCCTAATGCAGCTGGAATGCTGTTCAGTAGACCCACTACGGCTTCCAGAGGGGCAAATGGTTCTTGAGCGATAAAGTACGCAACCCCCAAAGCCAGCAACTGTGCTCCCAGCACCGCCGCCAAGACTATCCCGGCTACCAGTCGGAACAACGAGTATAGCGGGGGTCCGATCAGGTACTGTCCCTCGGGATAGTAGGAGGCCGCCACCACTTTGGGGGGACCAAACTCTTTCAGCAACTCAACAACTTCAGCTTCGGTCGGCTCACGACCCGCTCGGTCTTCCAACGCATCGATCAGCGAGGAACGCAGCTCGGCTTGGATATCAGATCGGTTGTTGCGCGGCAGGTGCCGCCCGACCTCATGGACGTATCGATCAATCAGACTCATTGTTTTCTCCTCTCGTGGAAGTTCCGTCCAGCAGAACCTCCATTACAGTCGTCAGGTCGCGCCACTCCGTCTTTAGCAACTCCAGCAGACTTAAACCAGCCGGGCTGATTTTGTAGTAACGGCGAGGGCGCGAGCCTTCAACATTCCATTCGCTCTGCAGCAGCCCCTGAGATTCCAGCCTCCTCAGCAGTGGATAGAGCGTCCCCTGCTCGATGTCCAGCCCACGCTCAGCCAGGTTGTTAATCAACGCATACCCGTATTTTGCCTCCTTCAGCTGGCTGAGTGTGGCCAAGACCAGGATGCCTCGGCGAAGTTCCTGCGTAAGCTTTGCGTGTAGTTCATGTAGCTCTTTTTCTTTCATCATGCTTCGCATTATACTATGTAATACATTGTATTGTCAAGTTAACAATATAGTCTATTACACACCTATTCGTTCAAATAAAAAAAGCGCCCTCGCGGGCGCTTCTGCTCTTGCCTAGGCTGTACTTACCCTTTTCACATCCTATTTCTACTTATTGGACTACTCGTTCCGGTCACAGTATTGTTGTGCCGCCTCCCTCACGAAAGCCGCCCCGTGCTCCTGGCCGGTATGCACAATTCGGGTCAACCAAGAGGATGGGCATCTGCACGCCCCCAATTTCAAACCCATCATGCCCCTGCTCTCAACCTCTGGGCTTATGCTGTCGATGTCTGTCTGTTATCTGGAAGAAGTAGCGACAGCAGGAAAGATACGATGCTGACGACGATTGAACCAAGCATAGCCGGCCAGAGGCCATCTACGTAAAAACCTACGTTAAATAAATTAACAGAAATCCAGGAGGCCAACCAGAGAGCCAGCCCATTGACCACAATCATGAACAGGCCCATCGTCAGGATGATGAACCCACATGAAAGGAACATCAGCACCGGGCGGATAATGGCATTCACAAATCCCAGGCTTACCGCCATAAGGCCTACTGCAATCCAAGCATTCTGGTTTTCGATGCGAATGCCCGGAATAAGCCAGACTGCAACGACGAGCGCCACAGCAGTGATCACCCACCGTGTGACAAGTTTCATTGTTTTCCCTCCCTTGGGTTTGAGAAATGGACGATCCGAATGCTCACGATGACATTACGACAACCCAGATGGTTTGTCAACGAAAGAACGACGTCGTTTACCTAGCCAAGCTAGAAAACGGCTTGCCCCATCTAGCGGCGCTTGAGAAACCAGCACACAGGGCAAGAGACCAGGAGGTGTCCCGGGAATATCGGGAGGTGCGGGCGCATCGACCACCGGGACACCGTCGGTATTGCTGGTGTACACATGACCGGCGGAAACCCAGGCCAGACCATTGGGTCCATACGGTGCTGAGATCTTCACCTGCCACCCTCGCCCATCGGCGCTGTTACCGCTAACCTCACCGGTAGCGCCAGGAGATGCGGCAAAGAGCACCGGGTAGTTGAATCCGGGGTCAGTGCGCACATTGATGTATTCGGTGGCCGTTGCTGTGGGCGCGCCGGGTGGCGGCTGGATAACCGGTAAATCCCCCACATTTGACACCAGGGTGTAGCTTGCATCCACCCACCCCTGTTCTGTGGTCGTCAGTGGTACGCTGACGGCATAGTAGGTGCTGTCCTGGGCTGATGCCAACCTAAACGCGCCTGCATGTCAACCCACCCCTTACCAAACCCTACAAGAATACTGGCGGCAGAAAGAAAAATGCCAAGGCCAAGATGCCGTACACTGCCAACAGCATTGACCCTTCCAGCCAGTTTGATCGGCCATCAATAGCCACAAGGGCAGCAATGATGGAGGCTGCGGTCATGGCGATCAATTCCGGATGGTTAAATTCCAATGTCATCGGGTTGCCCATCAACAGGGAGACAAAAACCAGCAGCGGGGCGACAAATAGGGCAATCTGCAGGCTGGAGCCAAGGGCAATGGAAAGGCTTAGATCCATCTGGTTCTTCATTGCCACCGTAACGGCCACCAGATGTTCCGCAACATTGCCGATGATGGGAACAACGATAATGCCCACAAAAAATTCTGTCAGGCCCAGAGTTTCAGTAACCGTGTCCAGCGAGCCCACCAGAAACTCACTCATGAAAGCCAAGCCAACGACCGCCAGCACCATGATGCCGATGGATTTCTGTACGCTCCAATGGGAGCCTTCATGGGTCAGTTCGATAGCTGGGGCATGTTGAGCCTCCTCAGCCGGTTGTTTAAGAGCATAGATAATGGAAAGGACATAAAGCAGCAGAACGACAACAGCCGTCGTCAAACTCAACATCTCAACCTGGTACACATCCGGCTCAATCAACTCATTAAATAGCGACGGCACACTGATCACGATGGCAGCCATGATCACCATGGTGGCATCGACCGATATGCGATCGCGACTGAAGCGTTGTACGCCGTGTTTCAATCCACCCAGCAAGAGGCTCAGCCCCATGACTAAGAGTAAGTTTCCCAAGATGGAGCCGATGATGGACGCTTTCACCAGGTCCAACTTGCCGGCGGAGATAGCCACGATGGTGATGATTAGCTCGGCCGCATTGCCCAAACTGGCGTTCAGCAGTCCACCGACCTGCGGACCAGTTTTTTCTGCCAGCCCTTCCGTTGCATCCCCCATTATCCCGGCAAGGGGGATGATGGCTAGAGCCGCAGTGATAAAAACAATCATATCTCCCAGGTGGAACAGTTCGGCCACCACCGCAATTGGGAAAAACAATAAAAGCCAACGGATTCTTCGCAT
>CBDTTY010000195.1:0-3708 GCA_965363875.1 uncultured Anaerolineales bacterium
CATACATTCACGCTAAAGTAGCGTCAATACAGAACCTGTCCTGCCCTCACCCATTCTGTTTGAATAAGTCAGAATTTTCGGTATTAAGTACGATTGGTTCACAGTGCTTGGTCTTCATCATCGGGTTGCTGTCAGGTAATTTTCATGAACCTGCCGTGGCCCTGAGCTAACATAAGTCGTGATAGAGGGTGAGTGGGGGCTGAGAATTTACCGGCGACAAGGCTTTTCGTTTTTGGCTTTGGCAGATGTAATCAAGGTTAATAAACCCCCTGAACGAAGGAAGTTGATTACTGGTATCAATCATCGATCCTAAATAAAATTCTCATATTGCCATTTTGCCTTATGAAAGGAAAAGAAAAAGTGAACACAGTTGAAGTCAATAACCTGGCTAAATCCTTCGGCGAGGTAAAAGCCGTGAGGGATGTCACCTTCTCAGTGGGAAAAGGAGAGATCTTTGGTTTGCTGGGTCCAAACGGTGCCGGCAAGACGACGACGATTCGAATTATGCTCGATCTGTTTAGAGCAGACGCGGGGGATGTTGCGGTGCTCGGCGGTCCGATGACCGAGGAGAAGAAACACCGCATCGGCTACATGCCCGAGGAGCGAGGCTTATACCAGGATGTGCCGCTCATGCGCTGTCTTGTTTACCTCGCCACACTAAAGGGGCTCTCACCTACCGAAGCACGTCAAGGGTTGGACACCTACCTGGAACGCTTCGATCTGGCTGACCACACGCAGAAGAAGGTAAGCGAGCTCAGCAAAGGCATGCAGCAGAAGGCACAGATCATCCTTACCATCCTGCACAAGCCCGAGTTGGTGATCATTGACGAGCCCTTCGCTGCTCTGGACCCGATTAACACAAGGCTGGTCAAGGATGTAATTAGAGAATTGCGTGATGAAGGGACGACGATCCTGATGTCCACCCATCAAATGCACCAGGTCGAGGAGCTCTGTGACCGCATCGTTCTCATTGATGAAGGCGTCGACGTGCTGTATGGGACCCTGACTGCAATCCGTGAACGATTCTCGGGGCATGCAATCGTTGTACAGGCTGATGGCGATTTGCCCGATCTTTCAGGTGTTCTACAGGCTGATCGGACCAACCATGAGGTCAAGCTTCTCCTGGAGGAGAAGACCGATCCACAATCGGTTCTACAAGAACTGCTCGCCCATGGTTTGCGCTTGAGTAAGTTTGAAATTGCTGTTCCTACGCTGGACGAAATTTTCATCAAGGTTGTCCAGGAAGGAGTGGAGTGATGACGTCTAATGTCTGGCGCATCGCCCGCGAGGAATTCAGGCGCAACGTGTTCCGCAAGAGCTTCATCCTGGTGTTGCTCAGCCTTCCTCTGATGATTGGGCTGAACATCGGCATAGTTTTGCTGATGAATTATTTAGAGAAAGACATCCGACCTATCGGGTATGTCGACCATGCCGTTGTCATATTGGTGGATGAACTACCTCCTGACGTGACCGATGACCCCGTCCAGTTTATTGCTTTCAATACAGAAGATGGAGCCCAAGAGGCGCTCATGGCAGAGGAGGTACAGGCCTTCTACGTTCTCTCGCCAGAATATCTGCAAACGAGGGAAATTACGCTGATCTATATCGAGGAGCCCGCATCGAAAGCCACACGCCAATTCTACGATTTGCTGCGGGTCAATTTGCTGAGCGATGTCGAGCCTGAGATCCAAGTAAGGATTGCCGACGGGACCGAGTTCCTGGCTCGCACCCCGGACGGCCGGCGTTCGTTTCCCTCCTCCGGGCCTACATTCCAATCAGTGTTGCCTTTCTTCGTGGGATTGGCCTTGATGATGATGCTTCTCATGAGCGCTGGGTTCCTCCTGGAGGGGATGATCAAGGAGCGGGAAAACCGCACGCTGGAAGTGATCGTAACCTCGACCTCTCCCGGGCAGTTGGTCACGGGCAAGGTATTGGGGATCCTTGGTATTAGTTTCACGCAGTTCTTGACATGGACTCTCTTCGGTCTTGCAGTGGTCTGGCTCGGGAGCGACACCCTCGGTTTTGCCTGGTTTCAGAATGCGAGCCTGGAGTGGGAGCCGGTGATCAAGGTAGTAGCCATCGGTGTGCCGACCTATGTAATGGCTGCTGCGCTCCTATTTGCACTTGGCGTTCTTATGACCAATGGGCAAGAGGCGCAGCAGATCGGCGGTCTTGCGGTCTTGATCTCGATGCTCCCCCTCCTGGCGATCGTGAAGATCGGAAACGAGCCTAACGGCGTATTGGCGGTGGTCTTAAGTATGGTGCCATTCTTTTCGATGATGACCGTTGCTCTTCGAGAGGTGTTCGTCGTCGTACCCTTATGGCAGATTATCCTGAGCGTTGGCATCCAGATACTGTTTGCCATAGCGGCGATTTGGTTTGCCGGACGAGTATTCCGTTTGGGTTTACTGCGCCACGGAAAGAGCTTTAGCTTAAGAGGAATCGTTAAAGGAGTCGGAACGGCGACATCGGCGGGAGTGCGATCGTGAAAAAGATATTTCTTATCATGCGTTATGAACTAAGTAAGACTTTCAGCCGTCGCTCCTACGTATTCTTCGGGTTCGGAATCCCGTTGATCGCGGTCTTGATCGTGACAGTGGTTGCGGTCTGGCGGCGTGATTCGGTAGAGGGAACCCTGCCCGAGGTTGAAGAGGTGCAGGAACTTGAGGTCGAGGGATACGTAGATCTTGCAGGTCTCATTTCGACTATCCCCGCGGATCTGCCGCAGGATATCTTCGTGGCTTACCCCAGTGAAGACACTGCTGCGCAAGCGTTACAAGATGGTGAGATTAGCGCCTATTACATTATCCCGGAGGATTACCTGGAGCAGGGGACGGTAACCTATACCAACATAAACCCGAATCCCTTCGATCCGGCTAGTCAGGAATGGATGATGCGCTGGACTTTGTTGGTTGAGATGCTCGGAGGAGACATCGAGTTCGCCAATTTGGTGCTGAACCCTGTTGATCTATCGGTGGAGCGACTGGGAGTGGAAACGGT
Organism: uncultured Anaerolineales bacterium; assembly: GCA_965363875.1. Lineage (GTDB taxonomy): Bacteria > Chloroflexota > Anaerolineae > Anaerolineales > E44-bin32 > E44-bin32. The sequence goes on from CBDTTY010000195.1 coordinate 3,001, forward strand.
CCCGGATCGCTACAGTGCGGAGGATTGTTCGCGCCCCGGGCCAGCATGTCGTTCGAATCCTCTCATTGAGATGCTGCCCATGATGATGGTGGTCATGTTTTTCATGTTCATCATCATGAACTCAGGGATGTTGTTGAGCAGTGTGGGTGGGGAGAAGCAGAACCGGACGATGGAGGTCCTGATGCTTTCCATCACGCCACAGCAAATGCTCGCCGGGAAGATGCTTGGGCTGGGGACAGCCGGTCTATTACAAAGTGCAACATGGGTTGGGGCGTTATGGGCAATGCTGCGCATCGGCGGTGGGGTGTTAAGCCTGCCCCCGGAGTTCCATCTTCCGGCGTGGTTGATCGTTGTCTGGCTGCTATATTTCCTGCTCGGATACGCACTGTACGCCAGCCTGATGGCCGGGGTCGGGGCGCTTGTACCGGATATCAAAGCGGGATCTCAAGCCAGCGGCGTTGTTATGATCCCGTTGATCCTCGGCTACATGCTCAGCGTAATGCCTTTCTCGATTGAGGCCCCGAATGGGGCTTTGGTCACGACCATCAGTCTGTTCCCGCTAACCAGCCCGGTGGCGATGATCATGCGCATAACGGTCACCGCTGTGCCTTTATGGCAATTGGTGCTCTCCCTGGGGCTGCTTGTGATTACGGTAATCCTGGTCATACGGGCAGTGGGGAAAATATTCCGGACGCAGATGATCCTTTC
>CBDTTY010000196.1:0-3679 GCA_965363875.1 uncultured Anaerolineales bacterium
CAAACAGCTGCCGCGCAGGCAACCGAGGACGCTGTCGCAGCAGCGCCGGAGGCTACCGAAGCGCCGCAAGGGATCTTTACGGGCGATCTTCAGCCATTAGATCCCGTCGAGTGCGACCAATTGGCGGCGTTTATGGTCAATAGGCTCCCCGTCCCACCCGTTGAGCAGATGGAGGTCCCCGTCGAACATGAGGGCAAGGCCGGCGGCGGCTGCCAGGCGATCGCGGTGGGGACCGGTGAGGTCTTCCCCGACATGATGGTCGTCGAAGACGCCATGCGCGGGATACTAGAAGAGCTTGGTTGGACGGAGGATTCAACCGCACCCGCCTGTCTGGGGACCGGGGGGTGGGGACCAGGCGCCAGTTCCAGCTGCTACACCCAGACGGATGCCCTATGTGAGTTGTTCGTTCATGTCGATCCCATCGACGACGCTCTTTGCTCGGATGACGAACCTATATTCGTCTGTTTCGAAAGTCTAGCACCGGAGCAGATTGTCTACACCATCAACCTCACCTGTGCCCGCGACACCAGCGCAGCGATAGAACCGCTTGAATCTGAGTTGATGCGGATCGCGTTCGCTCCCGGAGAGGTCCAGGCGCGGGAACATGGAGAGGTCGTCGCCGGCGGTTTCGACCACTACGTGCTGAGCGCCATGGCAGACCAGGAGATGACAGTGACCCTGCTGGATGCTGTGGGCGAGGTCTTGGCGACAGACTCTCTTGCGGTGGTCATCTGGGGCGCCGATGGCACGGTGTTGATCTCGAGTCACGCCGATGCGCTAGGCTGGTCAGGGGCGCTGCCCTTTACGCAGGATTATTACATTGATGTGAAGTCAATCGGCGCACAACCGATGGCCTATATCCTGGAGGTCATCATCCCGCCAGCGTCCGCCACCGGTGCGGGGCAGGTATTTCCTCAGGTAGAGCCCTTCCCCTTCGGTGAGATGCAGATGATTGTGCTCAGCGGCGTCCCGCCGATGCTGCCGCCCGAATTCCCCGTGGAAGGTGGATTGCCTGACTTGGTTCCCTTTATGCTCACGATGGACGAGGGCGAATACGAGTTCAGTCTGGATTACGGAATGGACTGCCATGGGGCGGGGGCGTGCCATTACGGCGCTATGGCTGGTATGAAAGTGGATACTGGGACCCCCATCGAAACGAGCAGCTTTCCTTTCATCCTCGAGGATGCGCAGGTCGTCGACTTGGCCCTTGGCATTACGGGCTACTTCGTCCCGGCAGTGTGCGGCGCCAACTGTGACGACGCACGCTTGTGGTGGATCTATGATGGCTATGAATACATGCTGGGGCTAAAAGCCGGAAGGTATGAGGATGTCGTGGCGCTGGCAAATGCGGCGATTGTGAATTCGGTGCCCTAGAGGTAAAGAAGCATCTTCTCCAGGTCGAAACCAGCTCGCCCGCCTATACTTAATTCGAGGTTCGTATGCCTTATCGTATTCATCGTTTAACAGGGATCAAAGGAACGCTACGCTGGCTGCTGCAAACGAGCCGACCCGTTCCCGCGCGCAGTGATGAAGAAGTCGCCGCCGATGTGGAGCGCAACTACCGCTGGAATTTCAGCGTCAACCTGCTCGATAATGCCGGATTTATGTTTGGCTTCAGCTTCATCTCAGCCACTACCATCGTGCCCCTCTTTATCAGCAAACTAACAGCCAGTCCACTGCCGATTGGGATCGCCGCCGTCATCGCCCAGAGCGGTTGGTCCCTGCCGCAGATATTTACCGCAAACAGCGTGGAACGTTTAGCCCGGAAGAAGCCGGTCGTCGTTAACCTGGGTTTCTTCCTTGAGCGCCTGCCGCTGTGGCTTCTGGTGCTCGCACCCATGATCGCTGTGCGTGCACCAACGCCGGCCCTGGTGCTTTTCCTGGTGACGTTCGCATGGTTCAACCTGGGCGCCGGGCTGATAGCGACAGCCTGGCAGGATTTGATCGCTCGTTGTTTCCCTGTGGATCGGCGCGGCCGGTTTTTTGGCACGAGCATGTTTGTCGGCACAAGTCTGGGGATGCTGGGGGCAGCAATTAGCGTCTGGATCTTGAAGACCTATCCCTTCCCGGTCAATTTCGTCTACATCTTTACCTTTGCCGCCGTCGGCATCACCCTAAGTTGGATATTCCTCGCCCTGACCCGTGAGCCAGTCCAGCCCATCGAAGAGCCGAGGACAACCACCCGCCAGTTTTGGGCCAAATTACCCGATATCCTGCGCAGCGATCACAACTTTCGCCGTTTCTTGATCGCCAGGTCGCTGATGGCTCTGGGTGGAATGGGGACGGGTTTTATCACCGTAGCGGCCGTGCAGCGCTGGGGGGTGTCGGACAGCATAGTGGGTGTCTACACAGGTGTGTTGCTGCTCGGTCAAACCGTCGGTAACCTGACTTTTGGATTTCTCGCCGATCGTTTCGGGCATAAGCTTTCCCTGGAGCTGGGTGCCCTGGTTTCATTGTTCGCATTTCTCCTGGCCTGGCTTTCACCTGCCCCGCATTGGTACTACGGTGTGTTCGCCCTCTTGGGGATCGCCATCGGCGCGATGATCGTTTCTGGCATTTTAGTGATCATGGAGTTCTGTGAACCGCAACGTCGCCCGACATACGCTGGCATGGCTAACTCCAGTATGGGACTTGTCAGCCTTGCCGCGCCATTGATCGGCGCCTGGTTGGCAAAAATGAGCTATAGCTGGCTTTTTGCGCTCAGCGCAATTGTTTACTTACTCGCTTTCATTGCGTTGCACTGGTGGGTGAAGGAGCCACGCTGGGCTTAGGGGGTGAGAGTGGATGGAGGGGAGACCTCCCCCGGATTGTCATTGCGAGGAACGAAGTGACGTGGCAATCTCCGCACAAGAAACGAGGAGATTGCTTCACTTGCGGCTCGCAGGTATTTAATGGGGGGACGCTTAAGGGAAGTAATTAAGTCAGTGGCTTACTTGATGAAAAACCCGGATCATATGCCTGGTTATCGCTCGTCGATGAAGGGATTCACAACCAGGACGCCATCATAAATCTGGTCTGAGCTGAGGTCTTCAGAATAAAGCTTGGAGCACCCCATCTGAGACGCACTCCAAAGGATCATTGCGTCCCAGAAAGAAACCTGATGATGTTCCTGCAGCCCGATTGCCCCTAGCACGTCATTTGCGCTTGGCCGATGAAGGTTCCAGGTTGCTAGATCTTTTATCACCTTCGCTGCATCCTCGGTTTTGATCGGACGGGCGACTTTCATGGTTACCGTCACAAAGAATTCTTGGAGCACCTGGATGCTGAGGCAGCCAATGCCTGTATCCCAAAGGGTTTGAATCAGCTCACGCGCGCGGTCGCGCTTTTCACCCGCAGATACATCGTGAGCGTAGACCAGGATATTCGTGTCGATAAAAAACAGCTCACGATTATCGTTCATGGACACCGTCTCGTGACCAGCTGATGGATCCCCCAGTGCCGAAGTCGAGCCCTTTTTCTAAGAGCGAAAGATGGCTCTGTTTCGCAATCTTGTAGGCCTCATCCTTCGTGACGAGTTCTTCGAGAATACGCGTAAGAAGACCGGAGACGGAAGTATCCTCGTGGATGGCGAGGATCTTTACTTTACGAAGGATGTCCTTGGGGAGTGCTAAAGTGATATTCTGCTTCTCCATATGAACCTCCACGTAATTAAGTGTAGCACATAAATGAGTGATAAACA
>CBDTTY010000197.1:0-3667 GCA_965363875.1 uncultured Anaerolineales bacterium
AGAAGATTGTGCGACAAGCATGGCATACTCCTCATCGCCGATGAAGTCCAATCGGGTGTCGGTCGCACCGGGAAGTGGTGGGCGATCGAACATTGGGGCGTGGAGCCCGATATCGTTTGCTTCGCGAAAGGAATTGCTTCAGGCATGCCGCTCGGCGGCATTCTTGCCCGGGCCAGCGTAATGGATTGGCCAATGGGCGCGCACGGGAATACCTACGGCGGCAATCCCGTCTCATGTAGTGCTGGTTTAGCAACCCTGGAGTTGATTGAAGGCGGCTTCATGGAGAACGCGGCAGAGGTGGGAGAATATACCTTGGATGCGCTATCTGAAATCATGACTCGCCACACCTCCATCGGTCAGGTGCGCGGTAAAGGCTTGATGCTCGGAATTGAGTTTGTTAAGAACCGCGAGAGCAAGATGCCCGCGTCTGATCTTCGAGATCGTATTGTTGATAAAGCTTTCTATAATGGGTTGATCACCCTGGGCAGTGGCAAGAACTCGGTCCGTATCGCCCCTCCTTTGAACATCTCACAGGATCTTATCAACGAAGGACTCCAGATGCTCGAAGATGCAATCACTTCCGCTGAAGCTGAAGCGTAAGGGCGGCGAATGCTTCCTGATTTCCGGATCCGCCAGCGCGATTATTTACTGAGAATCAACCGAGCGATCACTGAAGAGCTCGATCTGGATCGCGTCCTCGCTGAAATCGTTCGTTTCTCGGCTGAGATACTTGGCGGAAGTTCAGGTCTCATCGCCTTGCGTGATACGGAAGGCGCATGGCGGGTCGCCTCAACCTTCGGAATTAACCCGGATTTTGTGCGCTATCTCGATCCACTACTTGCGGATATCCCCGACCACGGCGATCCCGCTCGCTTTGAGCTTCCTGAGGTCAATAGGCGCTTGCAGCGGATAACACAAGCAGCCTCCATGGGCCTACTCACTGGCGTAGGATTGCCAATGAACGTCAAGGGGGAGACCGTCGGGGTTATCTTCGTCTTCAGGTCCTACCGCGGCCAGTTCTCGGCTGATGATCGTAAACTCCTGAGCGCTTTCGCCTCACAAGCGGCTATAGCTGTTCACAATGCGACGCTCTTCACAGAAATTGCTCAGCAGCACCATCATCTAGATGCCATATTGGAATCTGCCGCTGATGGTATTTTCATCCTCGACCCATCCTACCGTTTCACACGCTTCAATCGGGCGTGTTCGAGTTTAATGGGCTATGAGGCTGATAGCGTGATCGGTAAACAACACAAAGAGATCATCCGTTGGCTCTGCAGAGAACCAGGAACATCCCTTGATGATACAGAAGCTAGCGATTGGCCCCTAAGCGCACAAGCAACCATCTACATAGAGGGCGACCTGATCACGAAGGACGACGGCGCTGTGAGCGTAGGCATTACCTACGCGCCCGCTTTTGATGAAGCCGGGGAACTTATAAGCATCGTCGCCACCGTGCGCGATATTACAAAATTTCGCGAGGCAGAAGAATTAAAGAGCACGTTTATCTCCATCATCAGCCATGAGTTACGCACTCCTGTCGCGCTGATCAAGGGATATGTCAGCACACTCCGCAGAGAGGATGCACGTTGGGATTCCGAGGTCGTAGAAGATAGCCTAGCAGTGATCGAGGAGGAAGCCGACCATCTTACCGGCCTGATAGACGACTTATTAGACGCCTCACGCCTTCAAGCAGGCGCGCTTAAGTTGAACCGTTCACAGATTTCTCTCAATCACCTCGCACAACAGATGGCAGACCGCTTCAAAACACAATCGGATCAGCATGATTTCAAGATAGATTTCCCTTCGGACTTTCCCATTGTCTACGCCGATGAGACTCGCTTGATGCAAGTGATGGGAAACTTGCTTTCCAACGCAGTGAAATACTCTCCGGACGGAGGGAAAGTCACAATATCCGGGACAGCCAAACGGGACGAAATTGTTATTTGTGTGCACGACGAAGGTCCAGGGATCGCCGTTGAGGATGTGCCCAGAATTTTCAATCTATTTTATCGCTCGAATGAAACCAGCCGGAAGATCAAGGGAGCAGGTTTGGGGCTCTTCCTCGCGAAAGCTGTAATCGAAGCCCATGAAGGTCGAATTTGGGTGGATGACCGCGTAAAGAATGGAGCATGTATCTGTTTCTCTTTACCTATACTCAAGGATACCGAGGCAGAAGAATAATATGGTAACAAGCGCCACTCAAACACATTGTCCTAATTGCAAGTCACCTATCCAGGCTCATATCCAGCAGTTGATCGACGTCGGTCAGGATCCGAGTGCAAAAACTCGTCTTCTTTCCGGATCATTCAACCATATTCAGTGTGGCGTGTGCGGATTCGATGGCACTGTCGCAGTCCCAATCGTCTATCACGATCCGCTGCATGAGCTTTTACTGACCTATGTCCCAATAGAAGCAACCCTTTCGAAAAACGACCAGGAACGAATCATCGGTCAGATGATCAAGCGTGTTTCCGACCAGCTTCCTCCTGAGGAGCGAAAAGGGTACCTCTTCCAACCGCAAACCGTCCTGACGATGCAAGGACTTGTCGAACGGGTATTGGAAGCAGAAGGCATTACGAAGGAAGACATCGAGGCGCAGCGAGCCACCATGCGACTCTTTGAGGAAGTGCTCACCTTGCCGGAAGATCAATTCGAGTCTTTCGTTAAGGAACACGACGCCGAGTTCAATGCTACATTTTTCCAGATGGCCAGCCTCGCTCTTCAGTCGACAGGCGATGGGAATGCAAGAGAGGCGATGGGTGCCAGGTTAGAGAAAATCATCGAGTTTAGCTCTTTCGGGAAGAAGCTGAAGGCTCAGGAAGAAGCTGTAAAAGAAGCAACGGAAAGCCTGCAAGCTCTATCCGAGCAGGGTTTAACTCACGAGACGCTTCTCGATCTGTTCGTGGAAGCACCAGATGAAAATCGTGTCGTGGCATTGGCAAATCTCACCCGCCCCGCATTGGACTACAGTTTTTTTCAACTCCTAACCGAAAGGATTGATCAGTCGCAGGGTGAGGATAAGGAACACCTTACTTCATTGCGGCAGCAAATTCTCGACATTACAGAAGAGTTGGATCGGATTCAAGAGGCCCGAGCGGCACAATCCGCTGCTCTTTTAAAGACTTTGCTCGACGCAGAAGACCTGGATCAGGCTCTAATGCAAGCGCTGCCGATGATCGACGATCTCTTCGTGGGCATCCTTCAAGCTAACCTGCAGGATGCTGAAAAACGGAAGGATGAGGACCTCATTAACCGTCTGACAGCGATCGAACAGCGTCTTCGTTCTCTCGCTCAAGAATCGATGCCGGAGGGTCTCAAGCTCGCTCAACGCATACTTGAAATCGAGGATGAAGAAGGTGCAATTAAGCTGCTGGAGGATAATAAAAAGGCAATCGATAACGATCTACTGAATGCCCTGGTCTCAACCGTCCAACAGCTAGAAGCCGGACAGCAGCAGGAAGCCGCTGCTCGAATCCAGAAGGTATATAAGCACGCGTTGAAGCTCTCGATGCAGGAGAAGATGAACCCATCTTGATGGGGTAATGCTCTGGCCCTGCTCCAAATCAAGCGTAAATAGGCTGCTCGTCTCCGCCCGGAGCTGAACCTCCGGGCTCAGTACTATCCCACCTCCCGCAGGTTTCGAACTTGCGGGAGGTTTACGCGC
>CBDTTY010000198.1:0-3638 GCA_965363875.1 uncultured Anaerolineales bacterium
TAGTTACTACTTCCTACGTCTTGCGACTTGCACAAGGCTTGCCCGTGCAGTTACAATTAAAATTCCCGAAGCATTCATTCAGGAAACGTCATCTAACCAAATGGGACAGCTTTATGAAACAGTATGGACAAATGCTTGATAAGGTAAGCCGGACATTTGCCTTATCCATAAGATTCCTCCCCAGAGTCCTGAGGGATTCTGTTGGTCTCGCCTACTTGCTGTTTCGTGTCTCCGATTGTCTGGAAGACCACCCTGAATTAGACGTTAATCGGAAAGTTATGCTGCTTGAGTTATGGGCTCAAATACTAGAAGGCAATAACCGGGCGGAAGAGCTCGTTGAGAGGATCTCCGACCTAGACAGCACGGATCCCGAGGTTTATGTTGCCCAACATGCGGATGATCTAATCGAACACTTGCGAATCATGCCTCCCGAAGTTCAAGAATTCACAGCTCATCGATGTGCCCAGTCCGCAATGGGAATGGCGCGTTGGCAACAGCAAGGACCCTTCATTGAAACCGTCGAAGAGATGGATGACTACATGCACCAGGTAGCCGGAAAGGTTGGCTATCTACTGACCGACATTTTCGCCTGGTATTCCTCCCCAATCCGGCAGCATAAAGATGCATTATTACCTCTGGCCAGAGAATTTGGTCTGGGTTTACAAACCGTCAACATTATCCGCGGTTTACGTAAGGATTATGAGCGCGGTTGGGTATTTGTGCCGCGCACCTATCTAGATCAAGTTGGGATTACACGCGACCAGTTCTTCTCTCCTCACTACGAGGATACAGCCTTTCGTGTGGTAAACATGCTCGCGGTGAAAGCCGAAGAACATCTATATCATAGCCTAGCCTACATTGCTGCATTCCCTCGACACTTGCAGCGGATCCGCCTGGCTTGCATGTGGCCGCTTTTTTTTGCAGTAAAAACATTAACCGTATGTCGGACGAATATCGAAGTCATACGCGATGAAGTAAAGATAACCCGCCAAGACGTGCAAGAGATCATGCGACAAACGATATTGATGGGCTGGTCAAACCGATGGGTATATCGATATTATGACGAGCTGAGCCTTCAACAGATCCAAAAACACCCGGCCGCGCTATAGATCGTTTACAATTATTGATGACATATAAAGGTGGAGAACAAAAAGAACTACTGTCACAATTGGGAGACCGGAATACTATCCCCATTTTGCCCTCTTCACAAACTCCTTGATTCGGAACTTTCTCATAACTTTCTGATCATAGAATATCGCCCTCTGTAAACCAGAATAAGGAGATGTAGAGATGCAAATCGTGACGGATAGCGGAACAGATCTGAGCCTGACCCAAGAACAACTATCATCCTTGAACATCCACGTTGTTCCTTTAACAGTTACGCTTGATGGAAAGTCCTATAAAGAACGGGTGGATATCCAACCAGAGGCTTTCTACCCATTACTCGAGGCTTCGGGCAACCTTCCCACAACATCTCAGCCCTCCGCTGGAGAATTTGCGGAACTATACAAGAAGATTGCAGCAACGGGTGAGGACATCCTTTCTATCCATATGTCCTCAGGTCTAAGCGGAACATTCAACTCTGCTACGGCGGGTGCAGAACTCGTCCCTGAAGCCAACATCACTGTGATCGATACGAAGACATTGTCCGCTGCTGGTGGGTGGCAGGTTGAAGCTGCAGCCAGAGCGTTGAAAGCAGGCTGGCCAATGGATAAGGTTATAGCTTTGATGGAGCGTATCGGCATAGCCAGTGATAGTTTATATACGCTAAAAGAGCTCAAATACTTGATCCATGGCGGGCGTATCAGTCATATGAAAGGGTTAATTGCCACAGCGCTGAATATCAAACCGCTTATCGGTGTTGAAAAAGTGAATGGGACGTATGACCAACATGGACAGGTGCGAACATTCAAGGGCGCGGTTAAGGGACTGGTTGACCTTATGACCAAGCAACATGAGCCCGGCAGTGCTTTGAGAGTACAAGTGCTCCACTCATTCAACCCCGAAGGTGCGGCTATGCTGCGCGAGCTTGTAGATGAACAATTCGATTGCACGTGGCTGCCGGTTAGCCCCATGTCTCTTGTGCTGGGTGCTCACACCGGCCCGAGCATGGTTGGAGTCGCTTACGGGGCACTGTCAGAGTTTGAAGATATTCCTTAACTGCTCAGATGTCATTTGGAGCGGTCGGGCGAGATTCTTCACCACCCCACGACACCGAAGGGATGGCAATACCGCCAGGAACCCAAGCAGTAATTTAACGTGAACGGCCGGACTCGATTTCAACAAAAGAAAAGGAGAGAGAAAATGCACGAAAAGAGCATCGAACTGCTGAATAAAGCCGTCGCCGACGAGCTATATGCGACCCATCAATATATGTATTTCCATTTCCACTGTGACGATCTGGGATATGACCTATTGGCAGGATTGTTTAAGCGAACCGGCATCGAGGAGATGGGACACGTTGAGCGCTTGGCGGAGAGAATTTTATTTCTAAAAGGTGAAATTGAGATGGTCCCCTCAATGGAGGTCCAGAAGATCCACGACGTCAAGTCCATGTTAGCCTTAGCCAGCAAGATGGAGCAGGACAGCGTCAGAGATTACAACTTGTGGGCCAACGAATGCAGCGCAAGTGCAGATTCTGCTTCGAAGAGAGTCTTTGAAGACCTGGTCGATGATGAGGAAAGACACTTCGATCAGTACGATACGGAGATGGAGAATATCGACAAATTTGGTGAGCGGTACTTGGCGCTGCAATCGATCGAGCGCAGCAAGACCATCTCCGCCGGAGGCGTTGAGAATTAGTTAAAGCGCCGTCTTACTCGAAAGCCACCTGTAAGGCACAAATAGACTAAAATCCCTTATACTGTAGCCAGAAACGACAATGGCAAAATCACCGAAAGGTGATGACGCAAAGCTACAGGGTCTAAGGCTCATCTGAGCTATGACAGCCAGTTACCGTAATTCGACCACGATGCTATCGTGGAACCGAATTAGAACCACACCATCCCGTGGGACTCTGGCTTTGCGCAACCCCCACGGGTTTTATATTGGGAACCCGCGGACCAGGCAAGGAGCACCAAAGATGGCTCAAGTAATGATCGTTGACGACCAAATCAATACCGCAAAAATGCTTTCTTTGGCGGTCACCATGCTCGGGCATGAGACGCTTGAACTGTATCGAGGCAAAGATGCGGTCGAAATGCTGCGCTCTATGCAGCCTGATTTTGTGCTGCTCGATTACATGATGCCCGGAATGAATGGTTTACGAACGCTCGAGGAAATGCGCACCGTTCCTAACGGCGAGCACGTGCCCATCTTTCTACTAACGGCAACGCAAGATCACTATCTTGAGGAGAAAGCGAAGGAGGCCGGAGCGACTGGTTTTCTGCCGAAACCTCTGAATCTTGATGTTCTTGAATTAATCCTGCACAAGAACGGAAAGAATGGAAATAATGGATCAGGAAGATAAGTAAGCTAACCTATCCTTGAAGACAATCGAGCCTGCCAATGCGGCAGGCTTTTTCTTCTCTAGCATCACAGCGTTTTCAACTTTTAGATATTCAGGGTTTGGAGTCTGTAAGCTCTCCTTCCGGTCGAAGGCTCGCCTACGCGTTGATATTCGAGGAATAAACCTCCCG
>CBDTTY010000199.1:0-3632 GCA_965363875.1 uncultured Anaerolineales bacterium
TAAAATGAAACTAATAGCAGTGTGGTATGGAGCGCCATACTCCTCGAAGGAATGGATAAGGCCTTCCACAACATAAACTGAAAGCACTCGATACTGCCATGGATTACCAGCATTACCATCTAGAACAGCTTGATGCCGTTGAACTTGATTGCCATCTTGGAAATAGGACAGCCCGCGTGCCCTAATATGTTCTGCTGTAGTGAACCATCCGAAGGACAATCCAGCCACGATAACCAGGATGAATAGAAGCAAACTCCTTTTTCCAATTTTGCTTGACATTTCATTGCCCTCATTGTTGATTCTGGTTTTCCGTCAAACTTTGAGTAAACGACGACCATCCTTATTGCGACATATAATACTGCCCGAACATCTATTTAGTATGGTACGTAGCGTTTCCTGACACAAGTGCCTCTAATCCTAAGGTCACAGGTTCGTTCCCTGTACACGATTCATAGCCATGCCGACCGCCAACGACGATCAGCGATAAAGTGGAACGGATTCGAATCGCCAACCCACTTTCGACTGCTGACTTTATAATAGACCTCTCATGTTTCAAAAAGACTACATAAAACGCTCTTTCAGTTTCATTCAGGCTACTCTGGCAAGGTTGCGCGGCGTTGCTCTCGAAGGTGACGCCGAGGTCGCCAGGGAAGAGATCACCGATGCCTATTCCCGTGTCTTTGGCATACCGCTTTCACTCCTGAGCTTAAGCCCGGTTAGCGACATCGTTGATTTGCTTTCGACGAACGAGGGCGATGACGCAGAAAGAATCCTCTCCCTGGCGGAATTGCTGAAAATGGACGGCGAGATCTACCAAAAGGAAGGCGATGTAGAGGAAGCTCAATGGAGATTCGATCTCTCGCTCGAACTCCTCATCGCCGGGGTTGAAATTTCAGACCAAACGGCTTCGGACAAGATATTGGACCCATTCGAGCCTATCGTCCGCTTCAGCATTCAGAACCAGACATCACTCGAACGCCTCGCTGCTTTATACGCGCTCTACCGCCAAGCTGGCAATTATGGTCTGGCGAAGGACCTGATCGTCGCCTTTACGGAAACAGATGGTGGTAAGAGCGAAGGGATCGACGAGGGGACCGCGTTTCTGTCAGATTTACTCGGCAGAGCGGACGAAGAGCTTGAACGAGGGAAGATTACCCGGCAGGAGATCGCAGAAGCGCTGGATACTCTGGAAGCGCTCAAAAATTAGCTGAGAAATCTGCATGCGACAAAAAGATAAAATGGGGAAGCGACCTGGTTCAATGAGGGGTTGAAGGGCTATCAATGGAACCCACAACGATAATCATCCTTGTTCTCTCCATCCTTTTTATATCGACGTTCACACGCTCCGCACTCGGGTTCGGAGATGCTTTAATCGCCATGCCACTGCTGGCGCTGGTCGTCGGCATACAGGTGGCGACACCCCTGACCGCGTTTGGCGCCTCGACGATTGCCCTGACCATCCTCATATCTGGGGGCTGGCGCAAAGTAGATATCAAGGCCGCCTGGCGGTTGATACTCTCATCCCTGGTGGGGATCCCGATCGGGTTGTACTTCCTCAAGACCGCTCCCGAACCGCTGATCAAAGGCGCCCTGGGGGCCTTACTGATCGCCTTTGGACTTTACAATCTGATTGCGCCGAAACTGCCAACCTTTCGCAACGAGAAACTGGCCTATGCCTTCGGCCTGGTAGCCGGAATCCTGGGGGGCGCGTACAACACGAATGGTCCACCGGTGGTGGTGTACGGCACGCTGCGCGGCTGGTCGCCGGCGAGCTTTCGCTCGACGCTGCAGGCCTACTTCCTGCCGACGGGAGGGATGATCCTGATCAGTCACGGACTGGCGGGGCTGTGGACGCCCACGGTTCTGCGGCTCTACGCTTATGCGCTGCCGATCATCATGCTGGCGATTTTTCTCGGGGGGCGGGCAAACAAGACATTATCGGGCGGGCGCTTCAACCGCATCATCTATGCATCACTTGTCCTGATGGGCGTGCTCCTCTTTCTCTGAGCCGGGCTTTCCTGTCGACGAGTATGCCCCAAGAAATCCGGTTAATTTCCGCTCGACATGTATTTGATGTACTATTAACCATAACCTCAAAATAAACCATCACTTCTATCTTCGCAGGCGGAGATCTGCTGTCTTTTTTACCAGCAGAATCGCTCAATTAATCACTTAACCCGCAGTCATTTGGGATGCAGTTTTTTAATGTCCCGAAAACCGACTCACGGGGAGGAGAAATATATGCGCGCTTGAAATCCGGTCCGATATGGGGACAGGTTCATCTCATCTCATTCACTGAAGCCCCAATCTTCGAAGGGAGAATTAGAATGAAGCTCAGCCACGTATTCAGTTTCAATGCACTCGTCGCCCTTGTTTACGCCATTGGTTTTGTAATAGTTCCAAATACGGTTATGGACCTGCACGGGTTGCCTGCAGGGGACACTCAAGCATTAATGGCTCGATACTTCGGCGTCGCTCTGATCGGGTTGGGATTAGTCGCGTGGTTCGTCAGGGACGTAGCCGACCCTACAATGAAAGACGGCATAACGCTAAGTTTATTCCTCTCCAGCCTGGTCGGATTCGTGTTATCTATCCAGGCAACGCTTTCAGGTCAGATGAATGTGGTTGGATGGCTGCCTACTGCTGTCTACCTCTTGCTTTTCCTGGGATTTGGCTATTTCCGATTCTTCTAATGATCTAGCTAATTAGAAACGGCTAATCAAGGGAGACGGATCGTGCCTGCCGCATTAACGACTTCGGATTAATGATGTCGGCGGCAGGCACCTTCCATTTTGGGTCTCATCTTCCAGATACCCAGTTGCAATCCCCTTGAAAATCCCATACAGTTGCATCCCATCCTTAAACTACTTCGGGGAGTGGAGGACACATTCATGAAATCATCGAAACCGCTCTTAACGCTCATTGTTGTCATACTTCTGGTGATTCCGCTTATCGCTTCATGCGGCACTCAATCCGCACCGATTGAGACCCCGGGGGGCGAGGGTAGCCCGGTGGAGTCCGGCGGAGATGATGTGGACCAAGGAGGCGTGCCAGAAGACGTCGGCATCATCTTCCCGAACTGCCCCGAAGAGCCGGTCGTCTTCAAGCTCCAACTCAAACACACCTTCGACTTCAGCCCCGGGCGTGATAAGGAGAAAATGCTCGTCAAGGGGTACACAACCCCGGATGCGTGGTGCCTCGTTACCCTCCACGGAACGGTGATCAAAGCCGACGATTGTCTCGTCGGCTATAAATACAATGGCTTCATACAAGGCTCGGATGGAAAGTGCAATATCCAGGGTGAAAGCACCGCGCTCATCAGCATCGAAGGTGAGTGCGCTCCCGGAGTCCCAAACGCCCTTGAGACTGCCGGCGTCGCCGAAATATACCTGACGATCACAGAAACCGGGAACCCTGACGCAGACGTAAGTGGTACGTTTACCTGCCCGGGCTTCTCCGACGCCTATCTCGGCTTCTATCCTCCTTCTTTCTCTGTTATGAGTTTTGGCATCGAGGATATTGGGTCAAGCGATTTTGACAGCGATCAAGACATTACTGGGCAGTTTGAATTTGATAAATCCTGGACGCTCATACCAGCAGGCTATCCCTTTGATCAATAGAGTCAGAGAAAC
>CBDTTY010000200.1:0-3610 GCA_965363875.1 uncultured Anaerolineales bacterium
GCGCCCTCCGCTCCTCGAAATGACATGATTTAGAAGGACCTTTCATCTGCAATCGTTAAATGGGTGAAAAAACCGCAAGGAAACTGTAATGAAACTCTAATACAAAACCCGGTTATCCTGTGTTAACATGGTCACCTTGTCGGCGATCAACAGGGTTTTTGCTCTGTGTGAGTTGATCGTTTTTTAATGCAAACACGCCGTATAGATTCATTGAAGTTTTCAATGCGGCAAAACTCAGCGGTGAGGTTTTTTGTTAATGGAAATAACCAAAATATCAGGTACGAACGGTCGTGAAAACGGTTCTCTCATTAGAGTGAAGGATTTGGTGAAAGTCTACCCGACCGCTGCCAGCGGGGTCGAAGCGCTAAAGGGAATCAACCTGGAAGTTCACAAAGGGGAATTCCTCGCCATCTTCGGGAAATCGGGAGCAGGTAAATCCACGCTGATCAACATGATCACGGGCATCGACAGCCCGGACTCTGGCGAAGTACAGATCGGCGGAGTCTCTATCCATTCCATGAGCGATGAAAAATTAACACGCTGGCGTGGGCGCAACCTGGGCGTGGTCTATCAATTTTTCCAGTTGCTGCCAACGTTAACGCTGGTTGAGAATATTACGCTGGCCATGGACTTCTGCGATACATACCCGCTTGCGAAACGCCGTGAGCGTGCTTTGCAATTGCTCGATCAAGTGGGCATACGTGAGCACGCGTATAAGGTGCCGTCGAAAATCTCGGGCGGGCAGCAGCAGCGGGTCGCCATCGCCCGTGCGCTGGCGAATGACCCTGATGTGATTGTCGCTGACGAACCGACAGGGAATCTCGATTCGCAAACCGCGGACGACATCTATGATTTATTTTCTGACCTGGTCTCTCTCGGTAAAACACTGGTCATCGTGACTCACGATCAGGAGATCGCTGAACGAGCAAGCCGCATTCTAGAGATATCCGATGGGCGCATCATCAGCAGGTCAACCGATGAGCCGTCAAATGGGCGTTCCGCGGGCGAAGCAGCGCCCTCACCTAACCTTGTGCCGCAGCGAATTCATGCAGCGCTTTAAAGATCTCCTGAGAAGATAGGATACAGATTGCATATCCCAACCCGCTGGATAAAGATCCTGAAAGACATCTGGAGTAACCGCTCCCGGTCTCTTTTGGTAATCTTCTCCATCGCCATCGGTGTCGCCTCGGTCGGAATGATCACGAACGCGGGGATTATGGTGCAGCGGGATCTCTATGGCTCCTTCGCTGAAGGCAATCCAGCGAGTTTGGAAATTTATGTATCACCATTTCAGCGAGACCTAACCAGCGCGGTCGACGCGATGCGAGAAGTGGAAACCGTTCAGGCGAGGAGAGTCGAGAGAGCATCGGTTTTGAATGGTGCGGGGGACTGGGACGATCTTTCGCTAAACGCCTTCCCGGATCTGACAGAATTAAAAGTGAATCGGGTGGACCTCGTCGAGGGGCGGATGTCGCTCGGTGTTCGTGAGATTGCCTTAGAAAAGCAATCGGCCGAAGGGCTGGGACTCGCAGTCGGTGACACACTCACGGTCAGGATGGAAGGTGACCGCGCCTATGATTTGGATGTTGTGGGCATCGTCCACGACCTTTACGGGATGCCTTATGCGCTATTGGGGGAAGTTACGGGCTATGTAACCCTTGAAAGCTTGGGATGGATGGGTGCGCCCTCTTACTACAATAAACTCGATGTCGTTGTGGCTGAGAATAAATATGACCGAGAGCATGTTCTCGAGGTCGGCAACAGCATCCGCGATCGGGTGATTGAGCCCTCCGGGTACAGGGTCGGGAGCATGGGAGTCCCCGGGCTGGGTTCCGATCCGGGCAAGCACTGGGCGGAAGACCAGATTGACGGGTTTCTCCTCATCCTGCAAATTATGGGTGTTATGGCTGTTCTCTTGAGCGGAGGGCTTGTGGTGAATACAGTATCGGCCATTCTTGTTCAGCAGATCAGACAGATCGGTATTATGCGCTCCATCGGTGCGGTTCGTGGACAACTCATCGCTATGTACTTCTTCAATGTCCTCGCGTACAGCGTGCTTGGCCTTGCCGTGGCGCTACCACTCGGGTTATTGGGGTCCTGGTGGCTCGCAGAATTTGCAGCTGGTTTCGTCAACTTTGATCTCACCACGGTTAATATTTCCTGGCAGGTCATGACGCTTCAGATCACTCTGGGCTTGCTGATGCCGCTTGGCGTGGCGATCTATCCCATTCTCTCCGGAACCCGCATGTCAGTTTATGATGCGATCTATCAATATGGAATTGGGTCCGAGGGCAGTGGTTGGTTGGATCGGGCATTGATGAAAGTTCGCAATCTCGCTCCGCCGATTGTGCTCTCTCTGCGGAATACTTTCCGCAACAAAGCGCGGTTGGTATTCACACTTCTTACCCTTACGCTAGCAGGCGCTATGTTTATCGCCGTATTCAGCACACGCGCTTCGTTGACCGTTCAGATCGAGAATGTTGCTCGATATGTCGCCTTCGATGCCGCCCTTGGTTTGCCATATGGATCTAAAAAACAAACCGTTGAACGGGAGGCGATGAGAATCCCCGAGATCTCGGCAGCGGAGGGGTGGGCGCAGTCGATTGGGGTCATCGTCAGGGAAGATGGAAGCGAAAGCGGGGAGCTCGAGATCGTTGGCCTTCCCTATGATGCGGTCACAATTGACCCGCTGCTGATCAAGGGTCGCTGGTTAGAAGCCAGTGACACTAGCAAGATCGTTGTCAATGATGATCTGCTAGACGAGGAATCTGGGTTAGGAATCGGGAGCGAGATCACTCTGAAAATCGGGAACCGAGAACGAACCTACCAGGTTATCGGTGTGACCTCGAAACATCTTTCAGGTTCTCGTATCTATATGGAATATGGTTCATTCGGTCAGTTGACGAACAGACCAAACCAGGTTGATACGATCCGTGTCCGTGGAAATCTTGAAACTATCGGCAGCAATGCCGAGCAGGATGTGATCGCATTCCAGCTGGAGAATCGTTTTGAAAATGCAAGCTTGAGTAAGAGCTCGAGCATCACCCGCCACGCGATTTTTGGCGATTTCACCGATGTGTTCGACCTTATCCTGGTTGTTTTGATGATCATGGCCGGACTTCTGGCTCTGGTGGGGGGATTGGGTCTAACGGGGACTCTAGGAATCAACGTTCTTGAACGTACACGCGAGATCGGAGTCCTGCGCGCAGTTGGCGCCTCCAACGTTTCTGTGCGACAGGTCATCGTTATTGAAGGCGTTGTGGTGGGTCTGATCAGCTGGGTGTTGGGTGCGCTGCTCTCAGGACCATCCGGCAGAGCTCTTGCGGGTGCGGTCGTGAATGCCGTAATGCAAGCCGAGCTCATTTATAAATATTCCTTCTCGGGATTGCTTCTCTGGTTGGTTGTTGTTGGGTTCATTGCTGTTTTCTCAAGTCTTGCACCGGCGAGGAGAGCCGCCAGGCTCACCGTGCGCGAAGTCTTGGATTACGAATAAGTGATAGTGGTGATCATGTGAAGACATTTTGGAACAAGTCAGGTTCTAACGGCTCAGGGGCAGGGAAGTATAAAGCGAATGGCCACCTGATCGCATTCAATCAGGTTTCCAAGATCT
>CBDTTY010000201.1:0-3577 GCA_965363875.1 uncultured Anaerolineales bacterium
TTCAGCCTATGGGATCTGAGGTATTATGCCATCGGCGTTCTGGTCTTCATCCTGGCGCAGTCGCTCCTGATCATCGGACTGCTATTACAGAAACGCCGCAGGAGATCGGCCGAGGAGTCGCTCCGGCATAAATCGAAGGAACTTGATCATTTCTTCAATGTTTCCATCGACTTGTTGTGTATCGCCAATGCCGATGGACACTTTTTGCGTTTGAACCCGGTCTGGGAAACGACGCTTGGTTACAGCAGGGAAAAACTCATGGCGCAAAGGTTTCTTGACTTCGTGCACCCTGACGATTTGGTGAGGACTCAGGAGGCGATATCCACTCTGGCGGCGCAGGGAAAAATCATCCATTTCGATAACCGCTACCGCTGCAAGGACGGCACCTATCGCTGGCTTGAATGGGCTTCAGCCCCGGTGGGAAATCTTATCTTTGCGGTTGCACGGGACGTCACAAAGCGCAAGCTTGCTGAGGAGGCCCTGCAACAACGCCTGCGGTTTGAGCAGTTGCTGTCGGACCTTTCGGCCAGGTTCGTGAACATCTCTCCTGATGGGGTGGACTCTGAGATTGAGTACGGACTGAAACAGATTCTCGAATTCTTCCAGGTCGACCGCGCCGGGCTGGTTCGGACATTGCCGGGTAAGTCCGCATACCAGATCACCCACATTGCTTATGGCAAGGGCATTCCGCCTGTTCCCGCAGGGGCCGAAATTCCCATATCGATCACCCCCTGGGCCTACGAGAAACTCATATTAAAGCATGAAGTGGTGGCCTATTCGAGGCTCGATGATCTACCGCCTGAGGCGAGCGTGGACAAACAAACCTGGGCCGAATGGGGTATTCAATCCAATGTGAACATTCCCATCTTGGTCGGCGATCCCATTGATCACATTATTGCCATCAATTCGGTAAAGCGTGAGCAGGTCTGGCCGGAGGAACACTTCTCTCGGTTGCAGACTCTCGGCGAGATCTTCGTGAGCGCGCTGGAGCGCAGGCAGGCGGAGGAGGCATCTCGAGAAAGCGAGAGGATACTGAGACAGAATGAAAATGAACTCAGGAGACTCGCAGGGAGACTGATTCACGCCCAGGAGGAGGAGCGGAGACGTATAGCTCGTGAGCTCCATGATGATTTAGCGCAACGTTTGGCGGTTTTTGCGATCGATGTCGGACAACTCGAACAGCAGTTGGTGGATCCACCGGACCCTATTCAGGAAAAGTTTCGTGAGATGAAGAAGGATATTGTTAAAATTTCTCAAGATGTCCATAACCTCTCGCGCCAACTTCACCCATCCATCCTGGACGATCTGGGGTTAATCAAGGCCGTCGAATCGGAATGCACCAACTTTTCGAGGAGGGAAGGGATTGAAATCGTCTTCAACCATGAGAACATCCCCACGGGCATCCCAAAAGGTATTTCTCTTTCTCTATACCGAATTATCCAAGAAGGACTGAGCAACATTTCAAAGCATGCCTGTGCGGACCACATTTCTGTTTCTTTGAAGGGCATTGGTCATGACGTCTTGTTGTCTGTTCAGGATGATGGCATTGGATTCGATTCGGCAGAAGTAAAGGAAAAACCAGGTCTGGGATTCTCCAGTATGCGCGAACGGGCAAGCCTTATCCATGGTGAATTTTCCATTAGTTCCCAGCCAGAAAGAGGAACAGTGATTGCCGTTAGGGTGCCTTTAATGAGGAAGGAAGAATGAAAAAACCGCGCGTTCTTTTAGCAGATGATCATAAAATCGTAATCGAGGGGCTGAAGAACCTTCTAAGAGATGAGTTTGAAATTGTTGGAAGCGTGGAAGATGGACGAGCGCTCGTTGAACAAGCTTCCACACTCTATCCTGATGTGATTGTGGCGGATATCTCGATGCCCCAGCTTAACGGGATTGAAGCGGCCCGACAGATTAAAAAAATCGATAAAAATATTAAAATTGTGTTTTTAACCATGCATCAAGACGCAACCTATGCGGCAAATGCCTTCGAGGCCGGCGCTTCAGGTTTCGTCTTGAAACACTCGGCCTCCTCCGAGTTGATCAGAGCGATCCATGAAGCAATCAAAGGACGAACCTATGTGACCCCCCTGATTGCAGGAGACCTTATCCACACCTATCAGGAAGGGGGTTCACCGGAAAAGAATTTATTTAAGAAAATAAGCCCACGGCAGCGGGAGGTTTTACAACTCTTGGCTGAGGGGAAGATTGCTAAAGAAATCGCATCCATTTTGAATATTTCAACAAGGACTGTTGAATTTCACAAATATAGGATGATGGAACAACTCAATATTAAGACCAGCGCCGAATTAGTCCGGTACGCCATAAAACACGGCATTATCTCCGTATAACACCCCAATTTTCTGGGTAACATATAAGTAATTTTTTTTTAAAACAGGTAATTTTTTTTTCCAAATCAGGTAATTTTCCCAGTTGTTTTATTCCCCGCCTTCTTGCTACTCTAAACTTGGAATCTTCAAATTGATCGACTCGGTTCGCACAATCTTGAGATCTCGATGACCTTAGCTTAGGAGACTGTCTGGGGGCAGGTTGATTATCACCCCCAAATATTTCCTGAAGCGCTTACGAGCACACATCAAAGAAGGATCCAGAAAGGAATACCCATGGGACAAGGGTGTGTAATTCTCGCCGATAAACATTCAAATGTGCTGGGAGGGATTCGTCGTCTTCTTGAAACTGAGGTCGAGACAGTTCTCATGGTAGCCGACGAGATTTCGCTCAGGCATGCCTTGGAGCATCACACCCCCGATATAGTGGTGGCAGATCTTTCGCTCCCAGTTTCAACTAAAACAAACATTGCACAGGAGCTCAAGAAGAATTTTCCCAAAATAAAGGTCATTATCCTGAGCATGTATGATGAAAAATCAGTGGTTGACGATATGATGGCATCGGGGATCGAAGGCTTCGTTTTGAAGCGGAGAGCGGTGATCGATTTGATTCCGGCCATTCGCGAAGTACGCCGGGGCCTTAAATACATTTCGCCAGATACATTTGAAACTATGGACCATGAAAGCAGATAAACCCACTGAAAGGAAATTAAAATGAGAAGAAGCATTAAATCCACTGCAGGGAAAAGTATTTTTTCATTGCCGCTTGCCGTTCTAATGATGGCACTCCTTTTACCGACCGGCGCGCTCGCCCAGCAGCCTGCCAGTGAGACCGAGTCCTGGGAATTTGGTGTGAGTATCTATGGCTGGTTTCCCGACATCGCCGGGCAAACCTCCTTTACGCAGACTGGCGGCAGCGGCGAGTTCGAGATCCCCATCGATAACATCCTTGACAATCTCGAGTTCATCCTGATGGGCACGTTCGATGTGCGTAAGGGGCGCTGGGGTATCCTAACCGACGCAATCTACATGGATGTTGGGAACTCGAAAACCGGCGTGCGTGACGCGAGTATCGGCGGAATTCAGCTGCCAGTAGACGCGACAGCCGATGTAAATCTCGATATTAAGAGCTGGATCTGGACATTAACCGGGTACTACCGCGTAGTTGACCAAACCGGGCTGACGCTGGATGTTGTTGCGGGGGCGCGGTACCTCGATGTCGAGCAGAAGGTGAA
>CBDTTY010000202.1:0-3513 GCA_965363875.1 uncultured Anaerolineales bacterium
TACCCAGAGGAGGTACTGCTCACCTGGTCTACGCTCAAGATGGGCAAACCGATCAAATGGATCGAGGACCGTCGCGAGAACTTCTACGCCACAACGCAGGAAAGAGGTCAGGTACACAATGCCGAATTAGCGCTCACTAATGATGGACGTATCCTGGGGCTGCGCGACGATTTTCTGCATGACACAGGCGCCTATGATCCTTACGGGTTGACCATCCCGCTGAATACCCAGTGCCATGCATTGGGGCCCTACGATATACCGAACTTCAGCTCCGATTTGAAAGTCGTATTCACCAACAAGACCCTCACCACGCCGGTCCGCGGGGCTGGACGACCGCAGGGTGTCTATGTGATCGAACGGATGCTCGATATCGCTGCCAGGGAGTTGGGCATTGACCGAGCGGAAATCCGTAAGCGGAACTACCTTCCCAAGGATGTATTCCCCTATGACAACCTCATCATCGACCAGGCTTTCGCGTCCTTCGTCATTGATAGTGGAGACTATCTTCCGGCGATGGAGAAAGCACTTAAGATGATTGATTACGAAAAGTTCACCCAGGAGGAGCAGCCTAAGCTGCGGGAGGAAGGTCGACGGGTGGGCATCGGTGTCGTCTCGTTCATCGAGACGACGGGCGTTGGCCCTTACGAGGGCGCCCGGGTGACGATCGAGTCGAGCGGGAAGGTTAATACGGCGACGGGTGTCGGCACCCAGGGGCAGGGTCACTTCACAGCCTTTGCGCAGATCGTCGCCGAGCGATTGGGGGTGGATGTTCGCGATGTGCATCTCGTGACTGGAGACACAGCACAGTTCCACTGGGGGACGGGCACATTTGCCAGTCGCGGGGCAGTTGTCGCTGCGAATGCGGTGAATGCTGCCGCTTTGATCGTGCGCGGAAAGGTCCTGAAGCTTGCCAGTGAGCTGCTGGAAACACCCGAAGAGGAGTTGGAGCTCGAGGATGGAGTCGTCCGTGTGGCGGATGTCCCCACTCGATTTATAAGCCTGGGCGATCTGGCCCAACGTTCCAATCCGCTGCGCGGCGCCGTCGAACCAGGCACTGAGCCAGGGCTCGAAGGGACGGCCTACTTTGGTCCGAAATATGGAGCCACGGCCTTCGGCACACACGCCATGATCGTTGAAGTCGATCCAGAGACGATGATGGTGGAGATCAAACGCTATATCGTCGTCGAAGATTGCGGTACGGTAATCAACCCGCTCATCGTAGAAGGACAGATTCATGGGGGTGTAGCACACGGCATTGGCAATTCCTTCTACGAGAAACTGGTGTTTGATGACAATGGACAGCTCCTAAACGCCTCTTTTGCGGATTATTTGATCCCCACAGCAGCAGAGGTTCCTAGAATCGAGGTAGCTCATCAGGAGACACGTTCACCGCTGAACCCGTTGGGCAGCAAAGGTGTCGGTGAGGCTGGGGCCATCCCCGTCCCGGCGCTCTTCGCCCAGGCGGTGGAGAACGCACTAGATGTCGATGGGTTGGAGATTCTCGAATCGCCGCTCAGCCCGCAGATGCTGTTCGAGTTACTCCACGGAGAGGAGCAAGACGCATGAGGATCGAAGGCGAGCATGTTTTTAACGGCTCTCGCGAGGATGTCTGGGCGATGGTACGTGACCCTGAAGTCCTGGCGACGATGCTTCCAGGCACAACGAAATTGAATCAGCTCTCGGAGACTGAATACGAGGGCGCGATTAACCTGCGGGTAGGACCCATCTCGGGAGGCTTCTCCGGGAGGATACTCGTTGAAGATGAGTTGCCCCCCGAGAGCTGCACATTGAATGCCGAAGGTGAGGGGAGGATGGGTTTCTTTAAAGGCAGCGGCACTGTTCACCTGACCGAACAAGACGATGGGACGCTGATGGCATACGAAGGGGATATTCAGATCGGCGGGAAATTAGCCAGCATTGGCCAGCGTCTCATCGACATGACGAGCAAGACCATGATTCGCCAGGGGATGAAGGTCCTGGACGCTGCTTTAGAAGAGCGTCAAGCAAATGTAACGAACGGATAGGTGGGGGCATATCCCTTAGTGGTGTTCATGAAAAAAGATGGTGGGTTATTCCCTCTTGAGTACCAGAGAGCTCTTTGAACTCAAGCGAGTAAACGGTACGATTGAGGCTGATCGATAACCTGGAACTTCAGATAATCCGAAACGGCCGGGTTTGAGAACATGAAACGCTTATTCAGCTACCGCCCACTTGTCCTAGGTATAATTCTGGCGATCATTTTGATTTGTCTGGTTTTCACTGCCGGACGCGCCTTGGACTATATGGAGGTCGTCGATACCTACTGGGGTATCCATGATGATGTCCTGCGGCCTACAGAAGCGGGGCGTTACTACATTGACCTCTTTTGGCACCACAACCCCGAGCTCTGTAATTTACTCTTGAGGTACCCAGCGGTTAAGGATGAAGGGCTTGTGATCATCCTCCAATTCGAACCTGGATTACGTGCCCTTGTTAAGGGTGATGGCGGCAAGGTCCGCATCACACAGGTCATGGTGGACCGCGTACAGGCCTACCTGGACCTCCTTACGGAAGTTGGAAGCCCAGAACTTCAAGCCGCGATCCGGATCGAACGTGCTCGAACCCCGTTTGGTGATTTCAGTGGAATGACTTTTGAGCAAGCGAGGATCCTCCTGGTCGGTTTACCACAAGAGCCGATCGCCACACCGTTCAGCACGAGCATGCCCTAGAAGATCTTCAGGACAACCCGATAGATAATAACGCCTGGACCCTGCAAACGCCGTATGAACCCGGGCTTTCGTTGGTACAACTCGAGAAACTATCGACAATCGAATGAGCGAGGGGCCAACATTTCCTCGCTCTCCTTCAATATCTATCTCTAACCTCATAACACTCCGGTAATCGAACTCACATCTTGCAGCCAACCGTCATATAATGTATAATATAGACCTAATAAGTCCTAATAATACATTGGTGGCATTATTGTTCACCTGTCACTGATTTGGTGTGCTACGTGAGTGTTCATTGGTGCTGGAAGATAATTGAATTTGCAAGCTTTCCGGTGGTTGCCATTCAGACTGGACTCAGCAAATCATTCTGGCGATGACAACCTTTCCCATAATGAGAATAATGTTGTTTTGAAGTGCGGTTAAAGTGATATTTCAACAAAGGAGAAACGCAAATGGCTCAATACGCTATTGTTTATCTAGGCGGCGATCAGCCATCTACCCCAGAGGAAGGTAAGGAGCATTTTTCGAAATATATGGACTGGATATCTTCGTTGGGCGACTCAGCTGTTAGTCCTGCTAATCCGCTTAAGGAGACGAGCACAGTAAACTCTGATGGTACTGTTACCACTGGAGGCACAACGACAATGTCTGGATACACAATAATTGAAGTGGATTCTATGGATGCGGCACTGTCGATTGCAAAGGCTTGCCCTTTTCTTGATATTGGCGGTTCACTTGAAGTGTCAGAGTTAGTAGAGATGCCAAGTCAAAAATAAACATAACAATCGCATTCACTCGGACCGCC
>CBDTTY010000203.1:0-3483 GCA_965363875.1 uncultured Anaerolineales bacterium
GGAATTATTTCAAGGGGCTAAAAGTATCGATAAGAAGATTGATATCCCCTCCAACAGAATAAAGTATCGGGCATGTTGCTCCATGATCGAGGTACTCCTGTACCTTCGCTTTGGCTTGCTCTGGTGTTCCAGAAGCGGTTATCCGAGATACTAACTCATCCGGGACCAGGTGTTTCGCACTCTGAATCTGTTCGTGTGTGGCAGGCCAAGTGAGGATGGATTGAATCTCCTGCACGACCTCCTGAGATACACCACTCGCTTTGGCAATGTGCGGTTGTTGAGCAAGGTACTGCGTGAGTAATTCTCGACTCCTATCCAGAGCCTTGTTTTCATCGTAATCTATAGAACACACGATAAGTTGTGGGCGGTCAAGATCGTCGAGCGCACGTCCCGCCTTTTTCGCTCCGTTCTCCAGGTGTTCACACATCCGATCGATGTAATCCGGTGGGACACAGTAATTCAAGACTACACCATCGGAAATTTCTCCGGCTAACTCCATCATCTTCGGTCCGGTAGCGCCGATGTAAATCGGAACGTTGCGAGGCTCTCGCCGCCCATGGACGACGTCGAGCTCTATCTCCTCCACATTGTGAAACTCACCGTGGAAAGTCACACGCTCCATATTCAGCAAGCGCCGCAGGACCTCAACAGTTTCCCGCATCGCCTTGAGTGGTTTTTTACGCTCGATGCCAACGTTCTTCGCAAGCGGATCCCACCACGCGCCGATACCACAGATGATTCGATCCGGCGCTAGATCATCGAGTGTGAGAAGGGTCGCAGCCAGAAGGCCAATGTTCCGTGTCCAATTATTGATTACTCCTGACCCAATCCTAATTTTTTCTGAGACAGCAGCGTAAGCTGCCATTGGCACAATTGCATCTCGGACAAGACGTGACTCTGCTTGCCAAACCGCTTTAAACCCTTTCTCCTCTGCATAGCGAACGGTGACCAACCCATCTCGAAGATCGTGGGCATCTTGCAGGTATAAACCAACACGATTCATGCTCATGAATGACTCTCCTCTAGATCTTGCTTAAACTCGACACCAAAGGCTTCGCGCAGATATTCAAGATCCTCCGGAAGGTCAACATCAAGCCCTATGGATGGGATCTCACATACAACAAGTCGCACACCTGCCGCCTTCGCACGGGCGACATGCCGCTCGAAACTGTCTGTGCCAAAATCATACTCGATCAAGCCGGGTGGGGAAGAAAGCAATGCATTGGTCCCGCTGCCATGACGATCAGGGGCGATAACCACGACGGGGGGATCTGTGGCCCTGCCGATCAACTTCTCAACATCGTCCATTCTCATTAAAGGTAGATCAGCCGGGATGACCAATACCCCGCTTATGTCGTACTGCTGGGCGACAACCGTGGCCCGAGCCAACGCATTGTTCAATTCCGGTGCACCATTCTCTGTTACCGTCCGTGCACCATGTTTCCGAGCAATCGAGAGCGCTTTAGTGTCGCGGCTGACAACAAGCGTTCGCTCGATTTCTTTTACCTCTCGAAGCAGGTCGAGAGTGTTAATCAGCATTTGTTGACTCAAGATCTCACGCTCATCCTTGGTCAACACAGCGGACAAACGCGACTTCGCCGTCCGTAAAGGTTTCACTGGGACAATCGCCCATAGGGTCATCGCCGCGACTCCACTTCGACCAGCTCAGCTGTAAACTCCAGCACTTCTTCCGCCAATCTTTTACGATCGGATTGAGTCTTCATCATTGTCTGCGTTACTTTGGTTCTAATCCCAAGTTCTTCAATTTCCGGAGCGAGCTCTGCGTCGACTTCGTCGATCAAAATCCCCGACAGGATCTGCCGGTAATGTTCAGCGACTGCGCGGGCGGAGGGTTCAATTCCCATAGCTGCGAACATCTTCGCGGCTGGCCCACGAACAGCCTGGCCTCCTATGATTGGGGAGACACTTACCGCAATTTTCCCCTCGAGCGTCTCACGTACACCTCTTATTGCGAGGATCGGATCGATGCTAACCCAGGGATTGGAAGGACAGAGAATCACAGCATCTGAATCCTCAATCGCCTGCAAGAATCCCGGCGCTGGCTTCGCATTCTCAATGCCTTCAAACCGAAATCCCCGCACCTGCGGTTCATGTGAGTGCTTTACGAAATATTCCTGGAAGGGAAGATCGCCATCATCTGTCTCAACGATCGTTCGCACTGGGTCATCGGTCATGGGCAAAATTATGTAATCAATACCAAAGGTGCGGCATAACATCCTGGTTATCTCACTCAAGGGTTGCCCGGCTTTCATCCTCCGCGTTCGCTCGACATGAAGCGCCAAATCTCGATCACCCAGTCGGAACCAGACCGGGCTCCCAAATTCTTTCAATGTTTGCAGGAAATTCCAGGTCTCATCCGTCCGGCCCCACCCTGACTGAGGATTAGCGAGACCAGCCAATGTGTACGTCACTGTATCAAGATCGGGTGAGATGGCGAGTCCTAGATGTTCGAAATCATCTCCGGTGTTGACAACGAGGGTCAACTTATCCGGATCCAATAAAGCAGTTAGACCATCGACGAGTTTCGCTCCACCTGTTCCACCAGCGAGTGCTGTAATCTTTAACGCCATAGTGACACTTCTTCCATCGGGCGGCGCGGGCGTTCCTTCCCCGCCTCTGCAGGAAATCCGAGGAGGATCAACCCTTGTGGATCCCATCCATCGGGAAGGCTCATCTCCTCTCGAACTTCATCTTTTGTAAAGAGTGGTGCGCACAGCCAGCATGCACCCAGCCCCTCAGCATGGGCTGCAAGAAGCAGATTCTGGGCAGCCATGGATACACCTTGAACCGCCATAATATATTCTGCTGTCTTCCTCCTTTCATCAGGATAAACATCCATAGCTTCCATAGATAAGCAGGCGATCACCACCACCGGAGCGTTAGTAATCCGCTCAATTGATTGAGTCACATCTTTCTCGATTTGGCCGGGGTCATCGCCATCGGCCAGCCTGTCCTCGCGCAGCTCTTCACCCAACGCGTTTGCAAGGGAGCGCTTATCATCCAAAGCGGTGAGGATCACGAAACGCCATGGTTGACAGTTGTGAGCAGAAGGCGCCATGGTTGCCGCCTCCAATACGCGCTGGAGAGTTTCGGGCGGGATCGCAGAGCCATCAAACCGGCGGATCGAGCGGCGCTCCTGGATAATGTGATAGAGATTCGAAGTTGCTTCGCTCATCCCATCGTGCTCACAGTGTCTGGCCGAATAAGGAAGATGACTCGAGATTGTCCCTCATGCCATGGATTCTTATCAACACCCAAGTATTTCCTTGCGAGTAAATGTGTATGTTCGACAGCATCTTCCTCGCGTTCAGCGGCAACGGTCCCGCGGATTTGAATATATCGATAAGGATCCTCAGGATCCATGATCAGAATCGCTACTTCCTTACGCGAAGCCATATTCCTATCTTTGACGCGCCCTCTGACCGTGTTTATTCGCAGAAAATCCCCTTCTACATCGAACCA
>CBDTTY010000204.1:0-3450 GCA_965363875.1 uncultured Anaerolineales bacterium
CCGGTTAACTCCTCCTGAAGCTCATACTCGAACTCCACACTGAAATCCTCAGAAGAGATCACTCGATCTGCTACTCTGCCTTGAGAATCAAGGACGCGAATGGCAAGCGGATGAAACGGGTTGTTGGTCTGGTAATCGTCGCCCGGTTCCCACCGGCGCTCCCCCGAACGCGCCATTTCCGAGGTCATGTAGAAATCCACGGCCTCAGGCGTGGGGCCCCGCATCACGATCTGCCCCTTATCCAACACAATCGTCTCTTCGGTAAGGCGCAGGATTGCGGACATATTATGGCTTACAAAGAGAACTGTCCGCCCCTCCTGGGCAACATCGCTCATCTTCCCCAGGCATTTACGCTGGAACTCTGCGTCTCCGACCGCCAGAACCTCGTCAACGACGAGGATCTCCGGCTCTAGATGAGCCGCTACGCCGAAAGCAAGGCGAAGGTACATGCCGCTGGAATAGCGTTTCACGGGTGTGTCGATGAATTTTCGCACTTCCGCGAAGTCCACGATTTCATCGAACTTGCGCTCGATCTCGGTGCGCTTCATGCCCAGGATGGCGCCATTGAGATAAATATTCTCCCGTCCGGTGAGCTCGGGGTGAAAGCCTGTGCCGACTTCCAAAAGAGACCCAACGCGCCCATAGATCTCCGCTTTCCCTTCCGTCGGATCCGTAACGCGCGAGAGCAGCTTCAAGAGTGTGCTTTTTCCAGCGCCATTCCGGCCGACAATACCGAGCACTTGTCCTCGCTCCACATTGAAATTAATGTGTCGGAGCGCCCAGATTGTGTCTTTTGATGGTGGGGGGTCGCGGCGGCTCAACCGGCGCAGGCTGCTCGCCAGAGCATCTCGCAATGTTCGATACCCACTCGGCATACCGCCGATTCGATACCGTTTCCCTAGATCCTCAACCCTAATTGCATCATTCATCAGTCGCTACACCACATCGGCGAATGTTCGCTCCATCCGTTTGAAGTAGAGCATCCCGCTAATGAGAAGAGATATCGCCATCACGATCGAAAGGATTATCAATCCCGATGGCGGTTCCCCCACACCCAGGATCGCCCATCGAAACCCCTGAACCACACCCGCCATCGGGTTAAGCCCGTAGACGATTCTCGCCCAGCCTTCCGGGATCAGCGTCGCCGAATAAACCACTGGCGATGCATACATCCACGCCTGGAGAAGAAAAGGCGTCACATAACCCACATCGCGGTATTGCACGTTTAACGCTGAAAGCCATAGCCCCACACCTAGAGAAGTCACCAATGCTAGAAGAAGGAACAAGGGCAATGTCCAAACCGCACCCGTAGGGCGGACACCGTAATAAATCATCATTCCGATAAGTACAAGAAAAGCCAGTGCAAAATCTACGACGCCGGACAGGACGGATGCCAGGGGAATAGCGATCCGTGGGAAGTAGACTTTCGTGATCAGGCTGCTGCCGGTGACAAGGCTGTTCCCCGCTTTAGCAACGCCGTCCTGGAAAAGCACCCATGGGAGCAGACCGGAGAAATAGAAAACAGGGGGTGGGGCACCATCCGTATCCAAATTCGCCAGGCCGGAAAAAATCACAGTAAAAATGACCATACTCAGGAATGGTTTTAAGATCGCCCAGGCAGCACCGAGCAAGGTTTGTTTGTATCGAACCTTGACATCGCGCCAGACAAGAAAGTAGACGAGCTCACGGTAACGCCATAGCTCACGGATGTCGATCCACGCCCACCCCCGCGAGGGTCGGATGACTGTTAACTTCTCTACCTCTTGTTTTTCAGGTGAAGATGTCGTTTGGTTCACAACTTTCCCTTAACCTTAGGCTTTCTCTCGCGCCTTACGGTACCATTCAACTGTACGTTTCAAACCACCCTCAAGCTTTACTTGCGCTTGAAAACCAAATCGCTCTTTTGCCCTGGATGTGTCTAACCCCCGGCGTGGCTGCCCATTGGGGCGGCTGGTATCCCAAACCAGCTGTCCTTCAAACCCTGTAAACTCCACAATCTTTGTCACCAGGTCCTTGATGCTGATCTCTTCACCCGACCCAAGGTTGACGGGGTCGCTAGAGTTGTAGCCCTCGGCTGCGAGCAGGATGCCTTCAGCTGCGTCCGCGGCGTAAAGGAATTCGCGCGTTGGCGATCCATCTCCCCATACAACAATTTCATCATCGCCTCGATCTTGCGCCTCGAAGCATTTGCGGATTAATGCCGGAATGACATGTGAAGTCTCTAAATTGAAATTGTCCCCAGGACCGTAAAGATTCACCGGGATCAAAAAAAGCGAATTGAAGTTGTATTGCTGACGGTAGGATTGTGATTGGACCAGGAGCATTTTCTTTGCCAGACCGTACGGCGCGTTGGTCTCCTCAGGGTATCCATCCCAGAGAGTTTCCTCCCGGAAAGGCACCGGCGTAAATTTCGGGTAGGCGCATACGGTCCCGATAGCGACGAATTTTGAGACTCCAGCTTTCCATGCTTCATGCATCAACTGGACACCCATCATGAGATTATCGTAGAAGAATTCCGCTGGGCGTGCCTGGTTTGCTCCAATACCACCTACGTTAGCGGCTAAATGCAAAATCAAATCTGGATTCGCATCGGCGAGCAACCGTTTCACCGCTTCAGGATCGACGATGTTGTATTCCTCAATCTTGGGCACGAAAACCTGAGTCGCCCCCCGCTCGGCTAGCTTTTCAAGTACGTAGGACCCGAGGAAACCATCGCCTCCCGTTACACACACTTTGCGGTCCTTCCAAAAATCTGAGTTCGTTGATTTTGACGCCATCTTGACCTCTTCTTAGATTTCTACGCTCACACTTACAGGTGGTCATTCAATGCAACCGACCCTCAGGCAGGTATCTCTTTATACTTCCTGCGTTATGTGACTGCCTGGGTGTGGTATGCCAATCTCGCCGGTCTTGTTGTCGATAATATTGATCTCTCGACCTTCGACCATGATTGTGGGCACATTATCTATTGATTCGCCGTCCACGACTCGAATGCCCAGTTCCAGACAGGTCAAACGGCATATGTCAGCGATATCTCCGTCACCGACAATTCGCACAGCGGATACATTTTCCCTCTGTGCGGTCGATAATAATCTCCGTGCGTCTTCTCGTACTTGGCGATAGAGGGTCATTGAATTCTCGATATACGCCATCGTCAGTCGAGCTCGCAGTGCAATTCCTTCCGGCGTGATGATATAGCGCAGTTTCTTCCGCTCCGCACGCTTGACCTTTACATACCCTTTGGCGGTCAATCGTTTGAGGTGCCAATTTACGGTTCCTACGGCAACGCCAAGTTTAGTCGCCAGCCCCGCCTGGGTAATATCCGGATCGCGTTCGATCTCGGTAAGCAGTCCTAGCTCACGGTCCGATTGCTCCGCTTGCACCATGGTTCTCCTTCTAAAATTCAGTGGCTGAATTATAACCCTATGTTATACACAGTCAAGCATGACT
>CBDTTY010000205.1:0-3423 GCA_965363875.1 uncultured Anaerolineales bacterium
TCCTGCGCCTGCCCCATAAGTGCGGATGCGCCCGCTGCGATTTCATCCGCAAGCCCAATCACAGTGCTGCGTAAGGAGTAACCAAAGAGGTCCTTCTGACCGCGCAGATCGACTACCGCTGGAAACCCGGCCACACCGATGCAAACCCCTACCGTCCCCATGCGCCAGGACCGACCGTGTGAGTCGTTAATCAAAACCCCGATCGCCACCCCGCTTGCCGTCTGAAGTCCGTCGCGCAGTTCTCTGGCCGACATCTCAGGGTCTTCCGGAAGCAGGAGTACCCATTCGCCACCTTCCTCGTTCTTGACATTGGAGCGGTCGATCCCCGCATTTGCGCACACGAACCCAAGCTTATGCTCGACGATGATTAAACCCTCCCGCTTCCGCAGGATTTCCACGCTCTCATGCAGGATAAGCTCTACCAGTCGCGGGTCCTTGCCGGTCTCAACCGCAAGCGCATCCGCCTCGGGCGAGGGGTGGATCTGCCTAAGGTTTACAAAACGCCCCTCCGCCTTTGAGATGATCTTCTGCCCGACCACGATCACGTCACCATCGCGCAGCGTCACCCCGGCGGCACTCAACCCCGCGAGAGTAATCGCGACGAGATCGTCACCCGGCTGGATGAGAGGGATCTCCGGTAGTGCTGTGAAGGTCAGCTGCTGCTGACTCATCCAGTGTTCAGCCCCGAGACCTTGAGCGTCGCGGCTTTGACATCGTGATGTTTATTCAGGTTGATCAACAGAGCCGAGATGCCCTCCAGGGTAATCGCATTATCCAACCCGCCGGCATAAAAAGCATTCATCTCCGCCCCTTCAGCGAGCTTGATCACCTCTTGCGCAGCTTCCAGATCGTCGGAACAAACGAGTACGTCCAGATCCAGCGGCTGATCCAGGTCCTCGCTCAATCGATGAGCCGGGACCGTTTGGAATGCCGCCACGACGCGCACTTCCGATCCGAACTGATCCTGCGCCATTCTCGCTGCTGCCGGAGGTGCAGGCGGTTGGGGATCCTTGAAATCGACCCGTGCTGTCGTATCGACGACGATTTTTCCATCCAAGACCCCCTTAAGTTGGTCGACGATGGCTTCATGGGCGCTTGCTTTCACGGTGAGGACGCAGATATCCGCCGTAGATGCCGCTTCCGCGTTCTCCAGGCCCACAATCGTCTCAATCCCGAGTTTCTCATTCAATTCGCTCGCGATCCGCTGCGCCTTCTCGGCTTTGCGCGAACCGATAACCACGCGATATCCCGCGCCTGCCCAGCGCGCCGCCAGTCCCGGGCCGAGCTTTCCAGTGCCGCCGATGATTGCCAGTGTAAGGATCATTTTCTCGGACATGATTACTCCCTTTTTAAGAAACGCCGGTTCCTCATTCCCCACCCGCCTGAATTGGAAGGCGATTCAACAGCATAGTTCCAGCCTTCCTAATATATCAAAATGCGAGTGTAAGGGGCGCTATTCTTCCGGCACATTAGTCCGATATCGCCATCAAACGGTCGATGCAAGTTCGACCAAAGGACCGATCTCTGCAATGAAACCAGAGTCAATCCAAACGGCATGATCTTCGAGAATCTCATTCGGTTCATCCCATGTGACCACTCTTGCGTTCTTAATTAGCATCATCGCCTCCGCCCTAATCGAAGACTACTGGAATATCTGGGTCATTGCTAGCTGCGATCGCATCCTGGAGGTGCCGCGGTGCTGTCCTATAGCTTGAGAGTGGAGAAGGAAGTTCTTCAATCGGGAAGAAAGCAACCTCAGAGGTCTCCTCACTCGGCCTCAGATCCCCAGCGCCCGGTTCACAGAGAAATAACAGCTTATAGGCGTGATAGAGCGGCAGTTCTCCGGGCAGGCGATTCGCATCGTATACACCTACGATGCGGTTGGCCTGAACCGTCAGCCCTGTTTCTTCCTTAACCTCCCGCTCTACCGCCAGGCTGGGCGTCTCGCCTACGTCAGCCCAACCGCCGGGTAAAGTCCATCTGCCATCCATTGCTTCACGCACCAGCAGCAGTTCTCCATCACGGAACACCGCAGCGCGGACGTCAACTTTCGGCGTTATGTAACCGGGTTGTGCCGTAAAGGCTACCAACACCTCCTGGGCTTCCATCTCGCTATTCGCGGCCACGATCTCTGACGCGATTTCCAATAACCGCTGAGAGCGTGACACCTCAAATGGGTTCTGAGCATAGTGCAAACTTGTGTGAGCGAGGGATTGAATCTCGCGCGCCCAGTCCAACCATTTCAAGGTTTCACTCACGATTTGCGCCCCCCACCTTCGCCAACTCCAAGGCGAGCCAATCCTGATCGACAGGAAGCGTATGTACTCGTATGCCGCAAGCATTGTTGATCGCATTCGTTATCGCCGGTGTTGTCGGGATGCTCGAGACTTCCCCCACCCCTTTTGCCCCGTACGGTCCTTCAGAAGTGGGATGTTCTACAACAATGGGGATGATCTCCGGTGCTTGAACGATCGATGGGATGCGATAGCGAGCCATACGATCGGTGAACACGTAACCTTCCTCAACAATGAATTCCTCGATGAGCGCGTTCCCGAGCCCCATCATCACGCCACCTTCGATCTGCCCTCTCAAGCCCAGCGGGTTGATCACGCGTCCGACATCGTTAGCGGCAATGACACGCAGGACTTGCACCTCACCTGTATCAAGATCGACCTCGACCTCAGCAGCCTGTACGGCGAATGAGTAAGCGAAATGCATATCCCCGCCCGTTCCGAGCGGCTGGGTCTCCGGTGCCCAGTACTCATAGAGTGCCTTCGGCTCCTGTCCTGCAGCCTTCATTATCTCTATAGTTTCAGCCAGTTCAATCTGCTTTCCATCGACATGGGCCAACCCTTCGATGAATTTAATCGTAACCGGCGGCACATCAAAGCGTTCGGCCAGCGTTGAGCGAACCGCCTGGAGGATGGTTTCTGAAGCGTACCGAACGGCATTTCCGGTCACATAGGTTTGGCGTGAGGCGGTCGTGGGTCCGCCATCCGGTGTTAAACCGGTATCGGAGAGTAAGACACGAACCTTATCAGGAGGAAGGGTAAGTTCCTCCGCAGCGATCAGTTGCAGGACAGTTAATAACCCCTGTCCCATATCCGCCGAGGAGGTGCGCACCTGCGCCGTCCCATCGGGATAGAGTTCCACCTCTGCAGACGCTTTATCGGGTGCCCCGCCACCAAGCCCTGTATTCTTAAAAGCGGCGGCGATGCCCCAGGCGCGGCGGCGGTTGGGTTGTCCCGAAACGATTTTTACCTCGAATGGATTGTTCTCCGGAGAGATCCTGTGAAGCTCATCTTCAACCCGGTCTATGCACTCCAGCAATCCAACACTTTCACCCAGTAATTGACCTGTATTGGTGACGTGACCCACTTGCAATGCGTTTTTTCGCCGGAGCTCAACGGGATCGATCTTAAG
>CBDTTY010000206.1:0-3386 GCA_965363875.1 uncultured Anaerolineales bacterium
GGCTCGATGCTGATGGGAACGCCGGCGTATGTATCGCCCGAACAGGGCAGAGGGGAACAATTGGATGCCCGTTCCGACCAATATTCTCTGGGTGTAATTCTTTACGAGATGGCGACCGGGCGTCTGCCTTTCGACTCGGGTTCTCCTATGGCAACCGTCCTGGCACACATCCAGGAACCGGTGCCCCGCCCGCGCCGCTTCAGCCCCGATCTCCCACCTGATCTTGAAGTTGTGATTCTCAAAGCCCTGGCCAAAAAGCCAGAGAAACGATTCCCGAGCGTCAGGGCCTTGAAAGAAGCTTACCAGGCCGCATTGGCCGGGAAACCTCTCCCGGAGTTCGAGCGCATCGCCGCAGCGCCAACTACCTACATCGAACGTGTTGAAGCTGTGTCATCTCCCGCGGCAGCTCCCGAGATTGCCCCTCGGCGTCGTGGTGCCGGCTGGATCATCGCCGCATTAATTCCCGTCCTGGCGATTGCTGCTTTCGTGGTGGTGCGCGGTCTGGACGGCAGCGCATCGACGGTGCTCACACCAAATGCGAATGAGGGGACGTCTACAGCGGACCTCGAGACCGCCTCGGCGGAGGTTTCTTCCCCTGCCACAAGTGAACCAGGACCGAGCCCTACTTCTCCGACGTTACCGATCACATCCAGCTCATGCCCGGGGTTGGCGCTTTTCAAACCGAGTGTGGCAGGGGATGAAGTGACCTGGTTGATCGACAATGCCGGTGAGGATTTTCACCTGGAGGATATAAGTCCGGGTTGGCCGCTGCTGACGAACGGTCTACCCGAACAAATCCGATTGGGTGAACTAGTGCTCTGGAAAGGCGACGCCGAGGGAGATGGCGAACTCCATC
Organism: uncultured Anaerolineales bacterium; assembly: GCA_965363875.1. Classification (GTDB taxonomy): domain Bacteria; phylum Chloroflexota; class Anaerolineae; order Anaerolineales; family E44-bin32; genus E44-bin32. The sequence goes on from CBDTTY010000206.1 coordinate 857, forward strand.
GGGTCGAGGGCGTCGACAACACGATTAAAGCAGGAAAATCTACTTTCATCACAATAACCTTCGAATATGCGGCGGGTACCTCGGGCTATTCATTGCAGCTTATTCTGAATGATGGTTGTGTGCTTGAAGGTGAATGGTAGGGTCTAATCCACATCAGGACATCATCCTACCTGGTCGGTCGAATTCCATAAGATTCATGAATTATTTTCCATTTTCCATCCAAAACCAAAGTTGGAAAACCCTATCGATATTTTCGTTAACCCCCAGGCATGAACCCACTTAGGATGGCGGTTGTAAAATGTGTGGGACTATAATCAAGTTTCCTGTGTGACGCGACATATTCTTAAGGAGAAACACTTCATGGCTGATTTACGATTAACAAACCTCGCCAAAACCCTCGTCCATTACTCCACCGAGGTTAAGCCCGGGGATCATGTTGGCATTCTCACCCAGCCGGTGGCGCTGCCGCTGGCGGAGGAGGTCTACCGCCAGGCGCTGGCAGCCGGTGGATATCCGTACGTTCTGCTTGGAGGGTTGCGCTCACGCGCCGAGACGGAAGCGCTGGAATATATCCTCTTCACGGAAGGGAATGATGATCAGATCCAGCACGTCAATCGTTTTGACAAAATGGTGCGTGAAGAATTCGATGTGATGGTTGTTCTCCAGAGCCAGTCGAACACCCGCCGCTTGAGCAATGTCGATCCAGCGAAGCAGCAGCTGCGGGCGCGAGCTTACACAGAGGTGACAAAGATCTACCGGCAGCGCGCGGCTGCAGGCGATCTGCGCTGGGTGATAACCCTGTACCCAACTCGGGCCGTGGCACAGGATGCGGAGATGAGTCTCGAGGAATTTTCAGACTACGTTTTCGGCACAACATTCTCTGATACGAATGATCCGGTCGCCGAGTGGATCAAGATTCACGATGAACAGCAAAGGCTCGTGGACTGGTTGAAGGGCAAGAAACTGCTCTCGGTGAAAGGTCCGAACGTTGATCTGGAAGTATCGATTGAAGGCCGGGATTTCATCAACTCGGATGGGAAAAAGAACATGCCCAGCGGCGAGATCTTCACCAGCCCGGTGGAGGACGCAGTCAATGGCTGGGTGCGCTTCACCTATCCGGCGATCCGCCAGGGCAGAGAGGTGGAAGGTGTAGAGTTAAAATTCGATAAGGGTAAGGTTGTGGAGGCGAGCGCAGAGAAGAACCAGGATTTCCTGATCAGCATGCTCGACACAGATGAAGGAGCGCGCTACCTGGGTGAATTTGCCATCGGGACCAACAAACGCATCAACCGCTTCATTAAAAATATCCTTTTCGATGAGAAGATTGGCGGGACGATCCACATGGCGCTCGGATTCGGTTTCGCACAAATCGGTGGGAAGAACGAAAGCGCGATCCACTGGGATTTGATCTGCGATATGCGCGACGGCGGTCAGATTTTCGCCGATGGTGAACTTTTCTACGAATCAGGCGAGTTTAAAGTGTAGCCTGCTGGTGTGGCAGAAATTATTGGGGAGGAGAAACTGAATGGCTGACTATCGTGTTAATAATCTGGCGAAAGTAATCGTCGAGTACTGCCTGAGCGTGAAACCAAAGGATCGTGTGGCTGTTGTCGGCAGCACATTAAGTGAGTCGTTGATGCTGGCGGTCCAGCGTGAGGTGCTTCGCGCAGGTGGGTATCCGCATCTCTTGCCATCCTTTCCGGGGTCCCAATATATTCGCTTTTCCGAATCCAACGACGATCAACTCGATTCCGTCTCGCCAGTTATGAAAATGGTTTTTGAAGAGTTCGAGTGCCTGGCTTCGCTATACAGCATGGCCAATACACGGGAATTGACCAGCATCGATCCAGCGAAGCAAGGCCGCGTAGCAAAGGCTCAGGCTGAACTTATGAAGCGGTATATGGAGCGGGCTGCTACTGGAGAACTAAAATGGGTGGTCACGATGTTCCCCACGAACGCCCATGCGCAAGACGCGGAGATGAGCCTGGTGGAATTCGAGGACTATGTCTACTCCACCATGTTCGCAGACACTGATGATCCAGTAAAGGAATGGCGCAGGATCCATGACGAGCAGCAGCGCTATGTGGACTGGCTTTCAGGGAAAGATGAACTTGTAGTGAAAGGTCCGAATGTTGATCTGACCCTATCTATCAAGGATCGGGCTTTTATTAACGCCGATGGCGTCGACAACATGCCCAGCGGTGAGATCTTCACCAGCCCGATCGAGGATTCTGTCGATGGCTGGATCCGCTTCACCTATCCAGCAATTGAGATGGGGCGTGAGGTGGAGGGCATAGAACTGACGATCGAGAAAGGGAAGGTCGTAGAGGCGACAGCGGAGAAGAACGAGGCGTTCCTGCTGGAGATGCTCGAAGTCGACGAGGGCGCCCGCTATGTGGGCGAGTTTGCGATCGGGACGAATAAACGCATCAATCGCTTCATCAAGAACATCCTCTACGATGAAAAGATCGGTGGGACAATCCATATGGCGCTCGGCGCTGGATTTGAGGAGATCGGGGGCAAGAATAAG
>CBDTTY010000207.1:0-3362 GCA_965363875.1 uncultured Anaerolineales bacterium
CCTCTCATCGGTGAACACGCCTGGTCAGACGAAGGAAAATCTCAACGTTAGCAAACATTGAAGATTTCACATTTCCCAAAAATAAATTCTCCTGATTATTATCTGCGAGCGGTACTCTCACATAATCCCCACTCACCCTAAACATAATTTGCTGTTTTAGCACAGGAAGCGTCTTTAGGGAGAACACTGTCTGGATTGCAGGCACATTCTTTCAAGAGAGGCTGATCAACGACCAGGTTTGGTAAATAACATTGGTTGATTACAAAAAAACCCTCGACAAAAGCCGAGGGCTTAATCAGCCATTAGCAGTTTGAAAGCGGTGGTTTGGTTACCGCCCAAGGTGCATGGGCATGATGACGTGCAGGAAATCGTCACGACCGACGGGGCGCACAACACCGGGAGAGGAGGCCGAGGTCGTCTCGATGGCGACGTTAGGTGTATCGATCACGCTCAGGACGTCCACCAGGAAGCGCACATTGAAGGCGATTTCTACCGCCTCGCCCTCGATAGTGGCATCGACGATGGTCTCGTTAGATCCCGTTTCGGCGGCCGTTGCTGAGACTTCCATCGTTCCTGGCTCGAGGTCGCTTCCAGGAGTGATACGTATACGAGCAGAATGAGCCGCTTCTCGGGCGAAAATATCGGCAGCCCTACACGCTTTCAGAAAAGCGCCAGTTGAGAGCACGCTTCGAGTAGCGAAGGTTGTGGGGATGATGCTGTGGTAGTCTGGAAAGGTTCCGTCTATTAGCTGGGAGACGAGTTCGAAATCAGTCCCGCGAAAGATCACCTGTCCACGATTGGCCGGCAGCGTCATGCTGATGGTTTCATCACCTGTGCTGATGATACGAGCTAGTTCACTCAAGGCACGCGCCGGGATGATAGCTCTGACTTGGTTGGAAGGTGCGGAAGAGAGTTGTGCGGTGCGAACGGAGAGGCGGAAGCCGTCGGCGGCCGCCATCGTCGTCTGATCATCTTCGACCTCAAGTAAAACACCGGTTAAGACCGGACGGGCGTCATCCATCGAGGCAGCGAAAGTCGCCTGTTGGATCATTGAGCGTAGATTTTCAACGTTTAACGTCAGCCCATCATCGAGTTCTGAAGGCGGCAAAGGTGGAAAATCTTGGGCGTCGATACACTTGATGTCATTGTTGAAAGAGCCGCAGCGCACATTCAATGTTTGATTGCGGATTGTAAGCTCCATGGACACGGTGTCGCTAGGAAGCGTGTTCACCAAGTCGACAAAAGTGCGCGCGGGTACAGTTGTCGAGCCCTCCTCCTCAATTTTCGCGCCAATCCAATAGCTGATACCCAGCTCGAGGTTGGTTGCAGAGAGGCGCAGTCGACCGTTGTCAGTCGCCACTAAAATATTGCTAAGCACCGGAAGGGTGCTGCGGGGCGCCACCGCACGTGATACTATACTTAATCCACGGGCTAGATTCTCTTGAAGACAAGACACCTTCATGGGGAGTAATCCTTATTTTGTGAACGTGAGATTAATGAGCTTAAGAAGTATACAACGATCGCCTATGAGCGACAATGGTCTTGTAGACAAGTATAGTTTGCTGACATAAACTTACGAAACGATGGATACTCAGACTCAAGACGAATTAACCCGCCTTCGCCAAATGGTTGTGCGGCTATCTAGATTGGTCGAGATTAGCGTCACTCTTAACTCGACACTGGATCTCGATCGCCTGCTTCAATTCATCGTCCGCTCTGCAGCCGACCTGGTCGAGAGTGAAGCTGCCTCAATTTTGTTAGTCGGCGATAAAACCCGCGATCTATATATCGCTGCAGCTACGGATGCCGCCCCAGAGACTCTTCAGAAAACTCCAGTACCGAAGGAGGGGTCAATCGCGGGAACGGTCTTTCGAGAGGACCGACCTCTCATTCTTAACGAGTTGGGCGCCGCGGGGCAGCGTTATCCTGAAACCGGAGAGGGGGAGCGTTTCTCAGTGCGCTCTTTGATCGGTGTGCCGCTGCGGATCCGCGACGATGTGACTGGTGTACTGGAAGCGGTAAACAAGCGTCAGGGGATTTTTGATGAGGCAGATTTACTAACCCTGACAAATATTGCCTCGTTGGCTGCAGTGGCGATCAGCAATGCGCGCCAGCTCGAGGCGCTCAACCGGGCTTATGATGCGCTGGGGAATCTGGATCAATTAAAAACTGATTTCATTGCCATTGCCTCTCATGAGCTGCGCACACCTCTAGGCTTGATCCTGGGTAATGCCTCCCTACTCAAAGAATTATCAGGTGAAGATGTCTCTGAATACGCAGATGCGGTCTTAAACTCCGCCATGCGAATGCGAGTATTGATCGAAGATATGACCAACTTGAATATGCTGCAGGCTGGATCGGCAAACCTGGTGTTATCGAAACGGCCGCTTCAGCACATCGTTCAGCTTGTGTATGAAGAGGCTCTTGAGTTGGTGGCGGCCAGAGAACAGACTATTAAACTCAGTCTTCCGCCAGAAACGCTCGAAGCGATGGTTGATGAACAAAAGATAACGATGGCCCTAACTAATTTACTTAATAACGCAATCCGCTTCACGCCGAAAGAAAGGGAACTAAGGTTAACCCTAGAGCAGCATGGCCATGAAGCTTGGCTACGCGTACACGACGACGGGATCGGACTGGTCCCTGATGAATTGGAAACCGTCTTTGACTCCTTCTACCAGGTGGAAGATCACCTGACTCGACAGCATGATGGACTAGGGTTGGGGCTACCCATTGTTAAGGCGATTGCCGAATCCCATGGCGGTCGCGTCTGGGTGGAGAGTGAGGGCCCAGACCAAGGGGCAACGTTCACTATTGCGCTGCCGCTGGTGCAGTAATTCGCCCCATCAACATTGTAACGGTAGATCCCGCCCTATGAATCCCCATAGATTAAGCTTCCGCCAAACAGTAAATTGAGGGGTTGATGCACCCTTCAATCCGCTATGCTGAAGGCGGTGTCCCCGCGCCGAACTCGCTGATCGACTTTCACAGCGACCTCGTCGCCGGCCTGCGCCTCATCGACAACCTCATGCTCGATCTGCATTGAGCGGATCTCCTGCGGGAAATCGGTGTGAGCACCGACGAATTGGATATTTTCTCCAATATGCAGGGATTTATTTAGCTTGATGACGGCAACCGAAATTTTGTGGTAGTAGTGAATAATCTCGCCGATACGCTCGTCATTGGACATCATGTGTCTCCTCCAAGCGCTGATTTGGGCGTCTTATTGGATTGTACAACGAGTGATGCCTATTCCCCAAGCGACTTTATGGAGATCAGAGGAGAAAACACTTCCTGCAGCAGGGGCTATTGACCTGGCGAATTTTTTGGTTCGGGGATCCCGCGCAAGACGACTACCGAGA
>CBDTTY010000208.1:0-3326 GCA_965363875.1 uncultured Anaerolineales bacterium
ACCCTCCACACCTCACGCTCTCCCTTCTCTACAAGAAATGCTTCGAAAAGCACCTGCGCCATTGGCGACCGGCATTGATTCGCAGAACACACAAACAGAATTGAGGGCATGATGGTTCAAACTCCTCCGCTATGGTTAGAACTGTCCCAGGATATGGAGATGGCGATAGAGCTCAGAACCGGAAACGAGAGCGAGGCGTCCATCAGAATCATCGGCGAATTTCCTGCAGGAGGAAGTAAAGTCGGAGGTCGTGATGAGGTAAGCCCCCACACAATCACGACGTATCTCCATGGCTTTAAGAAGCGCTCTCGCCTTGGCAATGCCGACATTTTTTTGAGTGCTCATCGAACGTACCAACACCCGCTCGATCTCACCTTCACTTTCACGCCAGGCAAGCAGATAACTGCCACCCTCCTCTCCTTCGTCGAGAGGTTCAATCTCCGCATAACCAAGGGCTTTAATAAAAGTCTCAACAGCCGCGTTCAACGTATCTGGCGATAGCTCCGCCAAACGATCACGAAGGATTGCTGTACCCGGGAGAATCCCGGTCCCGATCGGATGCTTAACGGGGATGCGCTCCGGTTCTTTCCCGCTCGGGGTCCCCAAGATGCGGTGGAGCCACTCATCGAGTGTTATCCGCCCTTCCAACTCGGTGGGCCGCGTCTCCTCTGGAACATCTGAAGGGAGAAGCCCTTTCTCCGCTAACAGCGCGTGGATTCGCTCGTCAATCGTCCCCGCCACCCAGAACTCATACATATTTAAGGGGATGGCGCGGAAAATCTGCGGGTGGAGTCTCATCTCTGCCCTAACGCGAACCGCAGGATTCCATTGGTGGTCAAAATGAATAATATAGGTCGCCTCGACCAAGGCCTCATCTCCCGTCCGCGTACCCATCTCGAGCAGGAGAACATGCCAATGTTCCTGAGCCCGAAATGCATCAAGAACCTTTGCTCGTTGTTCTTCCGGAGCTGCTTTTCCCAATTTCAAAACCCCGTAGGGCTCGAGGACGGGCTGGAGAAGATCGACCCCTCCTTCGCTAAATTGACTGAAAACAACCATTTTCAAATCCGCCGCAGCGATTTGCTCGACAAGATCGATCAGGGCTCGCACCTTCGCCCCGCCGAGTGATTCGGGCGCGAAGTTTGATGCCCGTTTCAAACGATCAACCGCGGTTTCGATATGGCTTGTAGAAACAGCATCTCCGAGCTGAGCTAACCGGTATCGCTCCTCAGCCAGCACATCCTCATAACGCCGGGTTTGCACATCATCAAGGTCTACCCATATCTCCTGTCTGGCACGCTTTGGAAGATCATCCTTCAATTCATCTTTTTCCCTACGCAGGATGTAAGGTCGGAAGCGGCGTCTGATATCCGGAAGCGTAATACCAGCTGCTCCACTGACCTGGTCTGGAGTTAAGAACGCAAACAATCCCACCCAATCCTCAACTTCCTTCGGAAATGCGCCCGCCAGAGCCCAGCGGATGGGAGCGTCAAGCCGCTGGTAGGCTCCAGGAAAGGATCGATATCGCAAGCCCGTCGTCTGAATCTGGTCAAGAAGGATGAGATCATACTGCAGCAAATCACCCGTAAGATGTTCCTGCTCGATGTCCGTTGTCAATGTCTCATAATCCACAAGGTACACATGCGCCGGGGAATTCCACTGGCGCTTACGAAATTCAGGATCACCCTGGATGACTGTGATTAATAATCCTGGTGCCCACTGCGCAAGAAAACCTGCAGTCTGCCGGAGTCCGCTCTTATTACAGACGTAGAGCGCTCTATGGATCTCTCCATTCTGGAACTTCGCCATCAGCGCAACACAAGCAGAGACCGTTTTCCCGGTACCGGGATCATCCGCCAGCAGGAACGCGTCCCGGGCTAACAGCGCATTGACCGCTTCGATCTGATACCCGCGCAGTTCCGCTGGAAGGACAAGCTGCGCCGTCTGCGCGTTGAGCACGCTCGGCTCGAGAAACGGCAGCAACATTTCTACCCGCGGGGCAGGACCCGACGCTTGTATTTGACTTTGTTCGCGATCGGAGCGGTCAGAGTGAGACAACGCCGGTGGTCCATCCCCAATTGCGTTCGGTAAAGCGCGGCAAGCGCAGCCCATTACCTGGGGCTGATCCAACTCAACCATAAGGGACTCGATCTGATGACCATCCGCCAATCCAGGTGCAATTTGGCTGGGTTCAGATGGCAAGATAGCTGCTTGAATAGGTGCAATCCCCAAAGAGGCTCCGGAGAGCAAGGTTACAGAAAACGACCCCCCTCTCATTTCTGGCGAAACCTGCGTGGGTAGCGGAAAGGGATGTACTGTCGTCGGCGTGATGCGCGAACCTCGAGCGGGATACGCTTGAGCTGGCTTCATACGCGAAGCCTTTTTAGCAGGTTGAATCTTTAGCGGGGACAAATTAGTCTTTCTTCTCCTCGCCGACTTTTAGATTGTGGGCTTCTTCGACGGCAGTGCGAATACGCAGGAAGGGTTCCATGATATTGCGCCCTCGCAGTCGCCGGGGCAGCAAATCCCTTCCTGCCTCGGCTTCATTCTCATATCCAGGGAGCGACTGCAGGACATACTGACCATCGACGGTCGCCCGCACCCAGAGGACGGGTACTTCCATGAGTAGTCGGATTTTTAGGAACTCTGCGTCGCGAACGAGGATCAAATCTGGGGTCGTTTCCAGCTTAGTGAGGAGCGGAATCCCGATCAGGTCGGTACATATGTATTCGTGCAGCGTATCCCCATACAACATCTTTTGAATGCTGTTCGGGTGGATTCCACCACTGACCCAGAATTCGAGCGGACGCGTCATCGCGTCGGTGACCAAACACCCGCCGCGCGTTACTGCGCCATCATCGAAGTTGGCAAGATCCAGAAACGCGATTACACGCTTTTCGTCCACGGCTTTATCCAGTGACTCGGTCATTACAGCTCCCTCTGTGTCGATACACCTCGCTCGAATCGCAATCTTATAAACTCAAATGTACTTATAAGATGAATTTCGTGCAAGGGGCGATAGGTACCGTCGCGGCAATTGCAAGCGAGAACATCAAGATGTTTAAGTGTCTTTTTGAGAAATCAAGGTGCATGTGGAGGGTACTCGTTTAACATTAAGTTATACACACAATTGATCTCACAGGGAATTCTCGGTCGCCGTTTCACGGCTCCCTCGAAATGACACAATTGGGAATGATTCCTCGTGCTTGTCATTGCGAGGAGCCCGTCAGGGCGACGCCTGTCCTGCGAAGTCCCCGACCGAAGGGAGTGGGGAGCGAAGCCGAAGGATCTCAATCTCCGCACGAGTAACGAGGAGATTGCTTCGC
>CBDTTY010000209.1:0-3318 GCA_965363875.1 uncultured Anaerolineales bacterium
GGACCTTCTTCATCTCGAATCTTCTGTAAGAGTCCTATGACACCGTCCAGGTATTCCTCAAAAAAACTTTTCATGATAATCGTCTCCTCGGATTATTTGTTTTCGTAAATCAACTCCCCGGCTACGAAGACCAAACGCGGCACAATATCGGCATCGAAGCACACCACGTCAGCTATTGCACCAGGTTTTAAAACGCCCACTTGTCCATTCCATCCCATTGCTTCTGCCGGGACAGAAGTAGCCATTGGGAGAACATCCTTGAATGGAAGTGAGGTGAAGTCCATGGTGTTTCTTATTGCTGCGTCGAGAGTGAGCGTACTGCCAGCTAAGCTCCCGGAGGGGATGCGGGCAATGGATCGCTCAACGCGAACTAATTGTCCTCCAAGATCATATTCCCCATCTTCGAGACCCGTTGCTCGCATGGAATCGGATATCAATATCGTTTTGTTGATGCCCTTTGCTTTGATGATCAATTGAATGATTGCGGGGTGAAGGTGCACTCCATCAGCGATAACCTGCGCATAGATTCGATCATCGGTGAGTACGCTGCCAGCAGTTCCGGGGCGGCGGTGATGGATGCCTAACATGCCGTTGAAAGTATGGGTAGCCTGCCGCAGGCCGCGGTCTGCTGCGGCTTGCATGACATCATAGGTCGCACCACTATGACCGACGGCGAACTCGAGGCCATGCCGCTGCCCAGCATCAATCAACTCCATTACGCCGTCGATTTCAGGGGCGACGGTCATCAATTTCACCAGTTTATGCTCGATCCAGGCCAGATATTCTTCCGGGTCAGCTTTGCGGATAAACGCCTCTGTCTGTGCTCCGCGATGAGCCGGATTAAGATAAGGGCCTTCGAGGTGAATGCCGGCAATCCTGGCTCCCTTAGCCCCGGGAATCAGGCTTTCGATATTGTTTATCGCACTCTGGATTTTTTGTCGGGATGCTGTAATCGTCGTCGGAAGGTAGCTCGTGACTCCGTGCCGGGTCAAGAATTCAGCGAGGCCATCCATGGCCTCGGGTGTGGCATCCATGGTGTCGTGGCCATCGGCGCCATGGGTATGGATATCGATCAAACCGGGAGTAACCCACAACCCTGAAGCATCTATTCGCTGAGTATCTGTCTCCTCAAGTAGATGATCGGGGACAACGGCAGAGATATCATCACCCTTGATAATTAAGGTATGTTCGGTGAGTTGTTCGAGAGGCGTGAGAATTGTTCCGCCAACCAGTGAAATACTCATGATGTTGGGTAAATTTGGAAAGGGGAGGGAGATTGATTTACCCTCCCCTTTGCTAAAGTAGGGTTGATTTATGCGCCGAAGACCTTAGCAACCACCCAAATGAGGATGCCAGGAACGATCGCATCGGGAACGGTAAATCCAAGATCTATGGCTCCCATCGCATTGAGGTCGCCGAAAACCATGAACTTGTATGCGAAGCTGATCATGAACCAGCCCACAAAACCCCAGATAAAGCCACCAGCCCAAGCGCCGCGTTTGCCGCCTGTGGCGTTGCCGAATATTGCGCCGGCGCCACTGGCGAAGAAGGCTGCGATCATGCTGGGGAGGGGTACTGGCCACCCGATTAGTGCAAGCACGACCATACCGAGAACTTGCCCAATTGTTCCAGAGATTAATCCGATGATGAGCGATTTTGGAGCGAACGGAAAAATCACCGGGACATCCAGGGCCGGCTTTGCGCCGGGGATGAGTTTGTCTGCGACACCCTTGAACGCAGGCACGATCTCCGCGATCAGCATTCTTACACCTTGAAGTAGGACAAGAACGCCTGCGGTGAAGCCAAGAGCCTGCAGTAGAGTGTAGACGAACCAGTTCTGGCCGCCACTGATAGTCTCTTCCACGCCGCCGATACCGATCTGGATGATCGCAAGGACGACGGCCACGAATGCTGTGATGATCATGATGAGCGAGATAGATACAGCCATGTCTCGGAAGAAGCTCATGGAGTCCGACATCTCTGTGTCTTCAGCCGAATCCTCGGGATTGCCAATCAGCTTTCCGACCCAAGCGCACACCATATTCAGTAGTGTCTGTCCATGACCGAAAGCAATATCGTCATTGCCAACGATTTTACGCATCACTGGTTGAGCCAATGCTGGCGCCAAAGTCATATAGAGGCCATCAACGATCGAGGCTAAAACCACGGTCCACAACAGGGATAGGCCAAAGGAGTGGAACAGAATGGCAAATGCGCCTGCATGGATCCAGATCATATGGCCTGTTAGATAGACGAACTTAAACTTCGTGAATCTGGCCAGCAAAAGGTGGAAAGCATATCCAAACAACATGGTCCAGGCAATGGCTGCACCTATGTTTCCGACATTAGCATCCTGCACCGCTCCTACAACGGCTTCATCGAAGGTTACAAAGGTAGTAAAACCTCCCGCGGGTATGCCTGCCTCGAACATGGATTGTATGGGGATAATGGCACCGATCAGCGCACCAATACCCACGCTCATGATCAGCAACCCCAGTACTGTTTTTATGGTCCCTGTGACGACATCCACAGCAGGTTTACGTTGGATGAGTAAACCTATGAGAGCTATAAGCCCTAGAATCACAGCAGGCAACTGGACGAGCTCTAGAATTATCTTAAAGAATTCCATTTCGATATTCTCCTTTGTTCAAGCTTAGATCGGATTAATAACACTTTTACAACGTTCTTGAGTTCTTTTGTTGAGCGCCTCCTCTGAACCTGGTCTATCCATCCAGTGAATTTACGGCCGTGAGAATCTTCTCTTTTATCTCTGCTTTGTCTACCAGGTTCTTTATCAAGACAATAATGGCAGAGCTATCTTTCAGGTGTGATTTCATATCCGTAGGGGCAACGACAATATCCGCACGTTGACCTTTGAAAGACCCCAGATCCCAGGGGACGATCTGGTAACCTGTCATCCCCTCTTGTTTGAGGATGTCGTCAATCGTCAGTTTCAACAACATGCTGGTTCCGAAACCCATCCCGCAAAGAGTCGCTATGATCATTTCCACTCCTTCATTCTGTGTTGTTTGTTTCGAAATCCCGGATGGCATCGAGTAACTGGGCGTTGCTTTTTGCCGTTCGCACCTTTCTCATTAACCCATCATCGCTGAGAAAAACTGATATCTCCTTCAAGGCAGTAATGTGGCGGTCTTTGTCAGAAGCCGAGAAAGCAAGCAAGATATCGACAGGGTCATTTTCCGAGCTGCCAAATGTGACCGGCTTCTTAAGTGTCACAAGTGAAAAACCGGTTTGAATTACGCCATCCTCGGGACGCGCATGAGGCATGGCAATCCCCGGGGCGATCACGCTGTAGGG
>CBDTTY010000210.1:0-3305 GCA_965363875.1 uncultured Anaerolineales bacterium
GGTTTAGCCGACCCTAACAGCGTGGTTATGGGCTATATTCAGCGCGCCCGCCAGCTTGGCGTAACCGCTCTCACAGATGTCAGCGTCCTAGATATTGATACCACGGGCAATCAGGTTCAGCATGTTGTGACCAGCTCGGGCTCAATCGCCACCAGGGTCGTCGTTGACGCTGCCGGACCCTGGGCGGGGCTCATCGGGCGCATGGTGGACTTGGAACTCCCCATCACCCCGATCCGCCGACAGATGCTTACCACGACGCCCCTCCCTGACCTCCCTGCCGATTTCCCATTTGTGATTGACTTCGCACAATCACTTTATTTCCATCGAGAAGGAAACGGTGTTCTTACCGGAATGTCGAATCCAGACGAGAAACCTGGCTTCGATCAAACGATTGACGGAGAATGGGAATTAATCGCCATGCAAGCTGCTGCAGAGCGGATGCCGATGCTGGAAACGGCAGGGCGCCAAACGGGCTGGGCAGGGCTATACGAAGTAACTCCTGACGCGCATCCCATTTTCGGCGAGACGCCCGTCGATGGTTTTTATCTGGTCGGTGGATTTTCAGGACATGGGTTTATGCACGGACCCATCGCCGGAAAGTTAATGACGGAAAGAATCCTGGAGGGAAAATCGCATACGGTGGATATCTCATCCTTGGATCTGGCACGCTTTGATGAGAATCGACTAATATTCGAATACAACGTGGTGTAGAACTATGGAAGCTGAGATTATTACAATTGGAACAGAATTGCTGCTGGGCGAACTCGTAGATACGAATACGCGTTATATCGCCCGTGCCCTGCGCGAAATCGGTCTCGACCTTTATCGAACCAGCACCGTTGGCGATAACATCGACAGGATCGCCGAAGAAGTTCAAGCAAGTATGCAGCGCGCAGACGCGGTAATTACCACCGGCGGCTTAGGCCCGACAATTGACGATCCCACGCGCGAAGGAATAGCGAAAGCTTGTGGCGTTGAGACAATCTTCGTACCCGAATTATGGCAGCAGATCAAGGAGCGTTTCTCAGGTTTCGGCAGCGTTCCTACCGAGAACAACCGTCGTCAAGCGTATATTCCTGCGGGTTCCATCCCCATAGAAAATCCCGTGGGAACTGCTCCGGGCTTCATCGTTGAGACTGACCATTCCGTGGTTATTTCCATGCCCGGCGTCCCCGCCGAGATGCAGCACCTGCTTGTCAACGACGTCATCCCTTATCTTAAGCAACGCCTTGGATTAAAGAGCATCATCAAGAGCCTCATCGTCCGCACCGTAGGTATCGGCGAGTCAATGTTAGACCAAATAATCGAGGACCTGGAGAAGCTCCACAATCCGACGGTCGGTCTTTCTGCTCATCCCGGTCGTGTGGACATCCGTATCACAGCAAAGGCTGAGACAAATCAAGAAGCCGACAAGATGATCTCAAGTGTCGAGGCGACGCTCGAGGAACGTTTAGGGAGAGCGATTTACGGCAAAGATGATCAGACGCTCGAATCCGTCGTCGTCGATTTGCTGAAGGAAAAGGGAATGCATCTCGCACTCCTTGAAGCGGGAACAGATGGAGCCCTTGCGGCTTCATTATCAGAATTCCCGGAGGTAATCGCCAGCGAACAGAACCTCTCAGAAATCGAATCGGATGAAGTTCTTTCTGCGGCTTTGAAAGAAGATATGCAAAAAGCTAACGCCCAAGCAGGTTTACTGCTAGCGATGAAACCTTCTCGGGAGGGCAGCACAGCGATGATCCATGTCTTACTTCCCGGAAACGAGCATACGGAGCACAAATCCTACGAAGCTCACTTCGTGAATATGAAAACTCGAGCCGTAAGTTACGCACTCCATTGGCTCCGCCGCTTACTTCTAGCATCATCGTAGGATTCCTTACTGGCCTTAGTGATCCTCTGAAAGCATGTTCCTTGACAGACAGTATAGGCACTTCTATAATCCGGAAAAGTGATGCGGGCATGGCTCAGTGGTAGAGCGTCTGCTTCCCAAGCAGAATGTCGCGGGTTCGAATCCCGCTGCCCGCTCTAAACGTAAAGCCTCCTGAAATCATCAGGAGGTTTTTGCCTTAATACTGCACGATTCAAGAGAAATCCAAGAAACCAGCTGTTGTGTACGTTTTTATTGCTCACCTCACATTTGTAAGTGGATTGAAAGGTCCATTCTCATTGAATAATGCTAAGCTGAAATTGCACAGAGCACCATACAGTTGTATCGGAGACAACAGGATATTTTATAGAAAAGGGTGTCTAGAGAATCGGCGCCAATGAGCAGCCGACCTGCACCCCAAAGATCTACCGACAGCCTCCAGATACCAATTATGGACAGCTCTATGTTCTCCTCCTCAAGAGCCCTCGCTGTGACGACGAGGGCTCTGCTGGCAAATGGGCGCACCATTGACTATAATTCCTCTCCGCTGGTCGGAGGGTTTCATACGAATTGATCTCTTATGGCTGATAAATCGCGAACGATTCTGTATGTTGAAGATAATCTCGATAACCGCAACCTTGTAAAGCGCATTCTTGAAGCTGCAGGGTATCAATTTATTGGCACCGATAACGCCGCAGATGGGATTGCACTCGCACAGCTGCATCACCCTGACTTGATCCTGGTGGATATTAATTTACCAGAAGTCGACGGGCTTACCATGACTCAGGAATTAAGAGCAGATGCGCAGTTTGAAAAAACCCCCATTATCGCCATAACTGCAAACGTAATGCGCGGCGATCGTGAAAGAACCTTAACAGCGGGATGTGATGACTATATTCAAAAACCTATCGATGTAGACCATCTCCCGAGGCAAATTGCACGCTTCTTGCACCAGTAAGACATAATTCGTAGCATCCTAGAGGGGTAGAGCAAAGTGACGAGTGATTCTGAGGAAACAACAATCCTGATCGTCGAAGACAATGTTTCAAATTTTGTCCTAATGGCCCGCTTGCTTGACCATATGGGAATTCATTGTGAATGGAAAACCTCCGGCTATGAAGTCGTTGAGTATGCCGACACTCTCCCTGAGGTCAATCTCATCCTGATGGATATTCGACTACCGTACGAAGACGGATATGAAGCGCTTCGTAAATTACGCGCTTCGGAGGCATTGCGTGAAATTCCGGTCGTCGCGGTCACCGCATACGCGAGCGAGGAACAGATGCAGCGATCTCGAGCTGCAGGATTTGACGGCTTCCTCGGCAAACCACTCGACCCGGATCGTTTCCCTGCTCAAATAAGCCGCATCCTTAATGGTGATCCTGTTTGGGAGATTGAGTAACTGTGGTCAGTCCGGTAACCCATCCACAACCCACTG
>CBDTTY010000211.1:0-3295 GCA_965363875.1 uncultured Anaerolineales bacterium
CGAAGGAACCCGGGGCTGAACCGTTCGGCGAGATCACTTGCTGCTTCTTCAGGTTCGATATCCCACCCTAACGCTTTCTCTAAAGCGGTTCTGTGCTCAGCTACCCACAAGTAGAGATCTGTCACCGTGCGATCCGGAAACTCTCTCAGGAGGCCTCGGTTTCTAATTGCACTCGCCACAGGCAGGTAGAACTCATCGTACCAATATACGACGGCCTCCTCCTCAGAGATAGCCTTCTTTCTTTCCTTACTTAGGAAGTCACGAACGATTGAAATCTGCAGGTCTAATTCATGATACTGACCTGGAGCGGTAACGCTCATATCAGCCTCTGGGCGCAGTACATCCAGACGGGTAAACTCTAGAAAATCAGCATGTTCGGCTTTAACAATCAGTTCATCGGGCTGAATATCTGGTGATATCGCTACTTTCGTAATTACTTCAGTTACGTTTGCCTGAATGTGCTTTGCGCCGAGCTGACGGGCGACCGATACACGATGGTTTCCGTCAAGCACAAAATAGACATCGCCAATCTGGTAAACCTCGATAAATGGCAACCCCGTCATCTCCATAACTGCCGCTTTGACCCTTGCCCACCGACTTTCGTCGCTATCTTGCAAAGGCAAGAATTTACGTGTGAAGTCCTTATAGCGCCCAACACTGCCCACAATTGCGTCCAGCGGTATTTCCTTCAATTCCTGCTTTGAACTCTTCCTGCCCTTCAGCGAATCGCTCACTTCCTCATAGGAGAGAAGATCAGCAGATTTGCTGGTAAAACGGGCAAAGACTTCCTGCAGCGCTGCCTTGCGGCGCGCACGGCGAAAATCCTGGACCGCTAATGAAATACTCAGTTGATTCATTTCTGCCATGGAAAGAACACCCACTTTAACAATTATCACAGCGCGTCAGAAACTCCTGAAAGTTCCTGTCGCTCAATACCTCAAGTGGTCAGCCCCCCCAGCCTATCCTAGAAACAATCCAATGGCGACCAGTGTGGGGGTGGCGATATCGATGATCACATTCAAGCCCAAGAAGGGCACTAATTTCTCCACATTCTCGGCGGAACGATAGACACCGGCGATGACTGGTACAGCGATAAACAGCGTTAGCAGCCCAATCAGACTTGTCGGAGGCAGATGGCCAAGCGTGACCCCGAGAACAATCGATAGGTAAGCTAGAAGTAAGATTGTGCCGTAGACAAGGCTGCTTACCCTTCTACCGAGGATTATCGGAAGATGTCGTCGACCCACACTTTGATCTGCTTCGATATCCGGAAATTGATTCAAGAGCAGCAAGTCATTCACCAAGAAAAAGGGTACAAGTGAAGCAATTAAGGACGTCCACGAGTATCCTCCAGTGAGGACGAAATCGGTACCCATGACCATCAGTGGTCCAAAGCCCAATCCGGGGGCAATCAAACATAGAACAGGATTGCGGGTAAACCAGGGTGTGTAGGCAATGATAATAAGAAGCCCGAGAGCCCCCAGCGGCAAGAGGGAAAGCCCCCTTACCCGAAGGAAATAAAAGCCTATCAGGGCTGTAATGATTATCGCTACGATGGCGACGCTCAAAGCTTGTCGCGCGAGTTCCGGTCTCTCAGGCAAGGTGCCACTGCCGCCGCTAAAGGGGGTCCGATGGGTTCTATGGTCTAATCCGCTCTTGAAATCAAAGTATTCATTGAAGGCATTGACACTGATGTGAGCAGCAATTGCCCCGATAAGCGCCAGGGTGAAATAACTATAATTAACTTCTCCAGTTGACCAAACTGCGGTCCCGAGTCCTACTAAAACACAGGCAGGTGTTAAGATAATGAAGGGGAGACGCATTGGTCCTGTAAGGTCTTTCAGGTTGCTCACGTTGTTGTCCTCTAAAAATCGATTCAGAATGACTACCCATCAAAACCACTATTACTTAGCCTGAGTTTGTGACGATAGATTATCCTTGGTTGACATCCTCTCCCCACAGGAAGAAGATCATATCTTGCTCAATCGTTTGTATGCCGAATTGTTGGTGCACCATTGCCAGAATCTGAGACCGGTGATCCGTGGAATGATTAGCCAGGTGGATGAGCACTTCCCACCGATGCGAAGTTGAAACTACATCACGGCTGGCAATCTCATAACGAACCATCTCATCCAATTGCGCCTGGTCAAGTGAATAGACATAGTCGAGAAATTCAGCCTTTGCTTCATCCCATTTAGTTTTCACAGCAATTCGTGTCGAATAATCATTAAAATTGAGATGTTGAAGAACTTCATCTCCTTTCAGTCGGCTAACCCAGCGGCGATGACTACTGATCATGTGGATGACATGGTTGCGAATTGAACCCGAAGAATAGCCAAGCTCTTGTGTGAATTGTTCATCCGTCAGTTGGCAGATGCAATCCCAAACACGTTCAAACGCCCAATAGGTATAATCGAAAATCTTGCGAATCGCCTCAGGTGTCATTACGCTCCTTATCGAGTCAGCGGTTCCATTTTGGCCGCATGCCGGATGCTAACGCATTACCCCTAGTATTTCGAGATGGCCTCCTTTAAACGTACGCGGGCATCATCCGAATACCAGCACTTAATAAAGGCCTCTTCCCGTTCCGCTAATTGCGCCGTGATTTCTCTCTTTAAAGCATGCACTCGGCTGCTCTTAATCAAAGTGAATGCTTCCAGAGAGTCCGAGGACAGCTCTCTCGCCTTCTCAACCGATTGAGATACCACTTCTTCCACAGGCAAAATCCTATCAACCATACCTAATCTATAGGCTTCTTCTGGTTCGAGGAACCCGCCTGAATCCATGACATCACGCGCCAACCGATGCCCAATCAGTTTCCTGAGAATGCAATCCGCCACATAGGGAACGGGAACCCCTAACTTAATCTCATTCAACCCTATCAACTTGTGACCTTCTGAGATAAATCGGTAATCACAACAAAGCCCTAAAATACATCCCCCCGCAATCGCATGCCCTGCAATCCCGGCGACTAGGGGTTTGGGCGTAGTCAACATGCCAAGGCACATCTGGTTGTAGGACTGGTAGAAAGATCGGAAATCTTCCTCGCCGAGAGCGAATAAATTCGGGATATCTAAGCCGATGGAGAAGAATTTTCTGTTTGAGCTAGCAAGCACCATCCCGAGCACATCAGGATCTGCAGTTTGGCTCTTAAGCGCTGAGTCAAGTGCAAGGACAAGGTCGCCATTGATTGCGTTAGTAATCTCTCGATTTAGCTTTAGAATCGCGATCTGGTTTTGATGCTCTATTGATACGAATTCTTCATTCATCATGGACACCTCACGAGTATCAGCTG
>CBDTTY010000212.1:0-3293 GCA_965363875.1 uncultured Anaerolineales bacterium
GCGCAAGATATTCTTCTAGATTGTCGATCGTTTGACGACGGATCTGGGCGGCTTCCTGGCGGGTGTGTTCTGGGTTTGGCAGCCTCGAAAACGCGCGCTCGCGCCCGCGCTCCCGCCGCTCGGCGTTCTGGTCCAATGCTTCCTGGAGAGTGGGGTTCGCCAGCGCCTCATGCGCCTTTTTGAGGAATTGCCGTCTCATCGGAGTCCGGGCTCCTTCATGGCGATGATTTGGGCAATATGGGCACAGCGGATCGACGATCCGCGTCGGCGAAGACCGCCTTCGATCTGCATCAGGCAGCTAACATCCGCGCCGACAACGACATCGGCGCCCGAGCTTTCGATGGCATCGAGCTTGCGATTCATCATCTCGCTTGAGATCTCGGCGTGATCGATGGCGAACACGCCGCCGAAGCCGCAGCAATCCGGGGGCAGAGAAATCACATCGGCTCCCTCGACTTGATTTAGCAGGTCGAGCGGTTGGGTCTGCACCCCGAGGCCGCGCAGGAGATGGCACGATGGATGGTAGGCGATCCGCCCATCAAACGATGCCTGGAATTCCGTGTGACCCAAGACATCGACAAGGAACTCGCTGAGTTCATAGGTGCGAGAGGCGAGTGCCTGAGCGCGTTGATGCCAGGGAGGGTCTTCACGAAACAATTCCAAATATTCTTTACGGATCATCACGGCACAAGAACCGGAAGGGATCACAACGGGATCATCTGACCGGGTCAGAGTCTCGATGGTGCGCTTGGCCAAGCTTTTTGCATGATCGCGGTATCCAGCATTGTAGGTCGGCTGGCCACAGCAGGTCTGGTCGGTTGGAAAATGGATCTCCGCACCGGCGAGTGATAGTACTTCGAAGACAGCTTCGCCAACTTGCGGAAAAAGGCTGTCAATCATGCAGGTGATAAAGAGCTGGATGCGCATGGATACCCTTTTTGATGACGGGTGGAGGTCCGCAGGGGCATATGGACCGGCTGGATTTATCCTCCGTCACTATTCGTCGCGAACCACGTTGGCGATTAAACGACAGGGGAATTATTTGTCAAGCCGGAAAGGGGAGATCAGTATCGCAACGGGTTCTGGAGCAAGCCACCCGGGATATCCTATCTGAGGTATTTCTCCGTCTGCGGCGAATGGAAAAAGGGTTATCATTGGCAGATCTTATGCATGAAAAGGTGAAGGTACGATATGGTTCAATTAGATGGGATTAAGGCTGTTGTCTTTGATTTTGATGGCCTGATGATCGAGAGCGAGTCGATCGCCTATAAGGTTTGGTGTGAAGTACTCGGTCAATACGGCAAGAATTTCACGGAAGAAATCTATCGCAACGTGATCGGGCGGGGGCCGTTAGAGTCGGTCGAGTATCTGATCGAGGTTCTGAACCTTCCACTTGCGCCACAGGAGTTAATGGAAACCTACTGGTTGAAAAGGACGGAGAGGGTGTGCCGCGATGTCTCTCCGGCGCCGGGCCTCCTCGATCTGATGCAATTTCTTACGGATCGAGGTTTGGTTTTGGGTGTGGCCTCCAACAGCCCTTCGAGATACGTCATTGAGGTGATCGCGGCAATGGGTCTAGCGGGATATTTCGGTTGCGTTCGCTGCCGGGAGGATGTGGTCCAGGGGAAACCGGCCGCGGATGTTTACCTCGCCGCGGCCACGTGCCTTGAAGTGGATCCCAAGCGTTGCCTGGCGTTGGAGGATTCGCCCATCGGTCTGCAAGCTGCGTTGAACGCGGGCATGCGCTGCCTCGTCGTTCCAAACGAGGACCTCAAGGGAGATGATTTCTCTGGAGCCGAGGGTCGGTATAACTCTCTGAGCGAGGTGCTTGCTGCGTTGTCTTGAGGCTGCTGAACGTCATCCTTGAATAAGAACTAAATTATCTTTACTAACCTTAGATAAGGCCGCCATATATTCACACTTAATACGCAATAAGAAGAAGAGCCTCTCATCAGCCACCGGCAACAATGTCTCGAAATTTCCTTGACCTTTGGAAAGGATCACATCTGCAGAAGCAAACAATTTCTGAAACTCTTCTGTTGTTTCGGGAAGGATAGTTCCCGGATAGACACTGCCGCTGGAGATGGTCGGAACAAGACGGTCAAGTCCTACCACTTTTGCATCCTCCAGTGTAGCATCATTGATGATGGGCTTATCGCGAAGTGCTGCCACTATCTGCAGGTTCGGGTACTCACCTTGCAGCTCTTTAATAAAGAGCATATCAAAAACAATCTCTCCGCTATTATCACAGATGTAGAGAAATGTTGAAGCCCCATCCAGCGCTTTCTTAAACGGCTCAATATCATAGTGAGCAAAGGGAATATTATTAAAAGATTGAAGCTCCTTGTCCAGATCGATAGAACCCTGATTTATAACTCCAAAGTCAATAATATTTCCTGCTGCTGCAATCTGCAGCCCTGTTTCCAACGGTGACGCGCTAGCATCAATCTCCTTCTGAAAGTTCTCTGCATAGGCAAGAGACAAGATGTTGGATTTTTCTTTTACATCTGCGTAAATGTCAAAATCAAGGGATTCACCACGTTCTCGAATAACCGCGTCTGCCACATTACGAATAATATGCTGGACCAAGAGAGGAGTTGTTTTAGATTTCTCCAGCCCTGCCTTGGCTACAGTGATAACTCGCTTGGTCTGCTCTTCATTAAGTCCTCCAAAACGAGCCGCCGAGCGTGCCTGGTTTATGACACAGGAATAACAATCCGGGGCAATACTCGTGAAGTGTTTTTTATTTTCTTCAGAAGTACTCATTTCACTTCTCATCTCGATGGTCATATTAAGGCTTTGAGCCCAGTCGCCCCGCTTGAATCTTTGCTCGCTAATCAAGATTCCAATTCTTCGGCCATTAAAATCCAATCGGTCTTCTCTCGGTGTCGGATGCGGTTGAGAAAGCCATTGAGGTAAAGATCAATCACATCGCCATACTTGTAAGGCGTCCGATTGGTTTCCCCCGGCACTGCCCTCTTGAAGCCAGGGGGCTGCAAACCCATTGTGTTGACGAACGCATCTACGAAACGAATCGGGTTGCCGTATCACGAGGCGGCGTTTGCTGCCTCCTCACTGAAATTGTTTTCAACCAGATCTTTTAGATCTTGGATCAGCTCACACTCATCCGCACCATCGGCGATGATTTCAATCTCGTGCCCCTGCTGGACCCCGAGGGTGAGGACAAGCAAGATGCTCTTGGCATTGACCGCTGCGGATTCCTTTGTGATGTTTGCGACGGTGACCTCGGACTCATACTTGCTCGCGGCCTGCACAAATTGCGCCGCGGGCCG
>CBDTTY010000213.1:0-3288 GCA_965363875.1 uncultured Anaerolineales bacterium
ACCCGCAGTCTCATTGGTGACGATGAACACGGATGGAGCGACAAGGGAATCTTCAATTTTGAAGGCGGTTGTTACGCGAAGGTGATTCGCCTTTCTTCCAGCGCAGAACCGGAAATTTATGCAGCTACAGGTAAATTCGGCACGGTGCTTGAGAATGTTGTGTACGACCCGGTAACCCGAGAGATCGATCTCGACGACAATGAGCATACCGAGAATACCCGCGCCTCCTACCCCCTGGAGTTCATCGAGAATTCCGTTCCAGAGAAAATGACTGAACACCCGAAGAATATCATTCTGCTTACTTGTGATGCGTCTGGCGTATTACCGCCGATCGCTAAGCTCTCCCCCGGCCAGGCTCTATATCAGTTCGTATCAGGATACACAGCAAAAGTAGGTGGAACTGAGGTTGGAGTAGGAGATGAACCGGAAATCACTTTCAGCACCTGTTTCGGTGCACCTTTCATGGTCCATCATCCCTCTGTCTACGCGGATTTGCTCAAGGGAAAGATCGAGCGACATGGTGTAAACACCTGGCTGCTCAATACGGGCTGGGTTGGAGGGCCCTACGGCGTTGGGAAGAGGATCAGCATCAGCCACACTCGTGCTCTGTTGAACGCAGCGCTCTCTGGTGCGCTGCTTGATGTGGAATACAAGAAAGATCCCATATTCGGCTTCGAGGTTCCGGTCACTTGCGAGGGCGTCCCTGCAGATGTGCTCGATCCTTCTTCTTCTTGGCCGAACAAGAGTGAATATCAAGAGAAATACCGTCTTCTAGCATCGCGCTTCATTGATAATTTCAAAAAGTTCGCCCCAGATTTCCCCCCTGAAGTTAGCGAATCGGGCCCGGTGATCTGATACAATAGCCCGCCTTATCTGAGATTACGCTCATTCCCTAAAAATCCCAGTTGGATGGATGTGAAAGGGATAAGCGCGCGCAGACCTGGAGACGACCTTGCAACTGGAATCAAATGGTTGTATGTTAGTGCGTCTTCTGGACAGGATGAAAAAGCATGACGAAGGGATCTTCGAAGATTGCGAACTGGGCAATAGGCCTTCTTGCAGCAGCCTTTATTCTCACTCTGCTGATAGCAGGGTTTGTATCATTTTCTGTCGTACGTGACCTGACGGCTTCTTACACGGGAGTGGGCTTGAACCCGTTCCAGAGTATTTCTGGAGATGGGGGAGATGGACCTGCGCCTCCCGGTGTGACGCCGACGGCGGTGAGGCTCGAAGCGGAGCCCCAGCCATGGGACGGGAGTTCGCGGGTGACCATCTTGGTGATGGGTCTGGATTACCGCGATTGGGTCGCCTCTGATTCCGCCCCGAGAAGCGATACGATGATGTTGATCACTATCGACCCGATCACGTTACAGGCGGGGATGCTATCTATTCCCCGTGATCTATGGGTTGAGATCCCTGGTTTCAACCATAATCGCATCAACACTGCCTATATGTTTGGTGAGGCTTACAACCTCCCTGGCGGCGGTCCCGCACTGGCCCAGCAAACCGTTGAAAACCTCCTAGGTGTTCCGGTCACATACTTTGCGGTTATCGATTTCCACACTTTTGAGCGCCTTATCGATGAGATCGGAGGCATCGATGTATTGGTGAAGGAGCGCATAAGGATTGCACCGATAGGCGCTGAATCGTCGTACTTGGAGGCGAAACCCTACCATTTAAACGGCGCGGAAGCCCTTGCTTATGCACGGGTACGAAAAAACGCCGGCGGGGACTTCGGCCGTGCAGAGCGCCAGCAGCAAGTGATCCTTGCTGCATTGGACAGGGTTGTAGGATTTGATGTTCTCCCAGGCCTGGTTGCACGTTCGCCGGTTCTCTATCAAGAACTGGCATCGGGGATACGGACGAATCTCAACCTGGAGCAGATTGTCTCCTTGGCCTGGCTAGCGTTGAAGGTCCCTAAGGAATATATCCAATCAGGCGCCATCGCTCCTCCAAGTATGGTCGGTTTTTATACTCGACCGGATGGCGCTCAAGTGTTGCGTTTTGTGCCGGATCAAATCCGGATATTGCGTGATGATATCTTTGTCGAGAAGAGCGCGTTTGGCCCAACACTCCCTGAGCTGCCAGAGGGCGGCTACGTTCCGTAACGGTAGGTGGTATGACTCTCTCCGACCCGAACGATCTGACTCAAAAACATCCCGTAAACCGGGAGCCGCCGTCACTTGATGACACACAGCCAGTGAAAACGGTATCAGCGGGCCGAAGGCGGACAATATCTCGACTGTGGTTTCTCGGGATTCCAGCTCTGATTTTCGTTGTGCTTGTAATCGCAACCGTAAGCGGCTATATGAGCGGTTTATCCATGCGCGAGGTCGCAGAGGCCGAGACCGCGGCTTCTGCTGCTCAGCAGCAGATGGACCAGGGCATTGAGGATTTACTTGCAGGGGACTTCGAGCTTGCTGTCCAACGCTTCGAGTATGTCTTGAGCCTTGATCCAAATTTTCCCGGCGCAGCAGAACTCCTTGGTGAAGCGCTCACCGCGCTAGACCGGCCTACGCCAACCGCAAGCCCAATCGCCTCGTTAACACCGACTCCGACTCCGGACTTCACTTCCCATGAGGGGATGTTTTCGAGTGCGCAGGATGCTTTCAGCCGTGGGGACTGGACGACGACCTTGGATATTCTGATCAGGCTGCGTGGCGAAAACCCTGATTATCGTTTAGAGGAGGTGAACCGCATGATGGCCTCCTCACTGCGCAATCGAGGGATGGATAATTTCTATGCAACCAGGCTGGAGCAGGGGATCTACGATCTCACATTGGCAGAACGATTCGGCCCCCTCGACTCGCAAGCAGTGAGTTGGATGAACTCCGCGGCTTTCTTTATTTTCGCTAATAGCTACTTTGGCTTGGATTGGAGCCTGGCCAGTGAATACTTCGGCCAGATCTGTCAGGCGAACATCTGGGGAGCATGTACGAAATATGGTCTCTCGGCGAAAGCGTACGCCTCCGAACTGGCAGAGGAGGACTATTGCCTATCCATGTTCTACTTCGGAGAAGCCTTCGTGTACGTGGACCCGGGTGGGGTAGAGCCGACTGCGACGGAGGTCGCTATTCTTTGTGCGACGGCGACAGCCCCGACGCCGACATTGACAGCTACGCCAACACTTGGAACCGTCACGGCTACGGCGACGTTCGATTACACGCCCACCCCCTCGCTTACACCTTCTATCACCCCTACACCGACCGAGGGAACACCTGCAGAGACTTCAACGCCGACGCCAACCCCTACAAGCACGCCGACGCCAACTGAAACTCCAACACCAAC
>CBDTTY010000214.1:0-3281 GCA_965363875.1 uncultured Anaerolineales bacterium
AAGGATCCGTGAGGCCTATAGTACCTATACTGGACTACACGGCTCTGAACCGTGAGAAATATCTCTTTGATGGCCAAATGTCAGATTCAAAAAGCGCCCTCTCGGACGCTTTCATCTCAGGTAGCGGGGGTTGGATTCGAACCAAGGACCTTCAGGTTATGAAATGCTAAGGATAGCCTTGTCTTGAACGCGCAAGCCGCTGCACTGTATCCTTCTGCTAAACCCTTCAGCCATAAAGGAGGCAGCAATGGACACCGCAGCGACCTGCAAATTTGAGTATACCTTGGAACGCATGCTTTACATGGCCATCGATACAACAACACCCGTGTCATCCAGCGCCTTGCGTAACTCCTTTATGGTGGTTTCAGCTTCAGCCAGAGTGGCATCGATCTGGACCAGGTCATTGTCATGGAAATTAACCCCATACGCGCCCACCTCACCAAGCAGGTAAACCAGGTCAGCAGGCATCTTCGGGTCGCGTGTCGGAGTGCCTAAGGGATCGCGGCCGATGTTGCCGACCGTCCACAGGCCGAAGGTGAATTTGTTCTCCGGTTTGGGAGTGTACTCAGTCATCATAATCTCCTTAT
Source organism: uncultured Anaerolineales bacterium (assembly GCA_965363875.1). GTDB lineage: Bacteria > Chloroflexota > Anaerolineae > Anaerolineales > E44-bin32 > E44-bin32. The sequence continues at coordinate 588 of CBDTTY010000214.1, forward strand.
GGACAGGCCTTCCCTACGGCCCAGCCTCACGATAGAGAAAATGTACCAGCGGTAAGGAAGTTTGGCAGTTTCAGCTCCTCCCCAGAAGGGTCTCAATCTCCTGCATCTGCTCGCTGGCCAGCGCGCCAAATTGGAGCGCACCGCAGTTCTCCTCGACTTGCTCCACCGTGCGGAATCCAGGAATGGGGATTGTCTGCTCGCTGCGCGCCCACAGCCAGGCGATTGCACCCTGGGGTAAGGTGCGCCCATCGCTGGCAAGTATCTCGCGCACCGCTTCCATTTTGCTGAGCCATTCGGGGTTTGGTTTGCCATCCATAAAATACTTCATCCACCCGGGGCTTTTCTCGCCGCGCACATCGTCCAGAGATGGCTTGGTGTCAGCCGTGTATTTACCCGACAGCAATCCCATCGCCAACGGTCCGCGGTTTATGGCCGCCAGGTCGTACTTTTCACACAAGGCGATAACGGCCGCATTATCGTCGAGCACATTGAGTTGAAGCTGAATCGCGGTGCAATTTTCACCCTTAGCGAAAAATTCGGCACGATCGGTGAAATCGGTGCTCCATCCATAGGCGCGGATCTTGCCTTCGTGTACTAGGCCTTCCAATGTTTCACGGACGGGTCCGGCCTTCTCTGCCGGATAGCCATTATCATGAAACTGGAACAGGTCTAAGTAATCGGTGTTCAGACGGCGCAATGACGCTTCGCAAGCCTGGCGGATGTAATCCGGCGATGCGTCCGAGCGTTCGACCTGCTTCGTCGCTTCATCAAAGACATTCGAAAACTTGCTGGCAATGACCACTTCCGACCGCCGGTCGGCAAAAGCACGGGCCAGCACTTTCTCGCTGTGCCCGGCGCCATAGACATCTGCAGTATCAAAGAAATTGACGCCCATAGCCACTGCAGCATGGATGGCCCGGATCGACTCCTCGTCGTCCACCTCACCCCAACCGAGCGGCGTCTCCCCTGCCCAGAACGGGCCGCCTATCGCCCAGCAACCCATGCCCAGCGCACTTACCTCGATGCCTGAGCGCCCAAGTTTACGTGTTTGAGTCATGATCTCACCTCTCGAATTTCTACGCGGCAAACAAAGGGAGGAACACACATCCTAAGCTGTCGCCTCCAGCTCATTTTCAAGCATCACTTTTCGATACCATTTCGCACTGGATTTCAGGGTGCGCTGCTGCGATTGGAATTCGACATAAACGATCCCAAAACGCCTGGAATACCCGTAAGCCCACTCAAAGTTGTCCAGCAAAGACCAGACAAAGTACCCTAATACCGGGACACCGATCTGGATGGCTTTATGGATCATCGCTAGATGACGCTTGATGTATGACAGGCGCGCGGGATCATCCACCTGTCCATCGGGACCTACTTCATCAACAAAGGCGGCACCATTTTCGGTGATATAGAGATCCGGGAAGGAATAGTCAAAATGTAGACGCCCCAAAATGTTGAAAAGGCCTTTCGGGTAAACCTCCCAGTCCATCTCGGTGACTTCATCACCCCGGAAGACCGTGCGCGGTTCATTCTCTTCCTCACTGACTTCGTCCGACCGGGCAATGCCGCGGGAGTAATAATTGATGCCCAAGAAATCAATAGGAACAGAAATCGCATCCAGATCCCCTGGTTGTACAAATTCCATCGGATTGCCAAAGCTTTGGACCATATCCTGTGGATAGCCGCGGCCAGCCAGAGGATCCAGATAAAAGCGGTTGATATAACCATCCACCCATGTAGATGCCTTCCTGTCGGCAACGCTTGGGGAGGCTGGTTCTTGTGGCGATAAATTCAGCGTAATGCCCACATCTGCTTCCGGACAGTTGGCGCGAATCACTGGCACGGCCCGCCCGTGTGAGAGCAACAAGTGATGAGAAGCGGCTATGGCCTCGTCCTGATTGGTATGGCCAGGCGCGTGGTGTCCCATGCTGTAGCCAACGAACGCGCTCACCCAGGGCTCGTTCAACGTGATCCATTTCTGGACCCGATCCCCCAGCGCCCGGCTGACGATATCAGCATACTCGGTGAAAGCATCCACGATTCCACGTACCGGCCAGCCACCCTCATCCTGCAAAATCTGAGGCAAATCCCAGTGGTACAAAGTTATGAAGGGCTCGATGCCCACTTCCAGCAGGGCATCCACGAGTTGGCTGTAAAAATCGAGCCCGGTCTGATTGACCTCACCCCTGCCGTCCGGCAGGATGCGCGGCCAGGCGACCGAGAAACGATAGGCCCTCAATCCGAGTTCTTTCACCAGGGCAATATCGTCACGCCAGCGACGATAATGATCGCAGGCTACATCGCCCGTATCGCCATTCTCCACCTTGCCGGGGGTATGGCTGAAGCGGTCCCAGATGCTTTCACCTTTGCCGTCCTCATCCCATGCGCCCTCAATTTGATAGGATGCGGTTGCCGCCCCCCAGATAAAGTCTTTCGGGAACGCAAGTTTGTTGCTGCTCATACACCACTCTCCAATAATTATTTATAGTTAGATTTTACGGACAACCCAACCACTCGATTGGTTGGCTGCCCACAACCCCAGAGCAACGTTGCCAACACCATGGTAACAGGGATGACATGACGCATAGGTACTTTCTCCAAATTCAAAAGCGATTTCTATTCAAGAATAATGAAAACGTCCATGGATTTGGTCCCTTTCTTGGGAAGGGGAATGATGTCCCCTGAAACGGC
>CBDTTY010000215.1:0-3266 GCA_965363875.1 uncultured Anaerolineales bacterium
AAATTCCGTGGTTTTACTTGGATAACCTATAGCGTTTTGGTCAAAGCCAAGGACTGCAATTACACAGCGGGTGTGCCTGTGTTTTCCTGGGCGGCGGGGATGAACTACCAGCACTTCCTTAGTTGGTTATAATTGAACGGCCTAGAAATGGCCAGCGTAATCCTTAGTGGAGGCGAAAATGTCTGACGCAAATTTTTATTTAACACTCGGCAAAGTAATTATCGCCGCAGCCTGGGCTGACGGCGAGGTAGCACACGATGAAGTGAACTGCTTGAAAGACCTGCTCTTTCGTCTCCCCGGTTTGACAGGTCGGGAGTGGGCGATGCTGGAGATGTACATTGAAGCCCCGGTTGGACCCGTTGAAAGAGAACGATTGGTCGAACAGCTTCAAAATGAATTGCTGTCTTCGAGCGATAAATCGATCGCCCTTCAAAGTCTCGATGACCTGATGATGGCGGATGGTGTTGTAAACGAGGATGAGCAAGCCATCGTTAATGAGATTAAAACCCAAATCGAATCAGCTAACACAGGTGTCTTCAGCCAACTCGGACGGGTAGTGAATAATTCCATTCAACGACGAGAAGCCGCCTTGTCCGATGCTCCGAACCGTGAGGAGCACTTCGAGGATTTCATCAAGAACAAAGTCTTCTACGAGGTCCAGCGGAGACTTGAGCTTGATAATGCAAGTCTGGATATCGCAGAGGATCGCTTAAGGAAATTGAGTCTAGCCGGCGGACTGATGGCCCGGGTCGCACATGTCGATCTAGAGGTTTCCGACGACGAATATAAAGCCATCGTGAGCTCACTGATCACCGAATGGGGGATAACTTCTGAAGAGGCCGCATTTGTCACGGAGGTCGCAGTATCTGAAATTGGTCCCGATATGGATTATTACCGCCTGGCGCGGGAGTTTTTCACATCCACAGACCGCGAGGAGCGGGCTAAATTCCTAAATATCTTGTTCTCCATCGCTAACGCAGATGGATTCGTATCAAACGAGGAAACTGAAGAGATTCGTGCAATCGCCAATAGCCTTCGCCTGACACACAGGCAGTTTATCGACGCCAAGAAAACGATCCCGAAGGATCAGCGAGCTAATTAAAAACCGATTACAACTCCATCGATGAAAATTGCAGGCTTACTTTTGTGAGCCTCCATAAGGACAACCGAGGGCTCTTTGGGGGTTAAGTATTTAGGAAGCGATAACTTCCTCGGCTGCAAGCTCAAGCTTGAGCGCCTCCAGCGACTGGTTGATGTCGCGGATAAAAATGACCAGCGATCCTATCAAGCTAACCAGGGAAACCATGAACAGTGCCACAATGATCCAAGCAGCCCCAATCGGCCACAATGCCGTGCAGAACAGCACAATGATAAGAATCGCAGCAGCCAACGCGCTGACTGAAGCCAGCGCAATTGCCAGCCGGATCATACGCGCCCGCCCCCATAGGATTCGAAGCTGGGCCACGGTCTTCTCTCTTTTTGCCTCGGCGGTGTTCGGAAGTCCTCCAACCAGGATCCTCGTTCGGTCAATCGCTCTACCAAGACGATTCGTCATTGTCAGTAACAGCAGGCCGATGCCTGAAATCAGGATCATGGGGCCGATAGCAGTCTGAAGAACTGGAATAAGCTGTGCTACGGATGGGATTTCCATATTAAACCCTCCGGTAACTTTCGCTCTTGTCTCTTCATGACACGATAGAAAAACTCCTACTTAGAGATCTCAATAGCAGGTGCTTCAAGTTGTCCGAACAACGAAGATGCCAGAATCCCCTCAACAGGGTTAATCTACACCACTCATTCTCAAAAGATAAAAATCCCGACAATGAACGGCAGCAAGACGAGCAGCGCCATAAGCGGGTGTCCACGCCGGCCCTCGTTGCGGCTATCCCAGGAGAACATATAGATCGCCAGCCCAAATGACAGACTTCCACTCAAGAACAAAGCCACAACCGATCCCCACGGGCTAAAATCCGCAACTTGCCCCATAGCTAAAGCGTTGAAGGCGTTCATTGCATGGGTTGCCGGCAAGAGCTGGGAGAATTTCAAAACCGTGTCGGGCAATAAGCTGGATGGGAGCATCAATCCCCCCACCAACATAGAGGGGAGATAGATGAGCTGCGACCACATCACCGTCATGCGCGTGCTGGACGAGAGCACGCCAATCAACACACTCATACCTGCAGAAGCGAAAGCCATCACAAGGAATACAATCAAATAGTTGAGCCAATTTACTGGCGCCGGTGCGTCAAAAAGCAGTGGAGCGGTAACCGTGATGATCGCCGCTACAATGACCAGATGCAACACAGTGGTTAATGCTGGAATAGTCAAGATCGAGCTGGAAGGAACGCCGTTGATCTTGTAGGAGCGATAGATGCCATCTTCCCGGGCTTTGACGAGAGGATCGGGAATGCCAAGAAGCGTGGCCGATAGGACGGCGAAGGTGACCATGGCCGGAATGAGGAACTCAAGGAACATCGGGTTGATTCCGGGCATGATAAAAGCCATCATAAAATAGAACCCCAACGGAAGGAGGTAATTCACTAACAGGAGCTGCTTATCTCGTATTCCAGCCCGGAACTCGAAAGAGAAGTGGTTGATGAATGCGGTCATCGATCACCTCCAGGGGATGTAATTTCAAGAAAGCGATCTTCAAGCGAAGGGCGCTCAACACGCAAATCGATCAATGTATCCTTTTGGGTTTCGATGTGAGAAATAATCGCTGCGAGCGTAGGTCCGATGTCCGTGCTGAAGTAGATGCTGTATTCATCCTTGGACCCTTGCTGGCTTACAGCCGGGAAGGAGACCCCAGGTTCGGAAAGGCTTGAGCTCTGTGTGCGCACCGAAACTTTGGTTAATCCTGCCCCTTCTGCGGTGATCTCGATGGGAGTTCCGGTGGTTGCGATCTGGCCTCTCAGCAGGATGGCGATCCGATCCGCCATCTCTTCGGCCTCAGCCATGTCGTGTGTGGCAAGGATGATGGTCGTGCCGGCTTCTTGTTGCTCACGCATGATTTCGTGCAGCTCGACGCGAGTGGCGACATCCAACCCGGCGGTCGGCTCATCCAAGAAGAGCACAGAAGGATCATGCGCAAGTGCCAGGGCAAGTGAAAGCCGCCGTTGTTGACCGGTTGAGAGCTGGTGATACTGTGCGTTCCTCTTCTCCGCCAAACCCAGGCGATCCAAAAGATCATAACGAGCATCTACTCCATGATAAGCGCAGAAAAAACTCATCGCCTCATTGACGGTGATGCTCTCCGGCAGACCTGA
>CBDTTY010000216.1:0-3255 GCA_965363875.1 uncultured Anaerolineales bacterium
TTGGCTGACATCTCCTACGAAATCATCTTCGTGGATGATGGCTCAAAAGATGGAAGTGTGGAGATTCTCTTCGAAATTGCTCAAGAAGCGAGCGATATCGTCAGCGTAATTCAATTCCGCAGAAATTTTGGACAGACAGCCGCGATCGCAGCAGGCCTCGATTATTCGGCCGGAGAGATCATAGTCCTCTTAGATGCTGATCTTCAGAATGACCCCGCAGATATCCCCATGCTCGTTGAGAAGATAGAAGAAGGCTATGACGTCGTTTCCGGGTGGCGGGTGGATCGGAAAGATACTCTGATAACACGCACGATCCCCTCAAGGATGGCGAATTGGCTGATCTCGACAGTAACGGGCGTAAAACTGCATGACTACGGCTGCACATTGAAAGCATATCGAAGGGATGTCTTCGAAGGATTCCGCCTTTATGGTGAGATGCACCGTTTCATCCCAGCGTATGCAGTATCTGTGGGGGCACGCATCACCGAAGTTCCAGTTCAACACCATCCAAGGCGATTTGGTGAGACAAAATACGGCTTGAGTCGTACGATCAAAGTCCTGCTTGACTTATTTACGGTGAAGTTCCTCATCAGCTATGGACATAAGCCGATCTACCTCTTTGGTGGCGCAGGCATCCTGCTCATCGTGCCAAGCGTTCTCGTTTTGCTCTTCCTCGTCGTCCGCAGGCTGTGGCTTGGAATCTCCATTCTTGGTTCACCGCTACTTCAGCTCAGTACAATGACTATGATCATGGGCTTCCAATCCATCTTGATGGGGCTGATAGCGGAGTTATTGGTCCGTATTTATCATGAGTCACAGGCCAAGCCAACGTATTCCATCCGCAAGGTCGTAGCTCCGTCGCGCTCTGAAGCATGAAGCTACGCCCCGACTTTTTTTCACGTAAAAACATCATCAGGGTGATTGGCACTCTTCTATCCATTGCGCTGCTCATTTATCTTCTAAGCCAGCAGGGTTGGACTGAGATCGTCGATGCTTTACGCCAGATCCCCCCAATCAATTTGGTGCTGGTTGTCATCCTTATGGTGATCTCTCGGGTTTCGGTGGGAGCGCGTTGGTATTCCCTTCTTCGGTCTACAACATCGAATATATCGTTTGCGGAAAGTCTACGGATGACATTCGCAGGTCTGTTCGCCGCGAATTTCCTTCCGACGACCATCGGTGGAGATGTCGTTCGTTTAGCGGGAACATTACCACGCACAGAAGATCGCGTCGGGAGTGCTGCATCCATTGCCGCAGATCGTCTCGTAGGGCTTTCTGGGATGGCGATGGCGATCCCCTTAGGACTCGGTGTATTAATCGAATGGATTCAAACGAACGCAGTCGCAGGCGATTTATTCTTAAATCTCGTTAGGAACTCTGGTATTGCCCTCGCTCTAGCGTTCAATTGGTCTGAAGGCTGGTATAAGTTCATCAAGATGTTTCGCCGATTGATCGACGTGTTTGTCATGTGGATTCGTCGCCCGCGAGCCTTGATTACAGCTTTTGGGTTCACGTGGCTACATATGGCTTGTTTGTTTTCTATGCTATGGTTGCTGCTCACAGGGATGGGGCAGACGATCACATTTCCCATAGTCGCAGGTCTTTGGAGCTTCACATATCTAATTACCCTCATGCCCTTTTCGATCAACGGCTTGGGCATTCGCGAAATATCCATCTCGTATATTTTCACGAACTTGGGCGGGGTTTCGATCCAAAGTGCGTTGGCACTTGCCCTAATCTTGAGGACGTTGGAAATGATCGCCAGCATCCCCGGGGCGTTTTTCCTCCCGGCCATTCTCTCAAGTGCAAACGGGAGTGTTGAAGCCGGGGTTGAAGTGGATTCTTCTCCATAGATAGAGGACCATGAGTGTGCAGAACTCTCTGAGCGATCGCCTCGCCGGGTTGCGATTTATCCTCATCGTAACCATTTTCCTGACACTGTGGGCTGTCGTTGATCAATTCCGCTATGCTCTTGAGATTCAGATCCTGCCGGTATCGTGGAAGTGGAGGCTGGCACTTCTCCTGGGTGGAATAGTACTGGTTGTTGAGATAGCAACCCTCCTCGCAACCTGGACTCCCCTGAGCGATCCGATCACCCGATGGGCTAATAAAATTACTTCTTTTGTTGAGCGCCTAGGGGTCCTTCGCTATCCGATCCTCGCCTTCCTACTGCTGCTTTTACCATTCTTGGTAATGGGGCCGTATGGGTATTATTTTCAATCCATCTGCATACGAGCTCTGGTCTTCTGGTTCATACTCATTTGTAACTCTCTAATCCTGAAAAGTATGCGTCCACATTGGACCTACGCGAACATCTTCTTGGGCTTAGCGCTTATGCAAGGTGTGCTTTATCGCATAGCGGTGTTCTTGCCGGATCTCTCCATTTATCCGTTCTCATTGGGATGGTCTGAAGCCAGCAGATATTATTACGCATCCTTATTCTTTTCCGAGCGAATCTATGACTTACAGATAAGCCCAAGTGTGCTTCACCCCACGCGATATCTTCTCCAGTCGATCCCGTTCCTGTTGCCTGGCTCAGCGCTCTGGATGCACCGACTTTGGCAAGTTGTTCTATGGCTTGCAACCACTTTTGGGGCGTCGTATCTGCTGACGAAAAGGCTCAAGATGACGTGGGGATGGTCAGTTGTACTCGCGATGGCATGGGCGTTCCTTTTCTTTTTCCAGGGACCGGTCTACTACCATCTACAAATCACGATCATCCTTGTCTTGTGGGGTTTCGATCGAGATAAACCTGCGCGCACTTTGATCATTGTTCTGTTTGCTTCCGCCTGGGCAGGGATCAGTAGGCTCAATTGGTTCCCTGTTCCGGGATTAATCGCTGCGCTGCTATATTTCTTGGAGATTCCACGAGGCGATAAATCAGCGGTACGATATCTTGCCTGGCCTGTTATTTTCGTTATATCTGGCACAATCGCTGCGTTTCTAAGCCAATCAGCATATGTAACACTATCAGGGCAGGATGTAAATCGCTTCACGTCCAGTCTCGGCTCCCAGCTCCTTTGGTACAGATTGTTGCCGAGTGCGACTTACCCATTGGGAGTTCTGCCGGCGATCTTGCTGGCATCCCTGCCGGTTTTTATTCTGATGTTTAATCACTGGCGGTCAGGTAAAGCTTCTATGGCTCCGCTCCGCCAGCTTGGGGTTGTCGCGATCGCCCTGGTTCTTTTCGGGGGCGGTCTGGTGGTGAGTACGAAAATTGGCGGGGGGAGCAACCTGCATAACCTGGACGCCTAT
>CBDTTY010000217.1:0-3239 GCA_965363875.1 uncultured Anaerolineales bacterium
GATCTCACCTCCATGGGCTTCCACAAGCTTCTTGGCGATAGCCAGCCCCAGGCCGCTGCCTGCGGAATCGGTCGATTTATAGAATCGCTCGAAGATGTGGGGGAGGTCTTGGGGGTCGATCCCGGAGCCGGTATCGCCGACGACGATCCGGATTCGATCGGGCCCCTCCTGATCAATCTGAACCTCGATCGTTTCGCCGGATGGTGTGTAGCGCAATGCGTTTGCGATGAGATTGGTCAGCACCTCCCGAAATCGCAACGGATCGACGTTGATGGGGGGAATACCATCTACAGCGGTCAGGTTAAGGGTAATACCTGCCGCCTCAATTTGGGGGCGATAGGCGGCAAGTGTCTCGCTGGTTAGCAATGCCAGATCAGTGGCTTCTCTATGCAGTTGGAGTGCTCCGCTCTCAGCCAATCCAAGTGTACGTAAATCTTCGATCAAACTGGAAAGCTGTCTTGTCTCCTCGAGCAGCGCTTTCAAATGAGTGTCATCTCGTTCGTAAACGCCGTCAATAATGCCTTCTATGTTTCCCTGGATGACGGTTATGGGTGTTCGCAGCTCATGGGTGAGATCAGCCATGAGCTCATTGCGTTGGTTTGCTTGCAGCTCAAGTTGGCGGACCATGGCGTTGAAGGATGACACAAGTGCAAACATCTCAGGGGATCCTCGCTCCGGTACTCTCACCGAGTAGTCGCCTTCGGCAACGCTATCGGAGGCTTCCAGCAGATCATCAATGGGGGAAATCACGCGGCGGATCGTTCGACCCATTTGAAAGACCACGGCGGTGATAAGAATGCCCATACCGATGAATATGGGTAGAGCACCCGTTTTTTTAAGATCAATCCCTGGCGACACTTTCGTGAGTAAATAAACGCTTCCCGAGCAAGTTACCGTAGCGATCACTAAAGTGAGGAGCGCTCCAATTGCGAGGCGCGGGAACAATTTATGGCGGTTTTTTCGCCAGAGAGGAGGATCCGGCGGCCAGGATTCGTCCTTGGGCCACCAGTGAGGGGGTGGGCGTTTGGAACGGCGCTCGTGTGCCCTGGCCCAGAAACGATTCGTGGGGTGGTCGCTATGCTTCATCGCTAAATCGGTATCCCACACCGTAAACTGTTTGGATGTATCGCGGCTCATGAGGAACAGGTTCGAGCTTACGGCGGATATTCTTAATATGTGCGTCGATCGCCCGCTCGTAAGATTCGATGGCAACGCCATGAACAGCGTTGAGAAGTTGGGAACGGGTGAAGATTCGTCCGGGTTGGCTGGCAAGGGTCTGTAGAAGCTGGAACTCCGTTGCTGTTAGTTCGATCTCCTCACCGCCAACCGTAACCTGCATGCGGGGCAGATCCAGAGTGACATCTCCCGCGCGGATAACTTCTCGCCCTTCTTGGACTAGCTCTGACCTTCGTAGAACGGATCGGACCCTGGCGACGAGCTCCTTGGGGCTGAAGGGTTTGGTGATGTAATCGTCAGCGCCGAGCTCCAGCCCGACGAGTTTATCGGTTTCTTCATCGCGCGCGGTGAGCATGATGATCGGGAGGTTCGATGTCTTGCGGATTGATCGACATACATCCAAACCATCCATGCCAGGAAGCCCGAGGTCTAACACAACAAGGTCAGGCTTCTCGACCTGGATTACAGCCAGGGCGCGTTCCCCGTCGCCAGCGCTTATGACCGAAAACCCAGCGTTCTCCAGGTAATCCTGTGTAAGCTGGATGATCTTCGGCTCGTCATCAACCACTAGGATCTTCTTCAAACAGGGGACCTCCAGGTGCGGGAGTCGATGCGGATGCTACTATTCTACATCAACTGATAAGTGAGTCGGCTCATCCCATTAGAAAAGCGCAATCCCGGGTGGTGTCGAGACACCACCCGGGCTGCTGGAGACGAGGGTCAGGCTTTGGGTGTGTCAGCCTCGTCGTTTTCTTCGGGTTCGTGCATCTGCGAGTGCCACTTTTGGACAAATTCTGGAGTATCCATCTCGTTCCAATCCCGACAGGCGTACCTTCCCATCGGCCGCCAACCAGGATAGTGAGGTCCCATTCGCGTTGAGCCGAAGCCAAATAGCGGGAAGAATACAAACCTGGCGAGGGCGCGCAGCAGGAAGAATAGCAGCAGGAACCCCAGAAGCCCCACAAAGAAGGATGGGAAGCGATGCACAGGGAAAGGTAAGCCCTCTACGCCACCTTCCATGTAGACTTTGTGGGATAGGGGACCACCGGTAAAGACAAACCCTTCCAGGTCGGCACCAGTTGCAACTCCACGGGAGATGCCGATGTTGTAGAAGATCGCTCCGACGACCACCAGCGCCGCGATCACAAGTACTGTTGCTCCTATTCCAATCCATGCATTCCTTTTCATGTTCTTTCTCCTTTTAGTGAATTAGATTTCGCATTGATTCTGCGTGAGGATTATGAACTGAGTATGAACTGAGAATGGAGGACTCGGGGAGATCGCGGTTTCTGAGCTCCTATTCAATCTCTCGCCGTTTTGATGTCCATAAACTGCAGTGGCATCATGGCCGCTCACTGGAGCCATCTCCGCTCACAGTTAGAAAGGGCAGCTAAAAACTGGTACTATGTTTCCTTGAAGGTATTATTGGAAGCGAGTGGATCTGTCGCTCGCGTCCAGGATCTTAATGACGATTACCGGTGAGAGGTTGTGAGTTGGAAAAATTCCTTGTGGATATTCCCGAAAGACTGGAAACCGAACGGCTATACTTGCGCCCCTACAAGGCGGGAGATGGCTCTATGTATTATGCTGCCAGCTTACAAAACCAGGACCATCTGGCCGAATTTGAATCCGAAAACGTGCTGATGCACTTGAAGAACGAAGAACATGCAGAAGCGATCGTCAGAGAATTAGCAGCAGATTGGATAGCCCGAAAATGTTTCTTCATTGGCATATTTGAGAAAGCTTCAGGTGAATGGTGTGGTCAGGTGTATGTAGAGCCGACTAGCTGGGAATTACCAGAATTTGCGATCGGATTTGTTGCCGATCTTAATTCCGAAGGGAAAGGATATATCTCTGAGGCCGTCACCAGCGTTCTGGGATTGTTGTTCGGAAATATGGGGGCATATCGGGTGAAGAGTGATTGCAACGAGAACAACATCCGAAGTTGGCGACTACTTGAGCGGTGCGGATTCAGGCGAGAAGGGCACCTTCTTGAGAACAGGAGAAACACCGACGGATCCTTTCACGGAGATTACCTGTACGGTCTTTTGCGACGGGAGTAC
>CBDTTY010000218.1:0-3227 GCA_965363875.1 uncultured Anaerolineales bacterium
GTAACCCCAGAAAGTGCAGCGATAAATAAATTCCCGAAAGAGTGACCTTCAAGTTCCTCCCCCTCGCGGAATCGGTACTGAAATAGGTGTGTAAGCAAGCCCTCATCTGCCGACAAGGCTGCCAGGCAGGCACGGATATCCCCGGGTGGAGGGAGGTTTAGTGACCTCCGCAGACGACCGGATGAACCTCCATCATCGGCCACAGATACAATCGCGGTTAGATTCGCGGTGTGTCCCTTCAAACCACGCAGAAGCGTTGAGAGTCCTGTTCCACCGCCGATGGCAACGATCTTCGGTCCCCTCCCCAGACGGCGATGGTTTGCCACAACTTCAACAACGGGCTTGCCCGGTCGGACATAGGGCGCGAGAAGCGCTCGGTTCAAACGCAAAGCCGCAAAAATCAGTATCCCTGTGCCGACGCCTCCAAGGAGAATCGCTCGAAAATTGTGGGGGATCACGCGAAGGCTTAATACCGAAAGCAGAGGGGAATCAGGGTTTGCCCAATAAAAATCTAGAAGGATAACGGCTACACCCAGCCCTATTAGAGCGGTGCCTAAAACCATCAATGGCAGCCAACGTTTAACGCCTAATCCTGGCTCCAGCCAGCGAGCGAGAAGCCGCCACCCATGCCTGGAATTACCATTTGAACTCGTTTCGTTCGTCTTTGATTGCACAACTTCGACTATACCAGAGGGAGGTAGGAGCGTCAACGAATACGGGAAGCTGGCAAGTTTTCCAATGAAATATTTTGAGTATAATAACAGCACGATACCCTACAAAAGGAGGACGGCCCATGGCCAGCGTTACGTACGATAAAGTTAGTAAGCACTTCGGAGATGTCGTTGCTGTTAACACTATGAATATTGAAGTTGAGGATAAGGAATTCCTCGTGCTCGTTGGGCCGTCTGGTTGCGGGAAAACCACGGCCCTTCGATTGCTAGCTGGGTTGGAGGAGATCACTGAGGGGGAGATCCTGATTGGAGATCGAATCGTCAATGACGTTGCACCGAAAGATCGCGACATTGCCATGGTTTTCCAATCCTATGCGCTCTACCCGCACATGTCGGTTTACGACAACATGGCTTTCGGTTTAAAGCTGCGCAAAACCCCCAAGGATGATATCAAGCGGCGAGTTCAAAATGCCGCTGATATTCTCGACATCGGTCATCTCCTGGACCGCAAACCACGTCAGCTTTCCGGTGGGCAACGACAGCGCGTTGCTGTCGGACGCGCGATCGTGCGAGAACCGGCAGTATTCCTCTTCGATGAACCACTTTCGAATCTTGATGCGAAGTTGCGCGTTCAGATGAGAGCCGAGATTTCCCGCCTACATAAACGCCTTGAAACGACTTTTATTTACGTCACGCACGATCAGGTTGAAGCCATGACTATGGCGACGCGGATCGCCGTGATGAAGGATGGCATCCTGCAGCAGATCGAATCGCCACAGAATCTTTATGACTTCCCGCACAATGCCTTCGTTGCGGGTTTCATCGGGTCACCGGCGATGAATTTCTTTAACGCCAAGCTCGAACGGGCAAACGGCGAATTAATAGTCGATGCAGGATCATTCAAGGTGCCCGTACCTGCGAGTAAGACAGATGTGTGTCAGGCGCACACCGGGAAGGAACTAATATTTGGTATCCGACCCGATGACATCCATGATCCCGATTTCACACCTCCCGGCATTGAGACCGCGCCAGTCGAAGTTAAGGTGGATGTGACCGAACGCATGGGGAACGAGATTTTCGCCTACCTTATCGTTGGCGAGGATAATTTTGTCGGGCGTATTGATCCACGCACAAAGTACAAAACAGGGGATCAGGCTCAGATTGTGCTAAACATGGACAACATGCATCTCTTCGAAACAGATGGGGAGAAGCTACGGATCCAATAATCACTGAACGTGTATGAATAAGGCCCCGTCTGTTCCTGCGCGGGGCTTTATCCTATCTCAGGCGGGTGAGACACATGGCAGATTTCGAGCTATTGCGCGAATTACAGCATAAGAACACGTCTAAGATCGTCCTGCTTATCATGGACGGCCTGGGGGGCATACCGTTCGAACCAGGTGGTCACTCGGCATTGGAAGCCGCGAAGACTCCGAACTTAGATCGACTCGCCGGTGAGGGAACCCTAGGTCAGGTCGTCCCGATTCGACCAGGCATCACTCCCGGATCAGGACCAGCCCATCTGGCGCTCTTCGGATATGACCCACTGGCTTACGAGGTCGGACGTGGTGTACTGGAAGCCACCGGGATTGGCATGGAGATTGGGGTCGAAGATGTCGCCGCGCGGGGTAATTTCTGCACCCTGGATTCAAGTGGAAATATCAGCGACCGTAGAGCCGGCCGGATCTCCTCTGACGAAGCGAAGCCATTGGTGCAGAAGCTTGATGAAATCGAGCTCCCGGGTGTATCGCTTGATGTACGTCATGTGCGCGAATATCGCTTCGCGGTGGCGATGCGCGGCGCTGATCTAAATCCCGAAATCGCGGATACCGATCCTCAAGCCACCGGAATCCCACCACTTTCTGCTCTTGCTGAAAAACCCTCTTCGAAGAAAGCTGCTGAGCACTTCAATCTTTGGATCGAACAGGCTGGGGAAGTGTTATCTGCTGAGAAAAAAGCGAATGGATTGACACTGCGCGGTTTCTCAAGCGATCCTCGTTTGCCGCAGTTCACCGAAATCTACGGCCTCCGCTCAGCCTGTATCGCAGTCTATCCCATGTATCGAGGCGTCTCCCGCCTGGTAGGAATGGATGTGATCTCCTTTGACGGCGACTCGCCCGAACAGGAATTTGAGGCAGCGGTGAGTCGCTGGGATGCATTCGACTTCTTCTTTATCCATATCAAGAAGACTGATTCCAGCGGGGAAGATGGAGATATCCAGAAGAAAGCCAAAGTCATTGAAGACGTGGATAAAGCTCTGCCGACGCTGCTTAACCTAAACCCCGATGTGCTTGCAGTGACCGGAGATCACTCCACCCCGGCTAAACTTAAGGCGCACTCCTGGCACCCGGTCCCGTTCCTGTTGTGGGCACCAGACACAGTTCGAATGGACTCGCAGGATACCTTTGGTGAGCGATCTTGCCAACTGGGAGGTTTGGGAACCTTCCCCGCCACGGACATCATGCCCCAACTGATGGCGCATGCCAAGAGGCTGCGGAAATTCGGAGCGTAGTGTCCATAAAAGCATGAAATGATAGGTTTCCGAAAACTGTCATT
>CBDTTY010000219.1:0-3226 GCA_965363875.1 uncultured Anaerolineales bacterium
CCTGGAAAACCTGAAGACCAAGAAGATGCCAAGGATGTAGAGTGACAAGGTCAGCCAGAAATATCCATGAACGACAACACTCGGCAGTACATCGAGCAGCTTCCCCACATCGGTATTCGGTCCCGGGCTGCCCAAGTAGTTATAGAGGGAGTTCGCCAACGGCGATATCAAGCCGATGATCACAAGGTTGAGCCAAATCCATTTTCTACGGATCAACACCCACATACAAACACAGAAGAAGATGGCAAACGTTATCAGATCAACCAGGTAGGGAGCAGCTAGGAATACCCAGCCGGTCGAGCCGGTAATTCGAACGTAACCCCAATAAAAACCATATTTCGTGAAGGATGGCCAAAACACAAACTCGGTGACTCTGGCGCCTTCCAGCAGCGCAACGAGTGCATGACTCCCTTCGTGTCGAATGGTGCCAATGATCTGGTAGATTGGGTATGCAAGTATCCAGAGTAAATCCCTTTTCTGTAACATCGTGAATTACCTCGGGCCGCCTGTCAATCTCGGGCTTCGCGCAGCATCCTGTACGCGCCTCATGATCGCTATTATATAGACCGAATGGAGTTTAGAGTCTGCTTAACGAGAGGATCACATGCTGAACCTTGTTGACACTGATGGCAAAGAATAAGGGTGAACCCCGGCTGGGATACACCCTGATTACTGGCAGAAGACTCCTCGGAGTGGACTCGAACCATTAATCCCACTGGAGAGAAGTGCAATTCCGGTTCGTATATGGATTCTTGAAAGACCCTAACGGGTTTGTGCTTGGCCTCCTCGCTGGGCTCTTCGCCTGCTTTTCAAAAAACCTTCACATCTCATGTATTAAACCGAGTTATATATAACCATTCGACGACTGTGAAATGTTCTGTGTATAGGCTTCGCTGAATGGAACTTACCCGACCAAACCTAACGCGCCTATAACCCCAAAAACAAGTAACCCAAAAACGATGATCATCAATACGTAGGTCCACCATTTAACCCCAGGTTCAAGGACGCTGAGGGATGGTTTATCCGGATGATGGTACACCGTGACCGAGCTGCCCTGGGGATAACGCGCCAGGATCTGCTCAGCTCGTCGAACTGAATTTGTGCGCATTTCTGTGAATGATCTTCGCGTCCCCTGGATTTCTTGTCCGGATACATTGAACTCGTATTGGATTGAAGCTCCATACGTCGTCGAAGTGTCCCCTTCGTCATCCATGCTTTGGTGAGCTTGTACACCTGAGTGCACGACCCTCCCCTCAGTTATTGGCCAATTGCGACTGTTTAGCCCGTTTAAAATGTTACGCCCGATCACAAACAAAGCGATAAGACTGATGCCAATGACGATGATGTATACAATCATGTGGTTCTGGCCTCCTTTTATTGGGTAATGAGGTATTGTTACTCGTAGTGAGTCAAAATACAAGTACCTACGTTGAAAGTAAATGCGCTCGTTTCAACCCCCGCTGACTCTTTGTGACATCAGGGCATTTACGGGGTCACTTTCCGTGATATATTGTTTTCTATATACATGGAAAGCAGACCCTTCAACCAAGGATACCTAGCCCGTTGGATACAGAATCGCACTCAGTGAGAAGAACCCTGAATAGGTCCGTTTTTTGGCATGCAGTCCCCTTGATATTCATAATCTTTATGGTGCTATTTTTCCCGTTTCGTTACCGTTTCGAATTTAACCCTGACGAGGGAATAAACGCCATCAAAGCGATGATGAATATTAAGGGTTACCAACTTTATTCCGAAATCTGGAGCGATCAACCTCCAATCTTCACACTGTTGCTTACCCTCTGTTTCCGGACCTTCGGATTAAGTATCCCGGCCGGTCGTGGGCTCGAGCTGCTATTTTCGGCGGCTATTCTTTGGCTGGCAATTCAGTACTTGCGTCAATTTTGGGGGAACATCCATGCGATTTTCGGAATTCTCACCATCATGCTACTCCCTTATTACCTTGTTCTGAGCGTGTCTATCATGGTCGGCTTGCCCGCCATCGCCCTTGCCCTGCTCTCATTTTATGCGTTGTCTTTGTGGCACAAATACGGCGATGTTAAATGGCTCCTTTTGTCCGCTATCGCCTTGGGCCTCTCGGTTATGACGAAGGCTTTCACGGCCATCCTGGGGCCGATTTTCTTGTCGGGCATCTTGCTCAGCGGTTGGAAGGATTACCGCCAACATCGTGATTGGTTGAAGGCATGCATGCCCTCGGCAGTTTGGCTCGCTATCTTCTCAGTGACCGTTGGGAGCATCCTGCTCATAGTTGTCAAACCAGCAAACGTTTTTCAACTCATCCAGGGGCACTTGCTTGCAGGCGACTCGGTGTTATTCAGAGCATATGCAGACAACAGAATCGTTATCTATATTTCGCGTTTTAAGTACTCCATACCTATGCTCCTCCTGGCATTCCTTGGTGGCATCGCTGCCCTGCGTTCGAAATCCTGGACGGCGATGTACTTGGTTGCATGGGTAGCCATAGGTTCAATCTCCCTCTTCATCAACGTCCCGTTCTGGCATCACCAACAACTCCTTGTCACAGTTCCCGCCGCGATTCTCGCTGGAATTGCTATTGGAGATGGACTGTCCAGGTTACAAAAAATCCTTCAATTAAGAGAAAGGAATGTTATTGGCATCGCGATGGGTATTTTTATTTGGGCCATTGCCGTGACATTCACGTTTTATAGATTACCTTCTACTGTCCAGCAATTCGATTTTAAACTCCCGAATCTCCGCGCCCAACCGGTTGAGTATAGTGAGGATGGAGAAATCTTAGCTTTGATGGCGGACTACGCTCATCTAACGAATTGGGTGTACACGGATCGACCCATGTTTGCATTCCGCACACAGCTATCGGTCCCACCTCACCTGGCTGTCCTATCGAAGAAACGGATTGCGGCTGGAGTTCTTACAGAGGATCAAATCTTAGAAATCCTGGTGGAGTATGAACCCGAGCAAGTCTTATCTGGGCGTCTCGACCTTCCCGTGATTCAAGAATATCTATCCTCGCGGGCTTATGATCGTATAGACTCTTCGGCGCACTATCGGCTCAATGTACTCGAAGATTTCTTGCAGAATCCTGCATCTCCGGCTGGCTCATCCACCCAGGAATAGATCAACGGATCGGTTCTAGGTGGTTAAATTAATGCGCATCCTGGCTAAAGGATGCGCATTTTTGAAGTGATCAAAGGCTCCTCGGAGTGGACTCGAACCACTAACCTACCGG
>CBDTTY010000220.1:0-3216 GCA_965363875.1 uncultured Anaerolineales bacterium
GCCCCACCACCAATCAAAAATAACCGTCCCAGTTTCTTGTCATCCTCCGCCTCGATAGCGCCTGACGGAGGTGGGGGTGGCGTTGGAGCTACATCTCCCAAAGGCGCTTGCACCAGAGGTTTTAAAGGTGGATCGCGACGTATCCATTCGCTTCCGTTAAACCAGAACCACTCGCCGCTTTCAACACCCGGCATCCAAAAACCACCGGAGCCATCTTGGATAACAAGCTTCCCCAATTCTTCCCGATAGGTCGCCGAGTCCATCCTCCCCGCACGGTGAAGCGCTCTTAGGCGAATGAAAGCCTCCTGCACGAAATCAAATGGTGGCGGCAAGGGAACAGAGGATGAGCCACATTGACTGCAAAACTTCTCTCCCGCATGGATGGGATGACCACATTGTGAACAAGTACCTGCAGAACTCGGAACGCTCGTTTGCGGCACCATTACCGTCTCAATTGAGTCTTGTTCAAATTCAACTTGAAGCTGCGTATCACCTAATTGAACACGGTCTCCAGCTTGTATTTGGCACTCGTCGACCCGCTCCCCATTGATCAGAACTCCTTGCGTGCTATCCAGGTCTTCTATCGTCAGCTGCCCTGCTTTAATTTTTATCTTCGCGTGCTTTCGCGAGACCTTGGGATCCTTGAGTTGGATGTGACAACCTGTACCGCGCCCAATCAGTATCTCCTCTCGATCCAACGCGAATCGTTGTCCGCCAGTGTTTTCTGAAAGCCCAACCAGCCAGCCGATAGAACTCCCTAGTGGCATTTCATCACTCCTCAACGATGTGTTCTCGTTCTTTATCTCGACGCCACGAGACAAAATTGGCATCCATCATGTTGTCAATTCACGGCGCCGGGCGCCAGGCGACGTCGAAATCCAGCGCCGGGTCGGTTGTCACTTCCTGATAGTCTGTGCAGCTCGCGCGCATGATGGCGATGTTGTGATTTTCGCCGTCCGGCCAGGCCTCGAATGCAATCCATTGACCATCCGGTGACCAGGCCGGCTCACCCATCGGTTGGAGTGAGAGCCGCCCCTCCTGGCAAGCCTGGATCTCGCGCACCCCGCCATCGGCGACGGATATAGCGACCAGTCGGGGGATATTATCGATAACTTTCTCAAAGAGAATCGTGCCGCCATCGGGAGACCAATCAGGTCGAGCAATATCCTGGCCATCGCTGTGCGTATATCTTTTCTCCTCCCCGCCATCGTCGGGGACAAGCCAGATCTCTTCCTGCCCCCCTCGCCCGGATAGGATGGCGATCTGAGAACCGTCAGGCGCCCAGCTCGGAGACCAGTTGAAAGCAAGGTCATCGTTGACATTTCGCAAACCCTGGCCATCGACGCCGATCGTGAAAATCTGCGGACGTCCGGTTCGCCAGGAGGTGAAGGCCAGTCGAAGACCATCATACGACCAGTCCGGATCGTAGTCCCCACCGCCCAGAGTGACTACAAGCAGGCTCGGTTCGGAAGGGACATCCTGCGAATCCACATTCATGACGAAAACCGAAGATCCCGAATATTCGTCTCGATTGGCGGTACACGGGGACGTATACGCCAGCATCATCCCATCGGGTGACCAGGCAGGTTGGCAAGCTCCCGCGGCGAGATCCGTGAGTTGGCGTTCGTCGCTGCCGTCGACATTGATCAAGTAGATCTGTGGTCGACCCCCACGGTTGGAAACGAAGGCAATTTGACTCGCGCCGCCCAGGGCGGCACCCGCTGGAGCAGGAGCCGTTGTCGGCTCTGGGGTGGGAAGCTCGACAACCTCAGCCGTCGGTGTAAGCGTCGGTGGGATGAGCGGGGTGAAGATCACCGTAGGAACGATCAATTCTGTCGTATCTATGATCGATGTGGATTGGGCTTCTGTAGGATCGGGAATGGCAGCGATGCTCTCAGGTTCTTCTTCGCTGAAAAATCCTAAAGCGAGAGCCGTTGCCGCGATCGCAATCGCCAGGACCACAAATCCTCCGCCCACGATGACGATCCACTTCCAGGGAATTCCTCCTGATGTTGGGCTTGTTGTCGCCGGTGATGGGTGTATTGGCGGCGGACCCGGCGGTGGTACTACTGGAGGAGACCCCTCGGACATTGCGCTTGCCCGGCGTGTCGGCTCTGGGGTTGGTGGCATATCGGTTTCAACACGCGGTTGCTTAACGTCTGATCGCGGCGTGCCGCACTCTCCACAAAATATTTCCTCTGCTCGCAGCGCTGCACCACATTGCGCGCACCGTGATTCGCTCTCCTCCGCAACTAACATCTCGGGCGGCGCCATCATCGTGGCGATGGCGTCCTCATCAGCCATTAACGGTGGCGCAGATACCATATCCACTTTGTAATGAAAGCGGAAACTTGTATCGCCGATAGCGATCGTATCGCCATCCTTGAGCTCAGCTGATTGGATGATCTCGCCATTCACATAAGTACCCCGCGTGCTGCCGAGATCTTCGATCACACAGCCTCCCAATGCGGAGCGAATCACCGCATGTTCGCGCGAGGCTCCGGGGTCCGGAATCTGGATCTGCGAGTCCTTACTGCGCCCGACGATTGTTTCTTCCTCGATTAGTTTGAACTCGCGGCCGACCAGTTCACCGCTGGTACCCTCGAGCCAGGCGTCATGCTCCTGTGCCATGTGTTGACTCCGTTTCCAGCAACCATCCGCATTGACTAGTTATTGTTTCTTCTCCAATATGTCTCTTCGTCAGAGCATACAAGCGAATGCGGATGAACACGTGTAAAAATAACCTGGACTGAGTATTCTCACGGTATTCGTTCATCACCTGTGTCACACGCATAAACAAAAACGACAGCCAGATATCCTGGCTGCCCATTTAGTAATTGTTCAGTCCTCCATCTTGATTGCCCGCGCAGGCTCACCCCCGGAAGGTGGAAACTACACCACCCCCTCATAGAGGACTTCCCTGCTGCGACCATACACCCTTACTCCTCGGGGCGCATAAAGACATCAGACGCTCAGTCCCACCGACAGGTTCCAGTGAAGTTCAGCACTCGAGGGACTGCTTATTAATCAGCTGAATTATTTTAAAGTTATTTCTACCTTCTCTGCATTTGACAAGATCGGTCGACCCATTTTGGCAGTACAGTTGCGGGAAGACAACATCCGCAACTTATTACCAGCCTGAGACAATAAGGCTGTTCGAATTACTGATAGAAATCCTTTAATTCACTCGCTGGAAGTGTGATCAACCCTTCATCC
>CBDTTY010000221.1:0-3166 GCA_965363875.1 uncultured Anaerolineales bacterium
ATGCGCGGCTTCGGAATGCCCGAGATTCACTGGGGGATTGAGCAAATTATGGACATCGTGGCCGATGAACTGGGCATGGACAAAGTGGAGTTTCGCTTAAAGAACTGTCTGCGCAGCGGTGATGTGAATGTCACCGGTATGATCATGCACCCGATCGGTCTTACAGAGTGTATCGAAAAAGTAAAGCAGGCCATCGATTGGGGGATTCAGGAACCTCCAAGCGCAGCTCACAAGTTGCGAGGTAAGGGTTTGGCTATCGCCTGGAAAGCGCCGGCCATGCCTCCTAACGCTGGCTCGTCGGCATGGCTGCGTCTGAACGAGGATGCGACGGTGTCGTTGGGTGTCGGAGGTCAGGAGATCGGTCAGGGAACGTTCACCGTTGCGGCGCAGATGGCTGCCGCGGCTCTCGGCGTTCCATTTGAATGGGTCCGAATAAGTATGCCGGTGGACACGAAGTACAGCCCGTATGAATGGCAAACCGTCGCCAGTCGGTTGACGTGGTCAATGGGGAATGCCATCGTCGCTGCCGCTAAAGACGCGCGCCGACAGATTCTTGAGATTGTGGCTGCTCACTGGGATGAGGACATCGAACACCTTGATATCCGCGACGGCCAGGTGATCTCGTATCGCACTGAAGAGGTTATGCCCTTGGAGAATATGGTTGTCTATGGCTTGCCTAGGCCTGACGACCAGGGATGGCGCGGTGGACCTATCATCGGGCATGGGAGTTTCATGCCCTCTTACGTAACCTCCTTGAGTAATGAAACCGGTCAGGGCAAGAGGGCGGTCGTTCACTACACAACAGGATGCCAGGCGGTTGACCTCGAGGTGGATACACAAACGGGACAGATCACCATACTGCGTGTGGCTTCGGCATTCGATGTTGGCAAAGCGATTAACCCCGATCAGGTGCGCGTACAGATGGAGGGCGGCATCGTCCAGGGCATTAGCACGGCGCTGTTTGAGAGCCTGCAGTATAAGGATGGGGTCCCGCATGCCTCAAATTTCACAGACTACCGTATCGCGACATCCGAGGACATGCCGGGCGAGATCATCTCGATCATCGTTGAAGTTCCTCAAGACGACGGCCCTTGGGGCGCTCGTGGAGTTGGCGAACACCCCATGATCCCGACTGCACCGGCGATCGCCAACGCGGTCTACGATGCCGCTGGGATTCGCATCTTCGAGATGCCGCTTACGGCTGAGAAAGTATTTTTCGCCATTCAAGATCAGGGCGCAAAATCGTAATCGAGATGGTGCAAGCACGCTCTATTGCTTCTCCGACACTTGCTTGGCTTCGGGATCCCAAGCCAGCTCGGGTGCTGCACGTTTTCAAGGATGCCTGTAATCTGATCACAGAAGATGGCGAGATCCTCTCCCTCGTCATGGCTAATATCGGTGACGGACCCTTCAATATCATCCTCGAACCTTTGGAGTTCTCCGACTACATCTCGGCCGAATCCGTTGTGAGTTTTGATAATGGACAGATCCGCATCGGGGCGCTTGAAATCGCGCTTACGCCTACTCAGATCTGGGAGCCGCGTTTTGATTGGGAGTCATTCCGGGGCAGGCAGGACTCCTTATCCCTTTCCGCCGGTGCGCTGAGAGAAGTCCTCGTTGAAGTAGCACCAGTTGACAGCTTCGTTCAATTGATCCATTCCGGGGAGAGCTCTGTGCGAGAAATCGAGGCGCAGATACTCCTATCTGCACAAGAGCCAGCGCGCTTTTTAGTGCAAGGTCTTCTCCGCGTGGACGAAGAAATTTGCCGTGCGAGCGCGAGGAAATTGGCTGGGCTCGGCGCAGGTTTAACGCCGGACGGCGATGACTTCATGATGGGCTGCATTCTGGCCTTGTGGGCATGGAGGGCAGGGGAGGGGGCGGAGCAGGTTGCGCAATGGGTCTCGTTGGAAGCTGACCCACGGACGACGCCGCTCGCGGCAGCATGGCTGCGGGCTGCGAGCCGGGGCGAATGTTCTGTGCGCTGGCACGACCTGCTGCAGGCGATGCGAGGGGAGAATGAAGAAAATATTCGAAGTGCCGCAGGTGCGATCATCGAGCAGGGTCACACATCCGGTGCGAGCGCCCTGGCGGGTTTTACTGCCGTAATCAAGGGTGGATCCCAAGAGATAGCGGTGAATTGAAATCGCTGTTTCGACCTCTGAAGGTATGTTGCCTGTCGTTGGTATCGAGAGACGCCTTTGCAGAAGCGCTGAGCAACAAAGGCAGCAAATATTTCTCCCTCCCCGCATCACGTATCGCTCGAATTCAGTAGGAAGAAAAGGACAGCCTGGCTCTATCCAAGAGTCGGCATTTATACCTGCGGGGGGCACCCCGTCTACCACCGTAGTATCCTCGGCGATTCATCGGCGTGAGTGGCCGAGCATGTTGTATGATGGAGGTGTGCTCAGACCGAGATGAACCGAATACCGCAGAGTGCCTTATCCACTTGAATGGGATGTGCCCCCCCACATATGCATCCGGTGTTTGTCATCCATCGCATTCACCTGGAAGGAGCACCAATGACAAGGGCGAAAAACTGATGAGGATTCTAATCCCAAATCACTTCCCGCTTGAGGGATCAGGTAGCGGAATCTACACTCAAAACATCGCGCGCGAGATCACGAGAAAGGGCCACAAGGCACTCGCAATCACGCCGGCTCATGATATGCAGCGCGGCTACCCTTTCGAGGTGCGCTCAATACTTTTTACACCGGAAGACGCTGATTATGAAAGCGAACCGCGTCTGCCATTCAATTTCCCTTGCTTTACCACGCATCCCCTCAGTACGGCGACATTCGGGGATTTTGACGACGACCAACGCCAGGCATATGTACAGGCTTTCCAGGCGGCCATTGATTCGGCGGTGCTTGATTGGAGCCCGGATCTGATCCATGCCCAGCATATGTGGGTCACCGGCTACGCGGCGCATAAAGCGGAGATGCCCTACGTCGTCACGGCGCACGGGACGGATTTGATGGGTTTCCGCAAATATGAAAATTGGAAGGCAATGGCGCTGGAGGGGGTCCAGCATGCGCACACCATTATCGCCATATCCAAACAGGTCGCCCGTGACGCGATCGAGCTCTACGCGATCCCTGAGGAGCGTGTGCGGATCGTGATGAACGGATTCGATGAAAACATCTTCCATGTCAAGCCTGTCGATCGG
>CBDTTY010000222.1:0-3138 GCA_965363875.1 uncultured Anaerolineales bacterium
CAACGAGCCCGGTATGCAGAAAGTTCCCTGCAGTGTCTTCATGATTCCATATCGCCCCGGTCATTGTTGTGGCGTAATTAGACCCAAAGGCGCATGGGAATTCCGCCAGTCGTTCTCTAAACCACTGATTTATGGTATTTGATGGCGTGATGAGATTACGACCAATCATCTTCACTTCCGCAGAATAAATCCGCCATGGAAGACTTGGCTCGGTACAATTTTTCGAAATCGAGGGCTCCATACTCGCTGATGCTTCAGGCGGTATGATCTCCGTCGCGGCAAACCCGCGAACGAAGTCTCCAGGTCCAAAAGGCGTTCCATAGGTTGAGAGATTCCTCGACCAATAACCCAGGTTGAGGGTGACAACTATGAGAGTCAGGCCTACAAGATCAAATACTAATCGCCTAGTATTCGTCCTAAAGTTCTGGGAGAAGAGAAACCAGGCAAGCCAAGGTAATGCATAAACATAAAAAGTGACTTTGGTGAGCATTCCTAACCCGACCGCCCCGGCCATGATAAGCTGCTCCACACGGTCGAGCGGGCGCTTTTTGCTCAATAACACAAAGTAAGCCAAGCAGACTAGCCAGAAAGCAACAACATAGTCATTCTGCGTACTGGTTGACTGCAACACACCCATTGGAATAGTCAACGCAAATACCGCAGCAAGGAGTTGACCTCGGAACCTCGCCCCCAACATTGCCGCTAGTGCCGAAACACCTACCGCTGAGCCGACCATACTGAACCATTGAACCAAATTAGCAAATCGATCGTTTCCCCATAGGGTTCGAAAAGTCAAGATCGCCATCTCTGCCCATGGAGGCATTATTAGCTGGTGGTGGTAGGCTGTTGGGTAGTGGTCGAGGGATCGATTCTGAGCCCAATGCATAACGCGGGTCATATGATAGAGCAATGAATCAGCATTGTTTGCCGGAGAGACGATCGCAATAACCAGAAGGGCGACAACGATGATGCCCATCCCAAAAATGACGAGGGCACCAGGCCATGGGATACGTTGACGTCTGCGCTTCAACGCTTCGTAAGCTGCTTTGTGAGAGCCACTCCGTATGATTATCCAGACTATTCCTAGAAACGCCGCTCCCCAAGCCAATCCGAGCCAGATTTTCGAAATCGCATTAATAATACTGAGAGTCTCTAAAGTGAGAGTAACCAATACTCCCCAGACAACAACTGCACCCAGGAATGCACCTCGGCCGTTGAAATTACTTCTCTCAAGGGTTTCAGATCGACCAAACAGGTGAAGAAAAATCGCTAAAAATGTAAGGATAGATATTAAAAGGAGCATGAGATAAACCCAGTAGAGTATTTAATATCTATCCTCAAATGTGAAGCGGCTAAGACCATGAAAGTCTCTGATGATCAATTACACGACCACCTAATGAGGTTTGCTTGTTAATACTATTACCCCATGCGGCTTGACCTTGCATCAGCCAATATCTTTGAAGAATGCCCTAAACATTGTACCTACCAAACTTAATTTACAACTCCCCACCGGAGACCGCATTTGATAGGAAGGAATCCAAAACCCCCTACTCAGTGCTCAACCGAATCGTCGCGCCGCCATCCACAACCATTGCATGGCCCGTAATAAATGAAGATTGCTCTTCATCAGCCAAGAAGAGAATGCTTTGTGCTATCTCGCGTGGATCCCCGACACGCCCCATCACTGTTCGCTGTCCGAGGTTGTTCAATTGATCTTCGATATTGGAACCCTTCGCGTGTCCCCGGCTCAAACCTTCCCGCAGCATCTGCGTGTCAACTGCACCGGGCAGGATGGCGTTTACCCGCACTCCAGCATCCGCGAATTCGATCGCCATTGCGCGCGTAAGCGCGACCATGCCCCCCTTGCTCGCCGCGTAGGCAGCGATGTTCTTGGATGTGGCAACTGCATGAACCGAACTGGAGTTGACGATCGAACCCCTGGCATTTTTCAACAAACTAAAAGCTTCTTTTACCATCAGGAAAACGGAGCGCAAATTGGAATTCAGGACTGCATCCCATTCTTCTACATGCATTTCGACTAATGGTTTGCAAATCTGAATGGCTGCGTTGTTGACGAGGGCATCCAGGCGATCCGTCTTCCCTCGAACAGCCCCAATTAATTCGGAAACCGAATCGGGTTCGGACACATCTGCCTTGAAGAAAGTTGTGCCGTCCGGAAAAACGCCCTCTTCCGACCGATCCACAGCCAGAACGGTCCAACCTGCCTTGTTGAAGGCTTCAACTGCCGCGGTCCCAATTCCTCCTGCTGCTCCTGTGATGAGGACAATTCGTTCCATCGTGTAACTCCTTGATCCACGCACATCTCATTATAAGAGGCGCCATCAATAACTAGAGCCAATTGGAGTATTTCTAACTTCTTGATTCCATCTCGTCTAGATTTTCGGGAACGGAAAGCCCCAATCCAGTAATCAAGTTGCGGATCGTGTTCAGGTGAACCCTCTCCCAGGCACCGGGGCTGCTGTTGGCGTTGTGTGGCGCGAGCAGCACATTGTCCATTGCATACAACGGGCTTTTTCCAGGCAGCGGCTCATCTTCATAAACATCCAGGGCTGCGCCGGCGATCGATTTGTCGCGGAGCGCCTCGATTAATGCCTCCTCGACGACGATTGAGCCGCGGGCTGTGTTGATGAGCACAGCATGCGGCTGCATGAGCCTGAACGCCCCGCTATCGATCAATCCCCTTGAGGTGGGATTAAGATCGCAGTTGATGCTGATGAAATCAGCTCGCTTGAGAAGATCTGGGAGATCCAACATCTGGACCCCTACCTCAGTGATGAACTCCGAATCAATATCTACGACATCGTTTCCTAGAAGGTCCATACCAAAGGCTTGTGCCCGTTTCAACACGGCTTTGCCAATCTTCCCTACGCCTACTACCCCCAACGTGCATTCGCTAAGCGCGCGCCCTGGGATCTTCTTCCACTCCCCCTCCCTCATCTGTTGAGTCATCCACGGTTGAGAGCGGGCAAAGGCAAGAATATAGCCAAGCACGCTATCCGCTACTGGTTCAGTGAACGCCCCGGGTGTGTTCATGACCTGGATCCCGAGTTCGCTTGCCGCTTCTCCATCAATCGAATCGATCCCCGTCCCCCATTTGGAAATTACTCGCAGCCGCGG
>CBDTTY010000223.1:0-3136 GCA_965363875.1 uncultured Anaerolineales bacterium
GCACTGTTAGCGTGGGATTCTTGGATGCCATCTATACCGTGTTCGCCGACCCGCCACAAGCCTACATGGTGAAGCAGAGCGGTTTTGGCGGTGGCGTGGTGGAGGGTCAGTACCCCGAACTCGTATTCGGGACTGACTTTGACTTCTTCGTCATCCCCTCAAAGGACGGCTCCGCACCTCCCATTCAGGTGGGTGGTGATGCTATGGCGGCCTTCAACGACACGCCCGCCGTACGAGCCGTGGTAGCCTACCTATCGAGCGGTCGCGGTGGCCGTGCTTGGGCGGCATCGGGCTTCGACCTTTCTCCAAACAACAAGGTAACCGGTCTGAGCTACACCGATCCCATCTCAGCGGCGAAGGCAAACGTTTTGCTGCGCGCATCTGCGGTCAGCTTCGACGTGGGCGACCTGCTGCCGGGCGGCATGGTCATGGATGAGTTCGAGGGCATCACCGAGTACGTGAACGGTGGTGACCTGGACGCGATCCTCGATCGCCTCGAGGCCCGCGCTGTGGAGGTGTTCGCTCCATAGACTAAAGGAAAGAGGTGGGAGCGAGTATGCCTCCCACCTCTTTTTTACTCCTTCCTCCCATGAGGTGAAACATGGCTGAACGTAACAAGAAGCAACGCAAGCCCAAGCGCGAAGCACCTTTGATCATGCGCCAGGGTGAGATCATGCCGTGGATTTTTATCTTGCCTGCGCTAATCATTGTCATTATCTATATCGCCTATCCCACCATCTACACCGCTTTCTTAAGTCTGCGCAATGCCGACTCATCCGCGTGGGCAACCGAAGCGTGTCGTGAGGGCCAAGCTTGCTGGGGCATTTTCGAAAATTACCGCTATGCCATCACATCAGACACTATGCTGCGGGCTTTTCGCAACAATATCCTCTGGCTGGTAGTCATGGTCCCGGGAGTAACCATTGCAGGCGTATTGCTGGCTGTTCTGGTTGACCGGGTGAAATACGAATCAGTAGCTAAAGCACTCATCTTTATGCCAATGGCAATTTCCTTCGTTGGTGCTGGTATCATCTGGGGCTTTGTCTACGATTACCCTATTAATCCGGACAACCCCAATGCTCCCATTATTGGACTTTTCAACGCGATTATCGTGAATTTTGGAGGGCGGCCGATACCCTTTTTATCATCGGCGCCATGGATCAACAACTTTGCCCTAATCTTCGTTGGCATCTGGTTATATACAGGCTTCAGCATGACAATCCTTTCAGCGGCGGTTAAAGGTGTACCGAAAGAACTTCTAGAAGCCTCTCGCATCGATGGTGCATCGGAGTGGCATGTCTTTTGGCAGATCTTGATTCCCATGATCCTCCCAACCATCACCGTAGTCATGACGACTATGACCATCTTCATCCTCAAGCTCTTTGATGTGATTTACGTCATGACCGGGGGTAATTTTGAGACGAATGTGGTTGCCGTCCGAATGTATCAAGAGATGTATATCAACTTCGAGGCTGGACGCTCCGCCGCCATCGCGGTGGTGTTACTCATCCTTATCGTCCCTATTCTCGTTTACAATATCCGCAGCTTCCAGCAACAGGAGGCGATCCGATGAAACCTGAAACGAGAGATCGCCTCAAAAAAATCCTGGGGCGCATCCCCCTGCACATCGTCATCATAGTTATTTGTCTTATCTGGATCCTGCCCACGCTGGGCTTGCTGGTGACCTCTTTTCGGCCCGTCCAGGACATCAATTCCAGTGGTTGGTGGACCGCGCTTTCGGAGCGCGGGGGAAGTGAAGCGTATACCACTTATTGTGCTTCCTGCCATGGAGCAGATGGATCTGACCTTCCCGCTGCAGACTTGAGCGATCCAGAATTCATCGATCAGTACAGACGCTCGATTCAAATCCAGGCTACATTCAACAACGTCTACGATGGTGAGATCCATGTTCCAGAGGATCAGCGTCCCAACGCGGATGAACTCGCCACGATCTTGGAAGAACTGCGCGCAAGCGCGTCAGGTGAGGAGCGCCCGCGCTTTTTTCTGAGCAATTATATCGACGCCCTGGCCGGGTATCGCGGTCGGACAAGCTATACCGAGGAATGTGAAGCGGGTGAGATTATCGCTCTCCAGAGGACCTGCGATTTTGTCACGGACATGACCGTCTCGCAGGCTGCCATGGGTCGGGCCTTCATCAACACCGTGATCGTCGCCATCCCGGCAACAATCATTCCCATCTTCTTCGCCTCTTTCGCCGCGTTCGCATTTGCATGGTTAGACTTCAAAGGGCGTCAGGTGTTGTTTGCCATCCTTGTTGGGTTACAAATCGTTCCTCTACAAATGGCGCTCATCCCAATCTTTCGTATTTACAACAACCTGGGATTGAATGGGACATTCCTGGGAGTTTGGTTGTTCCACACTGGCTTTGGTCTACCCTATGCCATCTACCTTACCCGTAATTTCCTGGGATCACTACCAACCGAGATCTTCGAGTCGATATACCTCGATGGCGCCTCGGCCTGGACAGCCTTCACCAAGCTGGCTCTACCCCTTTCCTTGCCGGCGATCGCATCTTTAGCTATCTTCCAACTTCTTTGGGTGTGGAATGATTTGCTGATTGCCCTGGTTTTCCTTGGCGGCTCAACACCTGTGATGACTTACCAGATCGGCAACATGGTGACCTCACTGGGGGCAGGCTGGCACCTACTCACCGCCGCCGCCTTTATTTCCTTTCTCTTTCCCATGCTTGTCTTCTTCGGTCTGCAGCGTTTCTTTGTCCGCGGCATGCTGGGAGGCGCGATCAAAGGCTGAGTTGTCGCTGAGTCTGAAAACTGCTGGCGCTGGCTCCCTTTTCAAGACCGAGTCGGCGCCGGATGGTTTTTTAGGATAACTTTACCGTTGCCCACAATGGCCATCTGTGAAGGGGAGGAATCTCGACGGCATCCCCGATTATCTTGCGAATAAGGAGCGTTTATGACACCCGACACGTGGACCTATGCCTTTGATGACAAAGGTCGCTTTGAGATACAAAACTACAACTGGAGTAAACCTTTTTCGAGTTTCCTGCCAGGTATCGCTGGAATCTGGGGAGTGCCTGCCTGGTGTTATTTTGTCAATCGTGGGCAGCTTGTCTGCAGCCTTGGTGTGGAGGACAAAGATGGAGCGATCTTGGAAT
>CBDTTY010000224.1:0-3108 GCA_965363875.1 uncultured Anaerolineales bacterium
GTGCCCCCACGGGGTTTCGAACCCCGGTTTCGGCCTTGAGAGGGCCGCGTCCTGGGCCACTAGACGATGGGGGCAGCGGAAGTCATTCTACCATTCGGGTTTTTAAGCGTCAACAAAGAGGTGGGGTGCCGGAAAGACCATGGTGTGAGTAAATCCATCATGCGATGCACAAAAACCTGATAAAGCCCACATGCTATAATATTCGGAATATTTGTGTCCAAATTTGCCCGGGTTAAGTCAATTAAATGCATCCACAAGAAATCGAGCGAGCACTGCAGCGCATCCTTCCTGGCGTACAGAAGCCGGGTCGCTACACAGGAGGCGAGCTGAACCAGGTCGTTAAGGACTGGGAAAGCGTAGACCTGAGTGTAGCGTTGATATTTCCAGATCTCTATGATCTCGGCATGTCCAACCTTGGACTCGCGATCCTATACGATATCTTGAATCGCGAAACAGATATCCTCGCTGAGCGAGTTTATGCTCCCTGGCCGGACATGGAAGCGGAGATGCGTCAGTCCGGGCTTCCGCTGTACTCTCTGGAGACAAAGCACCCGGTTTCAGAGTTCGACATCCTCGGGTTCTCACTTCCCTACGAAACCCTTTATACAAACACCCTAAATCTCATCGATCTCGCTGGGATTCCGCTCTTCGCAGCGAAACGCCAACGAGACGATCCAATCGTAATCGCGGGGGGTCACGCAGCGCTCAATCCGGAACCGATGGCCGCGTTCTTTGATGCATTTGTGATTGGCGAGGGTGAAGAAGCTGTTCTTGAGATCGCCCGTTGTGTTCAATCTTGGAAAGCCAGCGGACATCCACGAGAAGAACTTCACCTCGAACTCTCCAAGATCTGGGGCGTCTATGTGCCCAGTCTGTATCAGCTCCATTACATGGAGGATGGGACCATCTCCCGGGTCGAACCTTTACATGAAGATGCGCCATTCCCGATTCTGAAGCGCATCGTTGGAAAAATGCCCAAACCCACCACGCGCTTCATCGTGCCCTTTATCGACGTTACGCACAACCGCATACCCATCGAGATCATGCGCGGCTGCACCCGCGGCTGCCGTTTCTGTCAGGCCGGCATGATCACACGCCCCGTTCGCGAACGCACCATCACAGAAGTACTTGACGCCATTCAGGAGGCGACAAGTATCACCGGCATCGATGAGGTCGGCCTTCTCTCGCTGTCCTCTTCCGACTACACGCAGATTTTGCCTTTAGTGCGTGCTATGAATGAGCGCTTTGGAGAGCAGCAGATAAAAATCTCGCTCCCCTCTCTGCGCATCGAGACTGTTTCCGTCGAGCTGATGGACTTGCTGCATGGGCACTCATCGCGATCAGGCTTCACACTTGCTCCTGAAGCGGCAACTGAACGCATGCGCGAGATTATCAATAAGCCAGTCGACACCGAGCTGCTGTTGGAAACCGTGCGCGAGATCTACAGCCGGGGATGGCACACGATAAAGCTGTATTTCATGATCGGCCACCCATCCGAAACGCTTGAGGACGTCCAGGCAATTGCTAAACTTTGCAAGACGATCTTGGCTGAAGGTCGGAAGATTATGGGTAAAAGGGCTAAAGTAAACGCGGGCGTCAGCACCTTTATCCCTAAACCGCACACCCCATTCCAATGGACCCCATGTGATACAACAGAGCAAATCGTGATGAAACAAGATATTCTCAAACAGGAGCTCCGGGGTAAAGGGCTGAAACTAAACTGGAATAAGCCGGGGGAGACGATGCTCGAATCGTGGCTCTCCCGCGGGGACCGAAGGATGAGTAAGGCAATCTATCTCGCCTGGAAAAACGGGGCGAAATTTGATGCCTGGCACGAACATTTCGATTTCAACCTTTGGCTTCAAGCTTTCGAAGCTGCTGAACTGGATCCCGCGTTTTACAGCCACCGCGAACGCCCAATTGACGAGATTCTTCCTTGGGATCACATAGACGCCGCGGTTAAGAAGCAGTTTCTGACCGAAGATTATCTTTTGAGCCAGCAGGGAAAAACACGCGTGGATTGCCGTGAACGTTGCTTCGCCTGTGGGATTCTGCCTAAGTACGCTGCTCTACGCCGGGAGAATCCAGGTGAGGGCTGGCAATGCCCCGAAGTCCGTTCACCAGCTCACACATCACCCGAAAGCCCATCTCTCATAGGGACAAAACAAGATGGCGAATGACGACCGCTATCGTTATCGGATTACGTTTACGAAGGATGAGGCACAGCGTTATACAAGCCACCTCGACCTTCACCGAGCCTGGGGGCGCCTTCTACGCCGAGCCGGGCTCCCACTTCTGTACTCAAAGGGATTCAACCCCCGGCCGCGCATTCAACTGAGCACGGCTTTACCCCTTGGATTTACTAGCGAACACGAACTGACGGACATCTGGCTCACAGAAGAAATTCCTTGCAGCGAGATAATGGAACGGCTGCAGAATTCTGCACCACCCGGAACCAGGATCCTCGAAGTTGAACGCGCTGCATTGAACGAGCCTGCTCTCCCCAGCCAAATCGATGCCGTCTCGTATATCGTTCAGCTCGATGCAGATCTAACAGTAGAAGATCTCTCAAGCGCTATACATGACCTCCTCTTAATCAAAATGTTAGAGCGGGAGCGCAGGGGCAAGACCTATGACCTCCGGCCGCTCATCCATGAACTTGAGATCTCGAGTGAGGGGATGGAACCCCCATCAATCAGGATGAAACTGGCTGCAAAAGAAGGCGCCACGGGACGGCCGGAAGAAGTCCTTTTAGCCTTAGATCTAAATCCATCAGCAGCCAAAATCCATAGAATTCACCTGCATATGGAACAGACTTAACGATCCCATTGCTCATGGAATCAAGCAGCAGAACTTCCAGACGCAGGTGCAGCCTGCGCAATCAGATTCGCGGGTTACACCTCCCCAGCAACGCCCTTCCCCATTTTTAAGGATGAGATTGCTCCATCACTTCGTTCCTGGCAATGACATGGGCGGGAAGGCTCTGAATTCATCGATGTCATTACGAGCACAGCGAGAAATCCCTTTGATGTCAGTCTTGTTAGCTCCATCTCTGAAGCCGAATATAACCCCTTAATGTCATTGCGAGCGAAGCGAAGCAATCTCCTC
>CBDTTY010000225.1:0-3107 GCA_965363875.1 uncultured Anaerolineales bacterium
AACCAGGTTGTTTTCGGAGGCATGATGTTCCCGGTATCGGCGATGCTGATCAATTGCTGCATGGATACCGGATAAAGAGCGAAAGCCACCACCATCTCCCCGCTATCTACCCTTCTTTGAAGTTCTCCCAATCCTCTCATGCCGCCGACAAAGTCGATTCGTTTCGATGTCCGTAGGTCCATGATGTTGAAAATGGGTTCCAACACTGATTTTGAGAGTATCGTGACATCCAAAACGCCGATGGGATCGTTGTCGTCGTACGAGCCTTCCTTGGCGATTAACGCATACCACTTTCCCTGCAGATACATGCCGAAGGTATGAAGGCTTTCCGGCTTGAAGGGCTCGCTCCCTTTCTCTTTTACATCAAACACTTCACTGAGCCGCCCCAGGAATTCCTCGGGCGTCAGGTCATTAAGGTCCACCACCACCCGGTTGTAATCCAGGATGCGCAGCTGATCGTCTGGAAAGTGTACTGCCAGGAAGTAGTTGTACTCTTCGTCCCCGGTGTGATCCGGGTTATTGTTCTTCTTCTCATTACCCACCAGCGCGGCTGCAGCCGTCCGATGGTGGCCATCGGCAACATAGGTTGCCGGAAGCTCGTTGAATAACTCGATCAAGCGCTGAATTTTGCTCTGGTCTGTTATCACCCAGAAATGGTGGCCGATGTCATCAACGCTTGTGAAATCATATTCGGGGTTCTGGTTCTCCACGATGTCCTTGATGATTTCGTCAATTTCGGGAACGGCGGGGTATGCAAAAAAGACGGGCTCTATATTCGCATTGGTGATACGAACGTGCTTCATTCGATCTTCTTCTTTGTCGGGGCGCGTTAATTCGTGCTTCTTGATGATCCCACTCATGTAGTCATCTACACCCGCACAGCCGACCAAACCGTATTGCCTCCGGCCATCCATGGTTTGTGCGTAGATGTAGAGGTACTCTTCGCCGTCCTGCTCTAAATACCCTTTCTCTCTAAACGACGCGAAGTTCTCCTTCGCTTTGTCGTAAACCGCCTGAATATGTATGTCGATTCCCGGGTCGAAGTCGATTTCTGGTTTCGTGATGTGCAGCAGCGAAAGAGGATTTGCTTCCTCCCTTGCTTCTTCCGAGTTCAGCACATCATACGGGCGGCAAGCCAGCTTCTCCACAATGTCCACAGGCGGTCGTATACCCCGGAAAGCTTTTAATATTGCCATAGCTTTTTTCCCTCACAGATGATCTAAGTGTATTGCCCAGAATATGAATATTTCAGGCCAGCACCCACGTTTCGCCCACTCCAAGCGCTTGAAAAAAAGCGAGGGTTCACCTGATGCATCTAATTAGCACCGTCAATTTACCGTTTTGAACGATGTTGCCAGGTTATTTATTAACCTGGAAGGTATTATCGCCGTTCTCCAGGAAATCCCTAATCTGCGTCATGGCGGCAGCGCCGGCGTTGATATTCGCCTCGGCGGTCTGGGCGCCCATTTTCTTCGGCGTGAAGAAGAACCTGCCGGGATATTTTTCTGCAATTACATCTTTGCAATCGGGAGCGATATCGGAGATATAGGAAAAGTCTTCCCGATCTGCGAACACCCTTAACAGGTCGTCTTCGTGGACGACTTCTTTACGGGCGGTGTTGACCAAAACAGCAGGTTCGGGCATTTTGGTCAGGAGTTCATAATCGATGGAGGCTTTTGTTTCGGCGGTTGACGGGATATTCAAGGAGACGAAGTTGCAGGTGCTGTATAGTTCTTCCGCGGATTCTATGCAGACAACGTCATCACTTTCGATAACATCTTTGGGGATGAAGGGGTCGAAAGCGAAAACATCCATCCCGAAGCCCTTGGCAATGCCGGCAATCAATTTGCCCACGTTGCCATATGCATGCAGGCCAAGTTTTTTGCCTTTCAACTCAGTGCCCGCTTTACCGTTAAAGCCATTCCTCACTAAATAAACCATCATCCCCAGCGCAAGCTCGGCGACGGCGTTTGAGTTCTGGCCCGGAGTATTCATGGCCACGACACCTTTTTCTGTGGCTGCTTCAAGGTCGATATTGTCATAGCCCGCGCCGGCGCGAACGATGATCTTCAGATTCTTCGCCGCTTCGATGACTTCTCGGGTGGCTTTATCGCTCCTGATGATCAGCGCATCCACATCGGCGACTGCGTGAATAAACTCTCCCTGATCGGCATACTTCTCAAGAAGAACGAATTCGTAGCCGGCCTCACTGGCGATCTTCTCGATTTTTTCAACGGCCTCGGGAATAAACGGTTTTACGGTAGCAACCAGAATTTTCGTCATGTCAATATCCTTATGATCTTGCTGTGAAAACCAGGGAGAATGCTCCCTGGTTTTCGCGTTGTGCTAATGCGCAGCTTCGAATTCCTGCATGCTGTCCACCAAGGCCTGCACGCTCTCGATGGGTAAGGCGTTGTAGCAGGAAGCGCGGAACCCGCCCACAGACCGATGACCCTTAATGCCGATCATGCCTTTGCCGGCAGCGAACTCCAGGAATGCGCCTTCGAGGTCCTTGTATTCCTCGTTCATAACGAAGCATATATTCATCCTGGAACGATCTTCTCTGGCGACTGTGCCCACAAATAATTTATTGCGATCGATTTCGTTGTAGAGGAGATCGGCTTTCTCGTTCTTGATTTTCTCAATTGCCGGAATGCCGCCCTGGTCCTTCAGCCAGATCAGCGTTTGCAGAGCGCTGAACACAGGCATGACTGGAGGCGTGTTGAACATCGAACCTTTACCGATGTGGGTTCGGTAGTCGAGCATCGTTGGAATGTCACGCTCTACGTTTCCGAGAATGTCTTCCTTGATGATCACAATTGTCGCCCCTGCTGGTCCCAGGTTCTTCTGATCCCCGGCGTAGATGATCCCGTATTTGGAGACATCGATCGGCCGGCTGAAAATATCGGAGGACATGTCCGCTATGAGGGGCATTGCCACATCCAGATCTTCCAGGATCTCGGTCCCTTTGATTGTGTTGTTCGTGGTGATGTGGAAATAATCCGCATCCGCAGGGATTTCGTAGCCCTTGGGAATGTAGCTGAAATCTTTGTCCGCGGACGAGGCGACCTCGACCATCTCCCCGAACAGCTTGGCTTCTTTCATGG
>CBDTTY010000226.1:0-3104 GCA_965363875.1 uncultured Anaerolineales bacterium
GCGCCGGATTGCTCTACTCGGCGGGTCTGGATCCGGAGAGCTTCCTGCCCGTCCCGACATTAGGGCCGCATCTGGCGCAAGCGGATATCGAGCCGCACGCCTTCCTCCATTACAGTATCAGCGGATCCGGTCTCTCTCGGATGCATTACCGCGACGTCCAACTCCATACATTCGGCGGCGTCCCGGATCTCTGGATCGGCGTGCGCAGGCTCGCCAATCAACCCATAAGCAAGAAACGATATATCTGGGTTTATTACGGTGGTGTGGATAGTCTATCTCACCGCCATGGACCGGATTCTGAACAGGCGCAGGCGGACTTTGCATTTTTCACTTCTTCTATGATGGAAGACTTCGTGCGCCAGATGAACCCCGAGATCGGAGCGAAGACACTGCTCCTGCTCTTTGCCGACCACGGACAGATCACAACTTACAAGAGCCCTGATTTCGAACTGCGCAACCACCCCGATCTCTCCGAGCGGCTTCACATCCTCCCCACTGGGGAAAATCGCCTCGCGTACCTTTACCTACGTCCCGGCCAAGATGAAGCCGTCGACGACTACATACAGACGACCTGGCCGGGGTCTTTTACCACCATCCCCTCGGACCATGCACTCAAAGCCGGCTTATTTGGTCCTGGCCTCCCTGCCCCCTCCACACCCGATCGCCTCGGAGATCTCACCGTCCTCACCCACGGGGACGCTTACATGTGGTGGGCGGAGAAGGAGAATCCACTTATCGGACGGCACGGCGGGCTATCAAGCGAGGAGATGCTCGTGCCGCTCCTTGCCGCACGACTGGGCTGACCTGCAGGTCCCCAATCTTCTAACTATCTAAATCCTTGAAATAAAACCACCCCCAACTCCTCGATAAAAAGGAGTTGGGGGTGTAAAAGACTCTCAACACTACGTTTCTACGGCGTCAGCCCACTTCCCAATTCTGGTAACGGCAGCAGGAAGGGATTATCCGACGGGATCAGCATTACCTGGATGCCCGGCCCTAACTTTTGGATGTATTCAAACGTCAGCAAATCAGGATTACCCTTCAGAGCAGCAGCGATGAGCTCGAGCGCTTCTTTCTCAGCTTCAGCCTCGATGACGCGCGCTAGTGCCCGACCCTCTGCCTCGATCACCCCCGCATCAGCCAGACCCTGTGAAACTTGCCGCGCCTGCTCAGCCTCCTGCGCGCGCTGCTCGACGACGAATGCCGCCTGCTGTGCCAGCTGCTCGGCAATCTGCTTCTGCTCAACGGAATCGGCGTACTCATCGGAGAAAGCGATGTTGCGCAGCACGAATTCATGCAGAATCAAGCCGCCTTCTGCCAAGGCTTTGTCCATTGCGCCCTGGATCAATGAGCTCAACGCAAATCTCTCCGTGCTGTAAACCTCCTCGATGGCGAACTGCGAGACAGCGTCACGGATCAGGCCTCGGGAAACCGGTCGGATGAGATTATCGATGTATGCCCCGTCCCACTTAATGTGTTGTGTGACAACTTCAGTAGGGTTGATTGAGAAGATCACGGAGGCGTCTACTCTGACGACCTGACCGTCTGAAGTTCGCGCCTCAACTGAGTCGTCGCCCTGGATCAAGCCTTCCTCTGGCGCGATGGACA
This sequence comes from uncultured Anaerolineales bacterium, assembly GCA_965363875.1. Lineage (GTDB taxonomy): Bacteria > Chloroflexota > Anaerolineae > Anaerolineales > E44-bin32 > E44-bin32. The sequence goes on from CBDTTY010000226.1 coordinate 1,609, forward strand.
TCGTGTATGTTTGGCGCGAGATGGGGTAATTGATGACATTCTCAAGGAAGGGTATGACCCAATTTAAGCCAGGTTGAAGCGCTTCCTTGCGCACACCCCCTTCAGCGACGGTGATAACAACTCCCCGTTCGGTGGGCTGGATGAAGATCAAGCCAGCACTGATAGTTGTAAGGACCAGAGCGAGCACGATCATGCCTATGACAATGGCGCCCGCCGCCTTAAACTGCTGCCCGCGTGCAGCGCGAACGATTGCCAGCCCAATTACGACTAATGCTACGACCCAAGCTAGCGTGGCTACTGCCGAAATCAATGTTGCGACGTTCATTTACTCCTCCTTTATTTATGCTCCAGAAACCAGACCCGATACATTTTTGATCCGCGCAGATTGTACCATGCAGGACTTTAACCTTCAGACGGTAAGCTGACATGAACCTGCCGTCAATGACTGAGATTCTTTACATTTCATGGAAAACCACACGGCGGTAGCGATGCACACGTTAGCCAGGGCACGAATCAATCAAACCTGAGCGCATCAAAACCACACCCACAACCCAAACGTTTTAGATTCTCTGTTATGACTGGGGGTCACGCTCAAGAAGGATCGTTACCGGGCCATCATTCTCGATTTCAACGAGCATGTGGGCGCCAAAGACTCCTTTCTGTACGGAAACGCCCAACCCTCCCAGATGGTCGACAAAATGATCGACAAGCGGCTGGGCGATCTCTGGAGAGGCGGCGTTGATAAAGCTGGGGCGGCGACCTTTGCGCGTGTCGGCGTAAAGGGTGAACTGCGAAACCACGAGCACTTCGCCGCCCACATCCTGTACGGATAGATTCGTCTTCCCCTGTTCGTCTTCAAATACGCGCAGGACGGCACACTTTTCCGCCAACCACTCCGCTTCACTCGTGGTATCGTCTTGCCCGACACCGATCAGGATGACCAGTCCGCGCTCGATCGCGGCAATCGTATCGCCGTTAACCGAAACTTGACCGCGTCGAACGCGCTGAAGGACAGCTTTCACTTATCCATTTCTCCTGCAAGGTCGAGTGCAGCGGCTAGATCAACTCTGATGAAGGGATGCCGATCCATTTCCTAGAGCACCTCTCCAACAAGCCTTGAAAGCTCACCCTGCTCTACATGCCTGCCTGTGTTGAGCTTGGAATACACCAGCTTATCGTCGACGTTGACCTCAAATTTTCCCCCATCCGCAGGGATGAGCTTTATGGAGTCGATTTTAAATTCATACGTGTTTAATAGTTCTGCCATCGCACCGATGGCCCGGTCTGTATAGTGTCAAGCTGCGCAATATTCAATCGAGATAGTGACCATTATTCCTCCACTTCATTTTGGTTTTTATTGTAACTCTCTACATTGTCATGGGTTTTGGCGCTTAATTGCAGAGGAGTATATCGCATGTTGACGATGCTGGGTCAATATTATTGGGTATTTACTTCAGAGAAGGAGCCTTTTCAAGAACCATCCCAAGGATTTCTCG
>CBDTTY010000227.1:0-3092 GCA_965363875.1 uncultured Anaerolineales bacterium
AATGACATTTCGAGCACTTCGACTCTGCTCAGGCTAAACTCCGCGAGAAATCCCTATGATGTCGCTCTTGCAAGCTCCACCTCTGGAAACGAAGGTATTCCCCTGTTTAGAATTTTGCACATGCAATAGTGTCATCTCAGGAATTTCTCGTCACTTTGCTACTCGAAATGACACGGGGGATGGAAGAGCCATGCGATCACTATATCTGGGTGAGCCTGGATGTACAGGGATTACCCGGTTGTGGGCGTAGGGAATGCAGTACTTGTGGGGATGGGGGTGGGCGTCCGCCAACGCCACCACCAAGAAGTCGGTGTGGGTCGCGGTGTCCGCGTGGGCGTCGGGGTTGGTGTTTGGAAGGGGGTTGGTGTGATGATAGCTGAATTGGGGTAAAGTTCGAGCATCGCTTCCATCCAATTTCGATGATCTCGATACACAAATTCGTTAAATCTCGCTCCATGATAGTAGGTTCGCCAATTCGGCAATGCTGGAACGCGTTCGAAGCCGTAATCCGCTGCCAGTTGTGTGAAATCAACGTAGTATCCCGGAGGAATATTCTCTTTGATTCTCCCGCCCTGGTCATAGAATTGAGGGGCACCTTCATAACGGATCTGGAAATCCCAACTGGGCGTCCGCAGCGGCTCACCCTGAGAACCATTCTGCTCTGCAGAACGAACATAGACTCTCCAATACGTCTGACCCCCAAAATCCTCGCGCACCATCTCGACCCATCCGGCTTGGACCGCGGCCTGGCTGAAGGCGAAAGCCCGTCCGGTGAAAAGCCAATCGTCATAAGATAAACCAGGTGGAAGCGGGTCATTTATTCCCACAAAAGCATGATCTAAAGTGGATAGAAAATCCCATCCGAGATCGGCTGCCACGCGTGCGCGCAGAGCATTGAAGGCTTCATCGACTGCATCAGAGAGAGATGCGTTGGGTGCGGTCACTCCAGGAAGGGGAGCAAGTGATAGACGGTCGATAGTTGCGTCCGAAGAAGTTAGTTCGATCCGATAAAGAGGGGATCTCTCCGCTTCGTCTTCTCCCAATTGATACGCCGCTGCAGGCAGACCTTCCGCCGTCCAAAAAAGATCCTCAATATTAAAATGAATCGGGAGTCCCGGCGGCTGCCCTCCATTATAGGCATAGGTGACCAGCCATCGTTCATAGGGATCCTCAAGAACAGCAATCAACGCCTTTGCATCAGGCGCCCAGCGCACACCATGCCCTTGTCCATTAGGTGAGGGTGGAAGGTCGCCTTCAATTTCCTTGATCAAGATCTCCTCAAAGCCCATCCGCTCGATCGAGTAAGCCAACAGGCTACCCTGCGGACTATAAGCAGGGTCGCTTTCAGCCAACTCGATCGTGTGAGTTAGATTAACAAAGCGTTCATCCGGTTGATCCAACTTGGCGATGAACACATCTGGCGAGCCATCACGATCCGAAATGAAAGCGATCCGTCGCCCGCCTGCATCCCAATCAGGAGAATTATCGTTCGCAGGATGATTTGTTAACTGGATCACTTCTTCATCATCCATAACCGGCAGGATGTAAATGTCAAAATCACCATCGTAATCCGCTTCATAGGCGATCCAACGGCCATCCGGTGACCAGGTTGGGCTGCCTTCGAAACTCGGGGTTTCCGTTAACTGCCGTAAATTCCCAGAGTTTAGATCCAGCAGATAGAGATCCCAGTAGAGTCCGCGGTTTGAAGTGAATGCAAGCATTCCCTCCTCCGCATTGAACGCCGGGTTGCGATCGTCCCATTCACCAAATGTGATCTGTACAGGCTCGGCATCACCAATAACGTATGCCCATATATGGCTGCGCGCCTGCGTTCGAGCTGTGAAAAAGACCGTGCCCTGCGCTGCGTTATCCATTAAGCTTGCAGTGGATGCAGCTGATGGGGATTCCTGAATTGTCCCTGAGCTCGTTGTTGGAGCGACCGCCAGCGATGTGGTCAGTGCAGAGAGCGTAGGCTCATGTTGATCAGGCTGTCCGGGCTGGCGAAGCTGCAAGCTATACCATCCCAGAAACACAATGGCGACGACAACGACCACCAAGAAAATCCGGTAAATCCAGATTCTCACCGGCTGACGTTTTCCGTTTTTCTCTGTGGATTGTATTGGGTCGTCAGACATGCCAACGTGCCTCACCATTGGAACCGATCATAACATCACGCGCACATGTTCACCAAGCATGCAAGCTCGATGCCAGAGTGTATAACAGTGAACGTGATTATCGGCAAATGTGGAAAATGGGCTAAAAAAAACGCCTGGGAGCCGGCTTAGCGTCGGCTCCCAGTGCTTACCCCCCTCCTATCCCCCTGTTGAGAGAGGTTCAATCTGCCCAGCGAACAGCAGCAATTTGCGGTGGAATTTGGAACCTATCTGCGAAACCTCGTTTTTTACCACCGTTCACTCTATACGCGTCGAGCATGGCTTCTGGAATTAAGAGATGGCGGGCGAAATACTCTGCTGATTCACGCAAGTTTGGCAGAAGGAGATCAGGTAGCCCTAACGCACGACCGTGTTTGCTGGTGATCAATGCACTCAGCATTTCACGTGCTAGAGAAAATCGCCTTTCGTCTTGTTCCAGATCGATCCGTACGAAGATACTGCCGCGCCTACTCGGCGGGCGGGCGAATGTCGCATCCCACATATTGGAGTACATATCCACGACGCCGAAGTCCGCATCGTAGATGGGAGGTGGCTGCTTCAGCATATCCTCCACCTGGATAGGTGGCTCGGTCACGCTGAAATAGTCCAGCAACCCTTTTGCGAGGTTGCGCAAGAACCATTCGCGCTCTTCTCGAGAGAAGGGGATCACGCTACATGCTCTCTATCAGACTGATCTTGATCGCCAATCAGGCCCTCGACCGGGGAAGGCAGCTCGATGCTGCGTACCGGTACTTCGGCGGCTGTCACCACACGGTAAGCCAGAAGTGTGAACTCTGCGAAGGAGTTCGCTTCAAGGCCGCCCAGGTGCTTTCGCACTTCGGGTGCAAATTCGAAATCGGCGATGACGTCGTCGATTTGACCTGCGGCGTGTGATTTGACGATGTTCGGGTCGATGATCGATCGTGCTACTAGCTGATT
>CBDTTY010000228.1:0-3037 GCA_965363875.1 uncultured Anaerolineales bacterium
TCCACTACGACTGGCAGCGACGGTTCATCGCCCATAGCTTCTTTCCGGGTGAAGCTGCGTATAAGGATCCACAACCCCACCAGAATCACCACCGCAGGGAAGACGTATTGGAAGGCCTCGACCATCAGGAAGGACAATCCGATTGCGGCCATGATCCCCCCGGGGATGAGCGGCCACCATTGCTTTGGATTGCGGATGTAAACAACGAAGAAAGGAATGGCGATAACGAACATGACGTAGGCGGGAACCAGAAAATCGCTGAGAATCCCGAGTTCTTCCAACAGTATCATGACCCCGATGCTCAATAAGACATAGGCGGGTATCAGCGCCCACCATTGGGCGCGGTCTCGCAGGTATACCACCAGGAAAGGCAAGGCTATGGCCGTCAGAATAAAGGGAGCCTCGAAGGCATCGGGCAGAAGGACCGTCTCGCTCAACAAAATCATTGCAGCGACGGCGAGCAAAACGTATGCAGGTATCAGCGCCCACCACTGCGCGCGGTCTCGCAGGTACACCACGATAAAAGGTATAGCGATGGTACATAGGACATATGTTGGTAAGAACTGATCGCGCAGTACGGTCAATTCCACCAGCGCCAGCAGCCCGGCAATCGCCCACAGCACATAGGTGGGGATGAGCGGCCACCATTCTGAGCGATCCCAGAGAAAGACGCCAAATATTCCCAAACCTGTGATGGCAAGGATGGCAACCCATGCCCACGGGGTGAGATCGGTGAAGGATTCCACCAGCCCCACTACTCCGAAGATGATAAGTAGACCTCCCCAGACGATAGCTTGGTTTCTCGATTGCTGTTTCATTGCTTATCCCTCGCTTTCTCCTCGTAATGAGTGTACCTAAAATTGAGTCAAGATAGATCTAAACTCTATACGTGTCTTGGGCGCAGAAAGTCGCAAGCACTCTTCGCCGCGCTTTGTGAGACAGTCATCAAATAGAACACCATGTAGAAGTAAGAGTTTTGAAAATGGAGTGAACATCGGCGCTGCTTGTTCGATGAGTATACCTACGTGCGCGTAATTTTTTTGATTGTTGTTAGATTCTCCCGTACGCAGGTCTCGCCGGCGGCGATGATTTCAGCGGCGTGAGTGAAGCCGGAGAAGACACCAGCTTTGGCCGGAATAGGCGGGCACAGAAGGAGATCGGGTGGTGTCTCTTTCAGCCTCACTTCCGTCATAGCCCGAGAGACGATGAGAGCGACCCGCATGAGGTCTTTGGCGATGCCGCGTGAAAAGATGGAACCCTCTGTTTGGGCGTCCAATTCATCTGTGTCTAACGCGGCGGTTACGTTAATTGCGATCACCACGTCCGCGCCGAGCCGCCGCGGCAGTTCGGCGGGGAGGTTGTTCAAGACCCCCCCGTCCACAAGTTGGCAGTCGTGGATCTCAACAGGCGGAAATATGCCCGGGAAGGCACTTGTCGCCATTACGGCATCGAGGACGTTGCCATCCTGGAGGGTATGCTCCGTGCCGCTTTTCAAGTCCACAGCTTGCATAGCCAGGGGGAAATTAAGCTCGTTGAAAGTGATGTTCTCGTCCACAAAACTGGTGAGGTATTTGCGCACGTGTTTACCGTCCAGCAACCCCCGGCGCGGCGGTCGGAGGTCGACAAGCGCTGCTAACTCTCGCAGGTTGGCCATCTTTAAAGCCGCGGCCTCGAGTTCAGACGCGCTCATTCCCGCGGCATACGACGCGGCGATCAAACCGCCCATACTGGTGCCGGCTAAGGCGTGAATCGGCACACCCTGCTCCTCGAAGATCTTGAGCACGCCAATATGGGCCAGACCGCGCGCCCCGCCTCCACTTAGAGCTAAACCAACTCGTGGGGCTTTTCTCAATCTAAACAGTGATCTAAACATCTTATCTAGGTTAACATGTGATATGCCGCCCGTAAAGCACTTTCGGCCCATCAGCTGGGATCATGCCATACCATATGGGTAGTACAATGAAGGGCAGACAGGACTAGAACGGGTTGGTAGCTTGGCCAGGGAGGGAACCTATGCGCATTGCCATTTTCTCCAACGCCTATTTACCGTCGATCAGCGGCGTCGTTAATTCGATCCGGCTGTTTCGGAAAGGTCTCATCGCCGCGGGGCATGAAGTCCACATCTTCGCGCCTGAATACGAGGGATATGATGATGCGGAGCCCTACATTTTCCGTTTTCCAGCCCTCGACCTGTCCGATCAACTTGATATCTCGATTATCGTCCCAATAAAAAACCTAATAGAACCGGCTGTGGGAGGGGTAAAGCCGGCGTTGATCCACTCCCAGCATCCTGTATGGATGGGTGATTTGGCCGTTTCCTTTGCGCGTTCATTGAACATTCCCCTGGTATTCACCTTTCATACGCAGTACGAGAAATATGCCCAGCATTACGCACCCATCGCCCCGAAATTGGCGGGGCTTATCACAGAGGAGATCATCAAGCGTTATCTGCGGCATTGCCAGCACGTCGTCGTTCCCACAGAGAGCATTCGCGAGATGCTCGCTAAAGACTATGGCATCGAGAGGGGAGTATCCGTCGTCCCTACGCCAGTCGATCTGGTGAAATTTCAAGATATTCAACCCGGGAAGGTAAGGGCAAGTTTCGGATTAGAGGGAAAAGAAGTGCTTCTATTTGTCGGCCGCCTGGCTCGCGAGAAAGGGCTTGATATGCTCTTGCAGGCATTCACCCTGATTCATGAACAACGGCCGGAAGTGCGGCTGCTGCTGCTGGGAAGAGGTCCTTATGAAGATGTGCTGAAGGCCAAGGTAGCAAAGTTGGGGTTTAAGGACCTTGTCATCCTCGCTGGAGCGGTGCCGCACGAGGACGTCCCCGACTATTACGCCGCTGCTGACTTGTTTGTCTTCCCTTCTACGACGGAGACTCAGGGGCTGGTCATCATCGAAGCCATGGCTGCCAGCCTTCCCGTCGTGGCAGTACGGGCGCCCGGATCGGTCGATGTTTTGACCGAAGGCGGCGGCGTTCTCACCGAGAATAAGCCGGAAACGTTTGCGCGGGAAGTGGTGGACATTTTGGCGG
>CBDTTY010000229.1:0-3033 GCA_965363875.1 uncultured Anaerolineales bacterium
GAATATTCACCCATACAGGGGGATATCGGGATGTTTGTCCACACAATAATACGTTGGGCGCATAATTGAAGGGTAGAACTTAGTGGTTGGCGAGGGTGGAATTGTTTACGGCGAATTCAAAAAGCAGTACGATGGAATCACGGACTGATTCTCACGTGGTTCGGAGGATGGTATGACGTCGAAGACAGTTAATCAAAAGGCGGTTCAAACAATGTCCCATCGCCAGTGGATCGGTTTGATTGTGGTATATCTCTTCATACCACTGGTTCTATTGGTGTGCGGAGGAGATTTCGGTTGGTGGCAGGCGTGGATCTATTCCCTGCTGATTGTTGCAGCCGGCGTAGGGGGGCGTATTTTGGCGGAACGGCGGCATCCGGGATTATTGGCAGAACGACAAAATATTGAGAAGATCCAAGTTGCGAAAGCATGGGATAAAGTGCTTGCCCCGCTGATGGCGCTGATGAGTATAGGCTTCCCACTGGCCATTGTGGCAGGGCTGGACCACCGCTTTGGCTGGTCACCCGTATTCCCGCTATGGATCATCGTGCTCGGCATCATCTTAATCGCGCTCGGATACGCTTTCTCTATGTGGGCATTGGTAGAGAACCGCTTCTTCTCCAGCGTGGTGCGTATTCAAGCGGATCGAGGGCATGTGGTGTGTGACAGTGGCCCATACCGAATCGTGCGGCATCCGGGCTATGCCGGATATATTCTGCCACTGCTGGGCATTGTGCTGGCCTTAGGCTCCTTGTGGACACTCATTCCGGCGGCTGTGGCGCTGGTCATCGCGGTAATCAGAACCGCGCTGGAAGACCGAACGCTGCAGGAAGAGTTGCCAGGGTATCAGGAATATGCGCGGCGCGTGCGCTATCGGTTGTTTCCGGGGATCTACTAAGGGACTCTGATGATGTGAGATTATGTTCTGGTCGACGCTACGGAAAAATAATGCGCCCAACACAGCGTGTACCCGACCGCCTACGGCGGTTGTACGCTGGCGCAGTTTGCAAAGCTTCATACTATTATAATTGTGTAGCCTTGCCATCACCGGCGGCGGGTAACGCAAACCGTTAGGCGGCAGCGCCGATCTCCTCCATACGGGCGACAGGGTGGAAGTTCCTTAGGGAGCGCCCTGATCGCTCAATCTGGGAACTGGTGAGGTCTAAATGTGCTATTCCATCCCACGAAGCTCGATGCAGGTGCTGCGGCAAGCGGCGCAGCGGATGATCCTCGCGCCGCGGATCCTGTTCCTGGCGCTCCTCCTATTATCCGCTGGCTGTGCGGTTGCCAGGGAGTCGCCAACGCCTGTTGTCGAAGCTCCCACGCTTCCACCGGAATGGACTATGGCGCCGGAGTTGCCAAGCCCGAGCCCTGTCCCGAGCAACTCCCCTGTGCCATCGATCACGGCGACGATACCAACGAGGCCCGCATCAACCCTTACCCCATATCCAAGCGGGTCGCCCATTGTAAGAAACCGGGCTCCTGTCGAGTTGACCATGATCCAGATGTTCAGCGACTCCGAGGGGTGGGGGATAGAGGGAGCGTCTATCCTCACCACGCTTGATGGCGGTCGCACCTGGCGGGATGTGACCCCGCCGGAGGCGCTGCCCAACGAAGAACGCGTGGTTGCCTATGGCAGATTTCTCGATACCTCTACAGGGTGGGTGATCTTCGCGCCCAACAAGGGTTGGAACGAGTGGGATCCGTCAAGTATCCCAAGTAATGCCGTCGTCTGGTTCACCTCAGACAGTGGGCGAACCTGGAATAACAGCGCGCCCCTCGGTCATACGCTAGAACCCTGGAGCAACCTATTGCCGAGTTTCAGCATGGTCGACCGTCAGAACGGGTGGCTGCGCTTGTCGGGAGAATATGCCGCGGCTGGGCCGAATAAGGTCACCGGATATTTCTACACGACCGATGGCGGTGCGACCTGGGACAAGCTCTCCTCGACGTGGTGCCCGGATGAGCGTTCCAGCCTGGGATCGAGGGGCCAGTGCTTTGAGTCCCCCTATAGTGAATCCTTCATCGCCCCCCCTGACGGATCGATCGTCTATTCTTCCTCTCCCCCGGGCTGGGTCTCAGAGATGGATTTCTTCAACCAGACTGGATGGATCCTGGAGGATGACTCCGGTTGCTGGCCGTGCTATGGGAACCCGCCGGCGCCCGCATACTGGTCAAGTGTGGATGGGGCCTCGACGTGGCGTCAATACCCGCTGCCGGCGCCTAAGGCGGAACCCGACCTGTTCGACCAGTACTGGCGGTGCTATCCCCAGCAGCTGAATTTGCTCAGCGAGGAGATCGTCCGCCTGGTGGTCGCCTGCTGGGACAAGAGGCAGGGGGAGAATCCGCTCTTCTCTGGACCAGGGGAGGCGGCCTACCTGTACGCCAGCGGGGATGGGGGTGCTAGTTGGGAGACCTACCCTCTACCGCCTGCTGTGGAGTGGCGCCTAAAAGTTCGACCGACTGGACCTGTGGGGGAGGGCAAGGTTAGGATGATTTTCGTCAATGAGACAGACGGCATGCTGTTTGGAAGGGAGATGTTCCGCACAACAGATGCCGGGGTGACCTGGATTCCAATCAATACCGTTAATTGGGATGGTGAGTTCAGCTTCGTCGATCCTTGGCTAGGCTGGGCAATCGCACGCAATGAGGATGAGCGTGCACTTGTCTACACCGAGGATGGCGGCGAGACCTGGCAGATTCTGAATCCGGTGGGGTGGCCATGAGGGGTGGAACGGCGGTTGAGGCGAGCTTTCTTCGGGGGTTGAGATGGAAGGGGATGCGATTGGAAATCCGATTGGCGGGTTGAAAAGGCTCCCCGGCGCCGCCTAACATCTCGCCAGACCGTGTGAAAAGCAGCTAAAAGGCTACGAATTCTCAGTTCTAGCTGCGAGTATCGACGAATTCCAATAGATTGACCGCCGAAACTGGTGAAAGACAAAAAAGCCCTGGATCACCCCAGGGCTTCGATCATCTTTGGAACCCCCATGATATTGATCACTCTTTTGATGTTGTACGCTAGAAACGAGAGACTGG
>CBDTTY010000230.1:0-2996 GCA_965363875.1 uncultured Anaerolineales bacterium
TGAAAGAGTTCCATTGCCAACTCTTCACCACCAGCCCAGACGATGGCTTCAAGTGCAGCGATTTGCTCATCCTCTGACCCTTTATTCAACGCTCGCCGTAACATCTCCAACGCTGCCCGACCAGGAGCGACAGCTAATCCCTCTTTCTCTGCGAAGGCTTGAAGCCAGGGCAGGGTGGACAAATCATCAGTCGGGGGGTGGATTTTCCAAGGTGGGTTGCGGTGCCTCTCCAAGACCTCGGCTGCGGCGCCTCTTACGACCCACTGATCATCATCTAAATGAACTGCTTCGAGAATCTCAATTGCCCATGCTTCTGGAACCCTGGCCAAACCAAAGACTGCGGCTCGGCGTGTGAGCAGGTTTTCCATTTCCATTGCATCGCGCAGCATGGCATATCCTTCGTCTGGGTTGCACGCCAGCGCTTCTGCCGCTGCGATTAGAACGCCCTCGTCGCTCTCAAGTAAGATATGCCCCAGGCCTTCGAGCGCTTCATCTGTTCCTATGGATGCAAGGGCCAAGCATGCAGCCTGGCGTGAGTGCAAATTGCGCTTGGTTTTAATCGTCTGGATTAGGTATTTTGCTGAATCCTCGTCCCGCATGCCTCCAAGGCCAAGAGCGCCAAGGACTCTGCTGCCAGGCTTATCCGATTCGAGCAGGCGTCGGAAAAGCACCGCGACCGAATCCTCCCTCGCGGCGGAGAGAGCGTGGACCGTACGCAATCGAAGTCCGTAGGGGCGATTTGGATCGGATACAAGCGCAGCCAGGCGACGCAGGACGTCCGCTCTCCAGGGTGCTTTTTTCCGTGCTTCAGGCAGGCAGCGGGCTAATGCCAGAAGGGGCAGCTCCAGGGGATCATCCTTGATCTGTAAATAGCGCTCGCTGACAGTGGAGATATCCCCGACCGCAGCCAGGTACCCGAGCGTGAGGCTAGCTGGTGACCAGTCGATTTCCAATGAATCTGGAGCGGAACCGGTATCCGCAATTTCTCGAGCGGCGAGGTATGCGCCAACATTGGGTTGCGAGAAAGTTAAACGATTCCCAGCATGGCGAGTGAGAATCCCCGCCTCTACCATGTTGTTGACAGGTGTGCCGCGGCGAATTGAGCGATCGGTAAGAATCCCGGACTGGCTTTGGATCCAGTTAAGGGCTGTTGTCATGGTTGACTTGATCTCGCCCGCTGAGAGCATGCGCTCAACGTAAGCTTCCATGCTGTCAATAATGCGGTCGCCACGCACGTCGCCGACATACGAAGACCAGGTTTGCAACGTGATTTCCAACGGAGACCAACCCCGGAAAGTGTTCGTGAGCCAACCCGAGATCAAGGCAGGGTCGATATCCGCAAGCCGTCGCTTGGGCAGCAATGGGGCGATATGAGTCTGCCAGGCTTCAGCCCATTTGCTCATGAAAACCTTTTGATCGTGCGCTGTCCACGGTGCAAGTTGAACGGGAACCAGGCCAGCTTGTGCGAGACCGTCGTAATACATGACCGGTCCCGCAGCAACAATCAGATTCCCAGGATATTTTTCAACCAAGCGTTTAAGCCAGGTTGAGACAGAAGGGATTTCAGAGGCAGTAAATTCGTCCAGCCCATCGAGAAGCAGAAGAGCCCGACCGCGTTTAAAATCACCCTGGAGTTGGCCCGGGAGTCGGGATGCGGCAGCGCTGGATACAGAATCCTGGGCGGCGGTCACGATCGGCTTGAGAGGGTCCTTTTCAGAAGATCGGTCGAGAACGAGAGCTGCCGCGTGCAGGAAGACCGGTGTTAACTCTGCGGCGGGTCCAACTTCGGGATCTCTGAGGGCGGAATGGATGGCGAGATAAGCGAGTGCAGTCGTTTTGCCGGCTCCTGGCCAGCCCGTAATAAGGATGTTTGTCTTTGATGATAGGGCGGTTCCAAAACTGATGGTCGGTGCTTGATAGACGCCAGACAAATAATTCCAATCGGGCAAAGTTGGCAAGATCGAAAGTGTATTTTCGGGGACAGCCCCATCTTTCTCTGGATCCTGTGTGATTGGTGGAGCGAGTAACCGAGGAGGAATGAGGATTTCCTCGAGGGAGAAGATCGCTCGGGCAACGTGCATCGATTGGGCTTTAGCGATGAGGTCTGATCGATAACGATCAGCCGAAACCCTTTTCCGCTGACTCCCTTTTTCTTGAGAACGCCCCTCGAACCAACCGGAGATTTCATTGCGGATCGGCTCTAGTTTGAAGAAAATGAACGCACCGAATATGCCAAGCAGGATGCCGAAGATGAATTCGCCATAGTCGAAGAAATTGCCAAACAATCTAATGTATAAATTTCGAATGATATTTATCATCGAGTGTCATCCTGCATAGAGTATACGACCGCATTGATCACAATATACCAGCGTGTTACCGCCGCGGATCTCCTGTTCTTTTGACCTTGCAAGGTCCACGCCACAAACGCCGCAATTACCGCTCGTGAGGAGAGCCAGCGCTACCCCGTCGAAACGGCGCCGGAATTTTTCGTAGGTTTCCAGGTCCTCGGCGCTGATGTTGCTTAGCGCCGCTTCCCTTTCTGTTGTAGTTCGCTCGATCGTAGAGAGCAGATCAAGGCGATCTGCCGTCATAAGTTCGTTCTCGCCGCTTTTTCTGGCGATAAGTTCAGTGAGTTTTTGACTGGCTTGAGCATGCTTGAGATCGGCTTCTTCGAGGGCGACCATTTTCTCAAGCAGGCGGTCCTCCAGTGCATCGAGGTAGCGTTTCAGCGATTCGGATTCTAACTGCAAATCTTCGAGCTCTTTTGGGTTGGTGACGCTGCCGCCGTACAGCGCTTTCTGTGTATTGTCGATCTTAGCGCGCTGCGATTCGACCTCGTGATCGGCCTTTGAGTTCGCCAGTCTTGCTTCGGCCAATTGTTCTTCCTTGCTTTCGCAATCTGCGCGCGCCGCTGCGACCTCCTCATCATCCGCCAGCAGTACGTCAATTTCTGCGATGCGTTCGTGGCTGCGGCTTATTTTGAGGTCCAGCTCTTG
>CBDTTY010000231.1:0-2993 GCA_965363875.1 uncultured Anaerolineales bacterium
ATCCAAAAAGTCATCGTCGGCAAGGATGAACCCATTCTCTTGACCCTGGTTGCCATGCTTTGTGAAGGGCATGTATTGATTGAAGACGTTCCGGGGATTGGCAAGACGACTCTTGCACGTGCGCTAGCCAGCTCTCTAGGCTTAAGCTACCGGCGCATCCAGTTCACCCCAGACCTTCTGCCGTCAGATGTAACCGGGTTAAGCTGGTTCAATCAAAAGAAGCAGGAGTTCGAATTCCGACCCGGTCCGATAATGAGCCAGGTTGTGCTTGCAGATGAAATAAACCGCGCCACCCCACGGACACAATCTGCATTGCTGGAGGCGATGCAGGAGCGGCAGGTGACTGTAGATGGTGTGACACGCCCTCAGCCACGACCCTTCCTTGTTCTCGCGACTCAGAATCCGATTGAGCTTGAAGGGACATTCCCTCTGCCTGAAGCGCAGATCGACCGCTTTATTGTGTGTGTGGAAATCGGTTACCCCTCGGAAGAGGATGAGAATAACATCCTTGAGCGTTTCCGTTCGGATGATCCATTGGAGGAGGTCGAGGCAGTAACCACACCGGAGGAGGTCCAAGAACTCCTGGAACAGCGCAAGGACATCCGCGTGGAAGAATCAATTCGCAATTACATCGTGAAGGTGGCGCGTGCGACTCGCGAACATGCAGAGATCGAACTTGGAGCAAGCCCTCGGGCCACACTGGCGCTCTACCAAACTTCGCAGGCGTGGGCGGCGATACAAGGTCGTGATTATGTCCTCCCGGACGATGTTAAATTCATGGCGCCGCATGTGCTCACCCATCGACTGATGATTTCCCCTCAGGCGCAGCTGCGCGGCCGTCGACCTGATGAGATGGTGGCGGATATCGTCGATTCTGTTCCCGTTCCAGTAGAGGATTGACATGTCGCCAGAGCGCTGGCTGCCGTTCTTAGGCATCGTATTTCTTTTTGGAGCAATCGCCAATATTCCCTATTTAACGACCTTTTCAGCTGCACTGGCGGTGCTCCTGGTCATCACCTCCTGGTGGCGTAGACATTCACTTGATGGTGTCAATTATCACCGACGACCGTATTATCGTCGCGCTTTCCCGGGAGAACGCGTTCCCCTGCAAGTTGAAGTGGAAAATAAGAAGCCGCTTCCGCTCTCCTGGCTGCGGATAGAAGACCTCTGGCCATTGGCTGTAGGACCGGAAGACGATGCTATCTTAGCGCCCTCACATTTGCCGGACCAGGGGCTGCTGAAAAATATATTTAGTCTCCGCTGGTTTGAGAAGACGAGCAGGAGCTATACCTTGCTCTTCCGAAAACGCGGCTTATATAAAGTCGGTCCGGCAACACTTCAATCCGGCGATGTATTTGGCATGTATGAACTCTCACGGAAAGAGGAGCAGGCTGAATACCTGACCGTCTTTCCTGAGATTCTGCCACTCCAACGCCTGGATCTACCAGCGGAGGACCCATTCGGTGATCGCAGGTCTAGACGTCGTATCTTCGAAGACCCGAACCAACCCATGGGCGTGCGCGAGTATCGATCCGAGGACGGGTTTCGGCGGGTCCATTGGCCGGCGACGGCTCGAACGGGTCAACTGCAGGTTAAGGTTTTTCAACCTACATCGGCGCAGGTTGCGATGATCTGTCTCAATACGAGCACCTTCGATCGGCATTGGGAGGGCGTCTATTCAGAATTATTGGAGCATCTTGTGAGCATCTCCGCCACCCTCGCTACTCGATACATCCAGGATGGTTATCAGGTCGGCTTGATTTCAAATGGATGTCTCGCTCATGCCGACCGGCCCCTGAGCATTCCGCCCGGTCGTTCACCGAAACAGCTTGGCGCTTTGCTCGAGGCCCTGGCCGGGGTTACACCGATCGTGATGGTCCCATTTGAGGAAATCCTTATTCGGGAGATGCCGCGCGTACATTATGGAGCGAGCCTGCTTGTCATTTCCGCGGTGACCTCTCCGATCTTGATGGAAACATTACTGCGCCTAAAACGGCACAATCGGAAGATAACCTTGCTCTCCCTGGCAGAAGAGCCGCCGGGGGAAATACCCGGCATGGAGATCATACACCGACCTTTTCAGGAACAAGAGGAAGCGCGGGTTTCGTCGAATCGAGGGATAAGCAGCAGGGGATGAACACGAATTCAGGTAACATGCGTTCAACACTGAATTTACAGCGAATACCCCTCTGGCAGGTGTTCACAGTCCTGGCTCTGATGTTGATGGACTTGAGCTGGATTTCGACAGCCTTTACCCTCCTGGTAGAGACTCAGCTGGATGTGCACGTCGGGCGTGTATTCCTGGTTCTCGGGTTGATTTACCTGGCGACGTATTTGGTTGCAAGCGCGTTTCAATACCTGGAATTGGATGATGGGATCGTTCAATTGTTACTGCTCACGATAGCCATCGCGGGGTTGCTCTGGGCGGCAAGCAATTTGATTTATCATGACGAAGGGCTGAGTATCGCCGGAGTAATCGGTAGCTACTTGAGCAGTTTTAGAAGTCTCTCCGTATTATTCAAGCCCGAGTTCCTGCTAACCATCACCGTGATAGCCTTGTGGCGCCGAGGCCTATCCATTGGTCGGCCTGCCGTTGGCCCCCGATTCATAAGGCGTGCGTTCAATAGCGGAATCCTGGCGTTCGTATTGATAAGTATTGTTGCTGCCGGTCTTGGGCGCAGCCTTCCCATGCTGGGAGCGGCTCTATTCTTGTTCTCGGGTCTAATGGCAATGGGCGGTGCACGGCTTTCCTCCCTGAGTCGTTCGCGCGGCGGCAGAGGAATCCCTTTCGAGCGAGAAAGGGTCGCTGGTCTGACTCTTCTTGCGAGCGGGATGTTGGTTTTCGCTGGTGGGATGGGCTTGCTGGCAGGAGGTCCGCTTTCGGTATGGCTTAGCGATCTCCTATCAACCCTTGGCGGGTTCGTTTCACGAGTATTGCCTCTGATTCTCGGTCCATTCATTTATCTGTTTGCAAGGGCGTTGGGCTGGGTCAT
>CBDTTY010000232.1:0-2972 GCA_965363875.1 uncultured Anaerolineales bacterium
TCTGGTCTTTAGGCTCGCTGGAGACCAGATCCGAGCGCGGGCATCATCCCAACCCTGGCCTATGCGCAAACTTTCAGAATTAAAAAGTACTTCTGAAGCTTGCGCTTCAGAAGTACTTCATGACGATTGGCTCAACCTATAAGCCGCGTTCTGTCCGATCCTGACTCGACGAAACGTCGAAGGCCATCATCGGGACAATCATCCATCTGGACCCAACGTCACCGCGGGGTTCAAGCAGCCTACCCGAGGCTCGAAAGGAACGAGCAGCTCCTCGTCCGCATAAGCGGGCTTTGCCTCTGCTTGGCCTTGCTCCTGGTGGGGGTTGCCTGGCCGTCGACATTGCTGCCGGCGCCGGTGGTCTCTTACACCACCTTTTCACCCTTGCCTCAAAAAGGCTTGCGCCCTGAGGCGGTCATTTTCTGTGGCCCTATCCCCGAGTTACCCCGACCGGGCGTTACCCGGCACCATGCTCTTTAGAGCGCGGACTTTCCTCAAGCGGCGTAGCCGCCCGCGATTGCCCGGTTGACCCAACTGTCAGCCTGATCATACTCTTCGCTATACACGCCGTCAACCTGCCGCTTGGTTACCGAGTGCGAGCAGCGCTGTTGTTAATGGAATATTAACAGGGCTCATACATGCTTCCTCTTGAAAGCGCTAGGATGCAGGACTATAATGCGAGTTAATAAAAGGAAAGAGAACGATGCCTATCTATACCTATCGATGCGAGAACTGTGGCGTTCAGTTTGACCGGCAGCAGCATTTTGACGACCCGGTTCTGAAGAAATGCCCTGAATGCAGGAAACACACACTTCGCAAGGTGTTCCTACCGGTCGGCATCGTTTTTAAAGGATCCGGCTTTTATGCAACAGATCATCGGTCACCCTCCGGGCAGACCTCACGCAAAGACGATTCAAAAGCCGAATCCAAATCCAAGGAAAGCGTAGAGAGTGAAAAGAAGAGTGATAAGAAGAGCGAGAAAAAGAACGCCCAAAGCGATGATTGACAGCCCCACTTAAACACAAGAGCCATGGCCACATACCATGGCTCTTTCTCTTTAATGATCATCCTGATGAATTGACTAAAGCTGGAATCCCCCCGTCACTTTTACGACCTTCGAGCTAAAGTTGGTCACATATTCAAACAACTTGTTTCGCAACTCGGCCCAGTCCCCTGTTGCCAGTGCTTGCTGCATGACTTCGTGGTTCTCAGCGACGAATCCCGCCAACATCTGGGGCCCCTCGCCATAGGTGGTATACCAAGCTTCCGTTGGCTCGACGCCCAGCCGCTGCAGACCAGGGACAAACTCGCGAACAAGGAATTCAAAATATTCTTGCTCTCGACCGGGGATCATATCCCATGTCATTAATAACTTCAAAGCCATCGATCAACCCTCAGTCTTTCGAAGGACATCCTCGGAACAATTTACTCAACGACGATTGTTAACTCGGCGGTGTTAACACGACTACCTGAGTCTCTTCCGTCAATGAACTCTTGGTGATACTCAAAGAAGGAAGCGAGTCTTGATCGCTGATTCCCATTTCTTTCAGGAAACCCGCAACCGGACTGAGCTCTGGTCCGTCATCCGCGGTTTTATAATGCATTGGAACCACAACGGAGGGCTCGATCAAGCTAATCACCTCAGCTGCCATAGAGGGATTAAGCGCCCCACCTCCGCCCACGGGAACCAGGGCAATATTAACGGTGCCAAGCTCTTCGATCTGAGCCTGAGAGGGCACAGTCGCCATACTTCCAAGATGGGCAATGGTGAGACCATCGAAATTGAAGACAAAGAGCGTTTTATGCACTTCGCCGTTTTTCTTCTCATTTTTCGATACCCTGCGAACACCCGTAATAAACACTCCGCCAATCTCAAATTCGCCGGGACCATCAATTACCCTTCGTCCCACTTTCACAGCCTTGACGAAATTGTGTCCAGGCGCGTCGTGGCTGATCGTTACGACGTCTGCCTTAAGGTTTCGCTTAGGAAGCCCGATTGCAGGATCGTACGGGTCTGTTACGATGCTGATCTTGCCGCGTTCCGTGATCCGGAAACACGACAATCCATACCAGGTAATCTCCATTCCACCTCCCCAGCAATAGTTGAGGGATTATACACGATTGCCTGAGCGCAGATCAAAATCTATAATCACCGGTGATGAGAGATCCACCCCGTTGGGAACCACTTGAGATTGGTAGCGGTCGAGTCCGCAGCCTGAACGCGGATCATATACGCCTTACGCTGCCCGCCCACAGTGGCGGTTACTCGAACGCACAAATGGATGATTACCGCCGCCTCTCTCGCCGCAGCTTCCCCTGGAACCCGCCTGTTCAAATGCGCCTCGAGGCTCGCGCTTCTATGCCCCACCCTCAAGGGACGCTTGGTTTCGGATTCTGGAACGACCCCTTCAGTCTATCGCTCGGTCAGGGAGGCGCGGCGCGTCGGCTGCCATCTTCTCCCCAAGCCATCTGGTTTTTCTACGGCTCCCCCCCTCATGACCTCGCATTGGCTCCCGGCGTGCCCGGTTGTGGATGGAAAGCTGCCGTTTTACACACCCCACGAATACCATCGGTCGTCTTAGCCCCGCTCGCGCTGAGCGCGATAGCCCTGGCGCAAATTCCCGGGTTGAAACGGCCAGTCATGCGCACCGCTCTACAATTTGCACAAGCGCAGGAGAGTCTCATTTCAAGTCCCCTTGATGATTGGCATCGTTACCAACTTGATTGGCTTGAGAATGAGGCACGGTTCTCTGTAGATGGGCAAACGATTTTGCAAACTAGCGTGTCGCCCCCTGCCCCATTGGGCTTTGTGACCTGGATCGACAACCAATATGCGATCGCTTCCCCCGAGGGCGGGCTTCGTTTTGGCGTCCTTCCTCTCGCCGAGGAGCAATGGCTCGAGATACGTGACCTGGAAGTAATCGATCTCTAGCTGCTCCTTGAAAGACCTGGAACCTTGAATATTGAATGAGGGT
>CBDTTY010000233.1:0-2961 GCA_965363875.1 uncultured Anaerolineales bacterium
GAAGCCGCCCAGATCCGTCGTCAAACGATCGACAATCTAGAAGAATATCTTGCGCAATTCATCAAACACGCACAAGAAAACAGCATCCAGGTTCACGGTCCCCTCAGCGCGCACGCTGCAGCTCTAACTGCAGCGGAGATCGCCAAAGAGCACAATGCCAGCCTGATCGTTAAATCCAAGTCGATGGTGAGCGAGGAGATCGAACTCAATCAAACGCTTGAAGCTGCCGGCATGCGAGTGGTGGAGACAGACCTGGGCGAATTCATCGTCCAATTGCGCGGCGAAAGTCCAGGACACATCATCACTCCCGCAATTCACCTGCTGCGGGAGGACGTTGCCAAAACTTTCACGAGCGAGCTCAATGTCCCCTATTCCACCGATGTCACCGAGATGACAGAAACCGCTCGCCGGGTCATGCGCAAGGATTTCCTGTCGGCAGAGGTCGGGATTTCCGGGGTGAATTTCGGGGTCGCCGAGACCGGGAGCTTATGCATCGTTACCAATGAGGGCAATGGGCGAATGGTCTCCACCATACCTCGCGTCCACATCGCCCTCATGGGCATCGAGCGGCTTGTCCCTTCGTTGGAAAACCTGGCCATCCTGCTGCAAGTGCTGCCTCGCTCGGCGACGGGCCAAAATCTGACGAGTTACGTGTCCTTGATCCAACGCCCGCGCGCCAGCAACGAAGCGGATGGCGCCGAGGAACGGCATCTCATCCTGGTCGATAACGGACGCCTGGCGATGCACCGTTCGCAGCTTCAAGAGGCATTGCTCTGTCTCCGCTGCGGCGCGTGCTTAAACGCTTGTCCCGTATTCCGTGAGATCGGCGGCCATACCTATGGCAGCGCGTATCCAGGACCGATCGGCTCGCTAGTATCCCCTGGCTTGTTCGGGATTAAGCAATATGGACACCTATCGAAGGCATCCACGCTTTGCGGCGCTTGCACCGAGGTTTGCCCAGTGGGGATCGACTTCACCAAGCTGCTCCTTCGCACTCGAGGAGAATTCGTAAGTTCTGCCCCCCAACCCGTATGGCTACGCGCGGGAATGCAGCTTTTTACCTGGATGATGGCTTCCCCGGGAAGATATCGTCGGGTTCAGCATCTCGCCTCCCTTCTACTGCGCTTCCTGCCCAACCGCGGCGGCTGGCTCTATCGTTTACCGCCCCCGCTCTCAGGTTGGACGAGGTCCAGGGACTTTCCGCCCCTCGCACCAGAACCCTTCCATGCGCGCTTCCACCGGCTGAAGCCGACCGGGAACGGCCCAACCAAAGTCGACGAGAAGCACCAGGAAACACAGATGCGGGAGGATGAACCACTCCAGGGCAATCTCATCGTTCGTTTCCAAGAGGAACTCGAGAGGATCGATGGGGAATTTGTGCACTGTTCTACCGAGGAACTACCCCATCAGATCGTGGATTTCCTCGCCTCGATCAAAGCTGATCAGATTCTCGGTTGGGGTGAGCAAAGCCAGGAATATAACTCAATCGCCAATCATCTCCGAGAAGCAGGGATACAGATTTTAGAAGCAGAAATTCCATGCTCCGAAGATGGCAACACTCGATACGAGACGTTAGCGGGGTTAGATCAAGCTCGAGCAGGTCTCACAACCTGCCTGGCCGGACTTGCGGATACCGGCACGGTCATTTTGCCCTCGGGATCGGGTTTATCAAGCCTCACTTCTCTGCTACCGCGGACGCACCTGGTGCTTCTTCGAGCAAAGGATATTTATCCGTCGTTTGATCATTGGATCCGCGCCGGAGGCAGAGAAGCGATCGCTTCCTCATCCCAGCTTACATTGATTACCGGACCCTCGAGGACTGCCGATGTCGAGATGATCCTCACCCTCGGCGTTCATGGTCCGGAGCGGCTGGTCGTGTTCACAATAGATTGAACAATTCAATTTACTTCTTTAGCCCTTCGCTTCGAATTGTCGAGTGAGTAGCGGTGTCTGCTGGCTGTCAAAGCGATGGTGGACATCCAACTGTGGGTTAGGAATACCAATCCCTTTTTCATTCAGAGCCTTATAGATAGCGCTATTCACACGGTCGAACATCCGCCGGGTATCCACATAAGACTCCAACCACCATCGCACTCGGAAGATCAGCGCTGAATCTCCAAATTCCAAGAATAACGCTTCAACAGATTTGTCAGGAAGGACCCCTTCAACCCCCTGTACAGCGGAGATGATCGTCTCGCGCGCAGACTCAATTTCAGTCCCGTATTCCACACCGATGTGGATCTGGATTCGGTATTGCGTATCCGGATAGGAGTAATTCACGATTAAACTTTTTCCTATGATGGAGTTCGGAACGATAACCATCCGGTTATCTCTTGTGCGGATGCGCGAACTGCGCACCCCTATGTCAACTACATCACCCCAGGTGTCCAAGTCTTGGATCTCAATCCGATCTCCAATCCGAAAAGGACGATCGATCATGATCACAAACCCTGCCAATGTGTCTTCGAGAGTCTCCTTTGCAGCAAGAGCCACCGCGAGTGAGCCTACGCCCAAGGTCGCGACGAGTGCGCTGACGTCTACATCAAAGTGTCCCAGCAGCATGACTAAGGCGATGACCGCCAAGACGATCTGAGCGACTCTGATGAAAAGTGGGATCATTTGTTCATCAAGCTTCGTCTCAGTCTTTGAGGCGATTTCGCGGCTATACCATTTTGTGACGAAAACGATGATCCGCCACAGGGCAATGAAGACAAGCAGGAAATAAGAAACGTAGTAAATATCCCCAAGCCGTGTTTGCCAGACGCCCGGGATGAAGTCAAGGCGATCGACTCCGACGTTCAACGCAATAACGATCGCCAGCATATACACCGACGGAAAGAGCGCCTGGATGATGACGTCATCAAGCGACGTTTCGGGTCGTTTCACTAACAATCGGAATATTCGTCGCAGTATAAACCTGACCAACCATCTGCCGAGCACGACGGTAACCAAGACGATGAG
>CBDTTY010000234.1:0-2948 GCA_965363875.1 uncultured Anaerolineales bacterium
TAGATGCGGCGAGCATCCAAATGTATTCGGCTCAAGAAGGGCAGGCTAAGACGCTGGTAGACGATTTCCTCGCCGGGCGCCTCCAGAAGGTCACCGGCAGTACTGGACCGGCGCACCATGGAGGAGGACGATCACAAGGTGGTCGCCGGCGATGATCCTCACGGTTGCCAGTGGAAAAGGTGGCACCGGCAAAACAACCGTGGCTACGAGCCTGGCTCTTGCGATTGCGGACATCTCACCGGTGCTACTTGATTGTGACGTCGAGGCGCCAAACGCACACATATTCCTGCAACCGCAATTTAATCAACGCACGGAAATTGGGCTGCCTATTCCCGAAGTAGACGAGGTCCGCTGCACAGGCTGCGGTCGATGCGCTGAGGTCTGCCAATACCACGCGATCGTGGTGATGGGGGGCAAGGTACTCGTATTTCCTGAGTTGTGTCATGGCTGTGGCAGCTGCACCCTCCAGTGTCCGGAGGAGGCCATCAAAGAAGTCCCGAATCTGCTGGGTGTATTAGAGGCAGGACCGGCAAAAGACGGGATCTACTTCGCTCAAGGTGTTCTAAATGTTGGTGAGCCGATGGCTGTACCGGTCATCCGCGAACTTAAGCAATGGCAACCGTTTCCGGAAGGGCACACGATCATCCGTGATGCTCCACCGGGCAACTCATGTCCGGTAGTTGAAACGATCCAGGGATCAGATTTCGTGCTCCTGGTGACCGAGCCGACTCCCTTCGGTTTACACGATTTGAGATTGGCTATTCAGCTCACGCGTGAGCTCGATATCCCCGCGGGTGTGGTGGTAAACCGCGATGGGGTTGGAGATGAAGGTGTAGAAGAATATTGCCGCAAAGAAGGAATACCAATCCTGATGCGAATCCCGCTTGACCAACGTATTGGTAAAGCCGTAGCGCGCGGGGAGGCGCTTGTCGAAGCTTTCCCTGAATATCTCCCCCAGTTTCGCGAACTGTATGCTCAAATTCAGTCCTTGATCGACAGTCGCCAGGATGAAATTCTTCCGCAGGCGATGGGAAACCACCCTTCCAACGATGTGAAAGCGGGAAGATCATGAAACAACTTGTGATTTTAAGTGGCAAGGGAGGTACGGGGAAAACCAGCGTTGCCGCTGCCCTCGCGCATCTGGCAACTGAAGGAACACAGCAGATTTCAATTGTGCTCGCCGATGCTGATGTGGATGCCGCCAATCTGGAGTTGGTATTAGCTCCACGCAAGCTCGAGCAGGAAGAATTTTGGGGAGGGAAAGTAGCGGCGATCGACCAGGCAGCTTGCAGTGGGTGCGGTGAGTGTGCGGAAGTATGCCGCTTTGAAGCCATCCACGAGACTGACGGCGTCTATAAGATAGATCCGATTGCATGCGAGGGTTGTGCGGCCTGCGTATACGTATGTCCGACTGAAGCAATCTCGATGACGGATCAGATCGCAGGAGAGTGGTACCGATCAGAGAGCCGTTACGGGCCGTTGTTCCACGCCGCGCTGTATCCGGCTCAGGAGAACTCCGGGAAATTGGTGACGCTGATCAAACAGCACGCCAAACTGCTGGCGCTGGATGACGCCCATGACTTGGTGATCGTGGATGGGCCGCCAGGCATTGGTTGTCCGGTCATCTCGGCTGCTTCCGGGGCGGATTTGGCATTGATAGTCGCCGAACCGTCGGTAGCTGGTGTACACGACATGCGTCGGATTTTACAGACGACGGAACATTTTGGCGTACAGTCGATCGTTTGCATAAATAAGGCGGATCTATACGCGGAAGGCACAAAGGAGATCGAGACCTATTGTCAGGAGCACGGGATTGAGGTGATTGGCTCGATTCCTTTTGATTTGAACATTACCAGGGCCATGACGTCCGGATATCCGGTGACATCCTATGAGCCGGACGGAGATGCCAGCCAGGCGCTGCGAGAAATCTGGAAGCGGGTGCTTTCTGAATTAAAGGAGCAGGAGAAGTGAACGAGAGAACCTCTTCTCCATTGCAGGAGGCAGTCATTGCCCGCCTGCAAGAGGTCATCGACCCCGAGACGAACGTTGACGTCATGCGGATGAGGTTGATCGAAAATCTCACTGTCGATCGTGAAGGGAAGGTTTGTTATACCTTTCGACCTTCTTCACCGCTGTGCCCACTCGCTGTTTCCCTGGCCACGCGGATAAAGCAGGCCGTCGCTGAAGTCCCGGGTGTCACCGATCAAGAGATCTTAATTGAAGGATACATTGCCGCCGAGGAATTAACTAAACTTATCAACAAGGAGAATTAAAAATGCGAATTGCCATTTCAGTTGAAGATAACAACGGGTTTGACAGTGTGGTCAGCCACCATTTTGGCCGCTGCCGATATTTTGTACTAGCGGATGTAGAAGGAGAGGAAGTACAGGAGATCCAGGTGATCGAAAATCCCTTCTTCGCCGGACACGAACCGGGAATGGTGCCCGAATTCATACACAACCAGGGAGCTGATGTGATGATCAGCGGTGGAATGGGCCGCAGAGCGATCGACTTTTTTCAGCAGTATGGAATTAAGCCGGCAACCGGAGGTTCTGGAACTGTGCAGGTGGTGTTAAATAAGTACCTCGGAGGCGGCATGACCCTGGCAGAGCCCTGCAAGGAGAGTATTAAGCACGCTCATGAGGGCGGTCATCACGATTAAGAAGCGAAGAATTGAGTACATCGTGAGTGGAGAAACTCTATTCAGTTGGAGATAGCAGGAGGCGTAACTATGTTTCGAGGTCGAGGAAGAGGTCAAGGGGGGGGCGGCGGACAAGGACGAAAAGACGGGTCTGGTCGTATGGGAGGACCCGATGCAGCCGGCCCGGATGGGGAATGCGTCTGCCCGAAATGTGGGCATAAGGTACAACACGTAGCCGGGCAACCCTGCTACGAGAAGAAGTGCCCTGAGTGCGGCGAGGCGATGATGCGCGCCTGATGGAGGCCAT
>CBDTTY010000235.1:0-2929 GCA_965363875.1 uncultured Anaerolineales bacterium
CTTGACTTTTTTCTTCACCTGGACGTACATCTTGGTGAGATCATCCTCAATTATGGCGTCTGGACCTATGCCATCCTGTTTTTGATCATATTTATGGAAACAGGATTTGTTGTGACTCCCTTCCTGCCAGGAGATTCCTTGCTGTTTGCCGCTGGCACTTTTGCCGCCCTGGGCTCACTCGACCCTATTCTCCTCTTTTTCCTTCTCTTTGCGGCGGCCGTACTTGGGGATACCGTCAATTATTGGATTGGGAGCGCAATTGGCATGCGCGCTTTTGAAAAGGAGCGTCGCTTTTTGAATCGGGAGCATCTTGAAAAGACCCAAAAGTTCTATGAGAAACATGGCGGAAAGACCATCGTGCTGGCTCGTTTTATCCCCATCGTGCGCACGTTCGCTCCATTCGTCGCCGGAGTGGGAACAATGCATTATCGTAATTTCGTGTTTTACAATATTATTGGCGCTTTCCTTTGGACCTCTCTTTTTGTTTTCGGCGGCTATTTCGTCGGCAATATCCCTGTTGTGAAAGAGAACTTTGAGATTGTCATCATAGTAATTATCTTGATATCTGTGCTGCCGATGGTCGTTGAATACATTAACTCGCGTCGCGAGAAAAAGTCTGTGGGACCGACAGACTAAAAAAGCGTGAACACTCAGGTCTAGCGCACCCTTCCCCCATTTTCATCAGGCTCATCTAACATAGACTCAGCAAATCTAGCCCCACTTCGATTCGAATAATACGAAAAGGGCTGCCCTTTGGGACAGCCCCTGTTCTCAAGTTTCGGAACTTGATGGAATTAATTAAAGACAATTAATTCCTGGATCTTACTACGCTTCTTTCGCAAATTGCCGGTCAAGAATTTCAGCCAATGTCGGCTGGCCTATCTCCTGGAGTTCATAGCGGACGCGCTGGCTGGGTTGCTTGATCTTGATAACACGTTGTAGATCTATGGGGGTGCCCACGATGACCAAATCGGCAGGGATGCTGGCAATCGTTTCTTCGAGATCCTTGACTTGTTTTTCGCCATAGCCCATCGCCGGCAATAGCACGCCAATATCGGGGTATTTCTCGAAAGTCTCTTTGATAGAACGCACAGCGTAGGGACGCGGATCGATAATTTCCGCGGCGCCGAAACGTTCAGCGGCTACAGTGCCAGCCCCGAACGTCATTTCGCCATGCGTCAAGGTCGGCCCATCTTCAACCACAAGCACGCTCGCACCGGCAATAGCGGTGGGATCTTCTACGGTAATCGGAGAAGCGGCGTAGACAACGGTAGCTTTGGGGTTTAGCGATCGAATATTATCCTGTACAGTGCTGACATCTGCTTTGTCTGCTGTATCAACCTTGTTGATGACGATAACATCCGCCATACGCAGGTTGACCTCGCCAGGATGATAATCAATTTCGTGCCCGGCACGATGTGGGTCGGTCACCACAATTTGGAGATCAGATTTGTAGAAGGGAAGATCGTTGTTACCGCCATCCCAGAGAATGACATCAGCCTCTTCTTCCGCGCGCCTTAGAATCTCCTCATAATCAACACCCGCATAAACCACGACCCCCCGGTCGATATGCGGTTCGTATTCCTCGCGCTCCTCTATCGTACATTCATGCTTATCCAGATCATCATAATCAGCGAAGCGCTGCCAGATCTGTTTGCGTAAATCACCATAGGGCATGGGGTGGCGAATAACAACAACGCGCTTCCCCATAGCTTGAAGGATGTCGCTTACGCGGCGAGTCGTTTGGCTTTTTCCGCAGCCGGTACGCACAGCGCAAACAGAGATCACGGGTTTATTGGATGCTACCTGGGTTGCCTTCGGACCCATCAGGCGATAGTCCGCCCCTGCTGCGAGAACTTGAGATGCCTTGTGCATCACCTCCCGATGCGGAATATCAGAATAGGCGAAAATTACCTGGTCGATTTTTTGATCGCGAATGAGGGCATCGAGTTCGTCTTCAGAATAAATAGGAATACCCTCAGGATAAAGTTCACCTGCTAGTTCCGGAGGATAGACTCGCCCTTCAATATCTGGGATTTGAGCAGCAGTGAAGGCAGCCACTTCGTATTGGGTATTATCTCGAAAATATACGTTGAAGTTGTGAAAATCGCGGCCAGCAGCGCCCATGATGAGTACACGAGTTCGTTCCATAGTTAGTATTATCCTTTGTTTGAATTCTGTTTTCTTTTAACTCTACATTATTGCGGACACTTGCCTAGAAACATTCAATCATCAGCCGACGCGGAATTACCGGAAGGCAGTTGCCTATTATATTCGACTCGACGGGAAATGGTTTTATTAGACACTACACGGAGGCGTAGTATTAGGGATTGACCGGATTTTGCAGGCTTCCTCTCTTCGAACTTGAGATGGCTGCATCTAGACGGATCGTCGCTGGCGATAGGGACAGAGCCATGGATACTCACACTTGCACTTCGATGTGCCCCTCCCCTATCGCCGTCACCTGACCGATGCGCGCCGCAGCTTGTACTCCCCGCACATGCAGTGCCGCCAGCAGATCATCGACACGGCTCTCTGGCAGACTGATTAAAAGCCCCCCGGAGGTTTGCGCGTCGGCGAGGATTAGCTGCTCCACTCGTGAGATGGCAGGCGCGAAGGTCACGTGGTCGGAGACGTAGGTCAGGTTATTGAGCGTACCGCCGGGTACAGCACCTGCGCCGGCCAGGTCCCACGCGGCGGGCAATGTGGGAACTGCGCTCGCGGAGATGATCACATCCACCTGGCTGCCTGCAGCCATTTCACGCAGATGCCCCAGAAGTCCAAAACCCGTAATATCCGTGCATGCGTTAGCCCCGACTTCCACCATCGCTTCACAGGCTGCGCGGTTAAGGCTCGCCATCAGTTCGCTGGCTTCCCGGGCGATAATTTCGTCGGCCAAACCACTCTTTACTGCTGTGGAGATGATGCC
>CBDTTY010000236.1:0-2928 GCA_965363875.1 uncultured Anaerolineales bacterium
CACCTGCCTCCACTCTGCTTAGTTCCTGCAGATCATCGATCAGGCGCTGCAGCCGGTCGGTCTCGCGATGGATGTGTTGGAACGTTTGGACGTCGGCGGCCAACACACCGTCCATCAAACCCTCCATCGAGCCTTTAATCGTGGTAAGTGGTGTTCGTAATTCGTGGGCAACATCGCCGATCAGCTGCCGCCTCATGTCCTCTGTGAGTTCCAGTTTAGTAGCCATCTGATTGAAGCTCAACGCCAACTGAGCTAGTTCATCTATTCCATCCCCGGCGAAATATCCGGGCACATCAACGCGCTCATCGTAGTGACCATCAGCGATTCGCTGGCTGGCGAACATCATCTGGCGAATGGGGGCAACGACCTGGCGGCTGACGATCAGGCTAACGACGACTGCAGCCGTAAATGCGGCTGCCAGTGCAAACCCGAGCGCTTCATTGAGAGCGTTGCGGAAATTAGTGAAGAGATCCAGCTCCAGGTCCGTCTCCGCGCCCATCATCGAGGTGTCCCCCATCATCATATCGTTCATCGCCGCTAGGTGATGATCAAAAGCGGTGGGTGCCGTAAACTCCGTAGCTGTAGCCAAGACAATGAACCCCACCAGGAGAACGATCAGGTAGGAAAGGAAAATCTTCCATCCTAAGCGGCGGCGGATAGCTTTCATCATCGTCACAACACCTCATCCTCAAATCGATACCCCACTCCCCTCACCGTGGTAATGAATCGATCATCGCCCAGTTTCTGCCGGACGTGCCCTATGTGGACATCAACTACTCGGATCTCCCCAAAGTAGTCAAAACCCCAGACTTTTTCAAGCAACTGCTCGCGGCTGAGCACAATGCCGGGATGCTCGGCGAGTGTGCGGAGCAGGTCGAATTCGATCGCGGTGAGGTCTACCGATTTATCGTTAACAGAGATGGTTCGCCCGCCGGTATCAATCCGGATGTGTTGGAATGAAAGGACAGAGCCCTCAACCCGGCTGTCTCCTATCCGCATTCGACGCAGTGCAGCTTTGATCCGAGCCATTAACTCGCGTGGGCTAAAAGGTTTGGTCAGGTAATCATCTGCTCCCACGGAAAGTCCAACGATCTTATCCGTCTCCTCTGACTTCGCGGTCAGCATGATGACATATACCTCGGATTCGCGGCGAAGCTGAGAAAGCAGCTCGATCCCATCCATCCCTGGAAGCATGATGTCCAGGACGATCAAGTCAGGCTTAAACACCCGCGCCGCCTTGAGCCCGGAAGGGCCATCCATGGCGGTGCGGGATTCATACCCCTCATTGCTGAGATAAGCGGTGACGAGATCGAGAATGCTCTGTTCGTCGTCAATCACTAAGATCTTGGTGGCGGGCACACTTTGCTCCTAGGTTAAATTTCGATGTAGATCGAGCGCTGAATCCTTACACATTGTACACAAAAAGAGGTGGACCGAACTCAATTATCCGGTCCACCATATAGATTGGTGAATTAACTCACTCCCCACGCATTTCGAGCAGGTCGCCGTGCCAGGTGTGAACAATGACCTGACCTGTATACCCGTTGACGCTCAACATACCGACGGTTTCACCATCCTGAAGTGTGTGAAGCGTGTAGTACCCGTAGAAAATATCGGCGTGTTCGTCGACATCCAAGCCCGGGTACACCTCATCCAGATAGCTCTGTGCAAGGTTGGAGGCCTCGTCTTCGCTCACCGTCATTGCCGCCGGGACAACATTCGACAGGAAGCCCCCCATCATCCCACGCCTTCCCATTGTGCTGTACTTCTGATTCCACATCATATTGGGTCCATGTTCTGGTGTGACCACGAGCGACACTGGGTTAACAAGCACCTCCATGGCGCCGATACCAGTGCTCCCTTCTACGAATTGAGCGTAGGCGTGATTGTCAAAAATCATGATTTCACCGATCTCGAGATCGTCATAAGCAGCTGCGTCGAGGTAATCCTCAAGGGCTGATTCGGCTTCCGCCATAGTGAGTGGTTCGACATTGCCATCAACGAACCATCCACCCTGCATCATCCCCCATCGGGAACTCTGCGTCTCATAGCCATCATCCATCATTCCCAAGCGCATGTTGAGATCCTGCGCT
Organism: uncultured Anaerolineales bacterium; assembly: GCA_965363875.1. Lineage (GTDB taxonomy): Bacteria > Chloroflexota > Anaerolineae > Anaerolineales > E44-bin32 > E44-bin32. Next base: position 2,094 of record CBDTTY010000236.1, read on the forward strand.
GCGCCAGCCATGACCCCGTGCGGCATCCATTGACTCATCCCGGAACCCCCGTTTTGCCAGAACATCCCTCCCAGAACGATTCCAACCAGGACCAGAACCGAAGTCGCGATGACGGCTGCACTAATTGCTAGTATCCAACCTATCTTCCTATCCATTTCTTCATTCCTCCATGATTTAAATGATCTTTTCATTCGACTGATGCTGCCACCTTTGTGCAACTGCATCGAGTGAACAATCATACGACCTATCGATGAAGGGCTCTTGAAGTGAATATAAAGGTTTGGTAAAGGCGAATCGCCGTGGAATTTGAGATGAAACCGTGCATGAACAGGATTGGATTGACAAGCAATAGCAGAACTACCCTGGCTGTCAGATCGACTGGCTTGGCAGGAATCCCTGGAAAGCACAAGCTCTGAGAATCGAGGGGGACGATTCGCTCTCCTCGTAGAGGGCGAGCGATACATAGCTCAACGCCTTGAGAGCCTGAAGCAAAGGTCTCAGCCTTAAGAAGGACAGCGGGGTGATTAAGCTCAGGGAGGCCAGGCACAAGAGGCAAACTGCACGGATGACGAAGGACCCCAGATAGGTAAGATGAGTCACGAACAAGACACCATAGGGATTAATCCCGAAGACCACGGCCGATGTATACCACACCAGCCTATCGTCCCATCTTCGACACCAGAACCAAACTGTAAACATGGCAAGATAGCCCAAGGCCCAAGTGAGCGGATTATTGTGGGTGGACCGTCGCTAACTGGAGCACAAACAGCAGGGTTATAGGGCTGCAACCACTGTTACTCACAGTCGAAACATCGATCCGTTGACCGATTGGTCA
>CBDTTY010000237.1:0-2918 GCA_965363875.1 uncultured Anaerolineales bacterium
AATCGACGCCACGGTGGTCCATTTCAAGCTTCCGGTTTCCTTATAGATCGTGTAAATCGTCGTGCTGCAGGGGTTGTGTACCAGGCTGAACAACATCAAATTAACCGCCGTCAGCAACGTCCAGCCTCCAGCCTGAAGCAAGGCCAACGTGCTCGCATTCGAGTCAAGCTCAAACATAACCCCTGCGCCAGTGTCAAAACCCGCGGCTCCAGTCATTAAAACAGTCAGCATCAAAACCGTTGGAATGACGATTTCATTCGCCGGGATGGCTACGATATAAGCCAATAAAATCACCCCATTCAACCCAATGAGGATGCCTACCGGGTCAAGGAAGCGAACGAGATGCTCGGCAATGGTCACTCCGCCGATGGTGATATTCGCGCTCAACCAGATTGCCGCACCCGCCGGCGCCGCAAACACGATTGCCCGCCACAGCACATAGCTTGTGCGGTCAATGAGCGATGTATAAATCGTTTGCAGGATACGCGGCGGCCGGTAAGGTGGAAGTTCCATACTGAAACTGGATGGCTCCCCGCGAAGCATCGTGCGTGAAAGTATCAAGTTGACTAGGAAAGTCAATAAGATCCCCAAAACAGCTATCCCAACTACTGCAAAGGAGGAGATGAGCCCGCCGAGATGAGCAGGAACCAACGCGCCGATAAAGATTGTCGCGATAAGAATCTGGGTCGGCCAGCGGCCGTTGCAGAGTGCGAAGTTATTGGTGATGATGGCGATGAGCCGTTCGCGCGGGCTATCGATAATGCGCGTGGCGATCACACCGGCAGCGTTGCACCCGAAGCCCATCATCATACTGAGCGACTGTTTACCGTGTGCGCCGGATTTCTTGAAGGCGTTATCCAAGTTGAAGGCAACGCGCGGCAAGTACCCGAAGTCCTCTAATAACGTGAAGAGCGGGAAGAAGATCGCCATCGGCGGCAGCATAACGCTGATAACCCAGGCTGTTGCCAGGTACATCCCGTCAACAAGCAACCCCTTCAACCATAGTGGGAAGCCCAGCGACAAGGCGATCTCCGACAACCAGGGATGTCCTTTTCCAAGCAGCAGAGAGGCGAGCCAAGCTGAGGGGACGTTTGCCCCGGTGATAGTGATCCAGAAGACAAGTGCGAAGAGCATGATCATGACCGGAAAGCCCCAGAATCGGTGGGTTACAATCTTGTCGATCGTCCGGTCGAGGTCAAACTTCGGACTCTCTTCGGTGCGGCTCACCGCCCGATCGGCAATGCTCGCCGCGTCGGTGTAAATGGCCTCGGTGAGCGCTTCGTGCACGTTGCTGCCCGCCTCCCAGCGAAGTGTCTGGGCAGACTTTAAGAGTTTCTCGGGGGATCTCGATCTCTCGTCGCTCACGATAGCGCCCCCTGCTTCCGTCCTATCTCCGCGCTCGAGATCTCGTTGTCCGTTTGTCTTAAGCTGCCCAATTCGTCTTTGTTAATAGCCTCGATGATTCGTTCATCTCCATCGAGGAGACGCATCGCCACCCAACGGGGGTTTGGCAGATCTGGATAGACCGCTCTCACTTCTTTGGTTAAAGTCTTGATAGAGCTCTCCATGGCGCGCGAGAGCGCCTGGATTCTGTGCGGCCGATAGGCGAATTTGCCAGAGGCTACTTCACTGATCGTTGCAACCAATTCGTCCAACCCCTGGCCATAACGCGCCGATGTGGGCACAACGGGAACGCCCAGATCACGTGAAAGGCGGCGTTCATCCACTTCCAACCCGTGACGGTGAGCTTCATCCATCAAATTTAAACAGATGACAGCCCGATCGGTGATTTCTAATACCTGGATCACCAGATTCAGATTCCGCTCCAATCGAGTTGCGTCCACAACCACCACGGTGACGTCCGGTTGACCAAAGAGGATGAAATCTCGGGCGATTTCCTCATCGAGCGAGGTCGATAACAGCGAATACGTACCGGGAAGATCCACTAATTTGAAGCGCTGATCGGCATACTCAAAGCCACCTTCAGCCCGTGTGACCGTCTTTCCGGGCCAGTTGCCTGTGTGCTGGCGCAGTCCTGTGAGGGCGTTAAACACGGTGCTTTTCCCGGTATTGGGATTACCGGCCAGTGCGACGACATAATCCCAATCCTTCATGTCGACGCCCAGCTTTAGAAGATTAGCGGCATTGTGCACGGGGCAGGTTGCACATTCGCTCATCGGAGCTTTCGTTCCCTTATCTACCATCCCACTCACTCCTCATTCAACCAATATCCGGTCAGCCTGGTCGTCTCGCAGAGCGATCAGCGCGCCTCGGATTCGATAGGCTTTCGGATCTCCACCCGGACCAATCAACTCGACACTCACTTTGGTTCCCGGTAATAAACCCAGGTCGAGTAATCGTTGCCGATCCAGACCACGACATATCGGTGAAATCGACAGAACAACGGCCGATTCACCGGACCGTAATTGGCTTAACTGTTTTCCGACGGGCTCCTCAGCCTCCATCTCGGGAAGGGCCAAGACGGAGATGTTCGCCGCGAGCACAGGAGCCAGGGTGTGCTCGTCACCCCCGGCCCAGAAGCGCAGCCGTTCTGGTGTCCGTTCGACGAGCCGCAGCACCATGCCTGGATGCAATCCTTCGGCGACGAGCTGAGCGTAGACCACGTCCGGTTCATCCTCAAGGTGTACGATGCGCAGGGGGATGTCAATCTCGGCCGCGGTGAGCGGCTGACCACCATGATGGACAATCTCGCCATCCGCCGCGGGTATGGGGTCTCCGTGCGGATCATGTGTGGGGTACCCTAGTTTCGCCGAGAGCGCTTCAACCTCAGATGGCGTCAATTCGTGTTCATAACGCTCTGCTAGATCATGCCATTCTCGTTCGCTGTATCCTGTCTCGTCTGCAAGGTATCGTTCCCACATGCGATGTGCACGTAAAGTATGCAGCGCCGACTCACG
>CBDTTY010000238.1:0-2890 GCA_965363875.1 uncultured Anaerolineales bacterium
AATCTCCTCCTGAAGATGTGAGAGGTTAACGTGCGGACCTCAAGGAGCAGCCTTCGACCGGAAACAGAGCTTCCTGACTGCACAAAAATACGCGAGCAAGTCATTTTTTACAGGAGTTTGATGGAGAACCTAATATGAAATCACTTTCCAGCAGTACTAATGTTGGAACAGGCAGGGAATGTTTTTCCGATATAATGCTGGAAATTCTGCGTCAGGAGGGGATGGATGGGTTCGAACAGCAGTTCAAACGTAAAGTGGTTTGTCATCGCCCTGGTTGTCATCATGGCGGCGTGTCTGACTTGTTCAGTGGCGACTTTCCTGCTTATCAGTTGGAGTGTGGACACGATAGAAGAGGTGGGGCTACCAGAGTATATCCCTGAAGATCGTGAACCGACACGTATGCCTCTGATCTCCCCTTCTGAGGAGCCTGAGGATATCGATCTCTCTTTTTTAACTCTCGAGCAGCTGGCATCTACGATCGTGCCCATCAATGAGCCCATCGAACTTGCTGAGCGCCTGCGCGGGCTTGAGGATGTCCCCCGGGTACTGGCTGAGAGCGCCATGCCCATCCCAGCCGGAACCGTCGATACGTTCTGGGTAAGCAATGTCGACACGATCGAAAACTTCGAAGTCCAAGCCGAGATGGTGTATGCAACTGATCACGTGTACTTCTGGGTGGAACAAGGTGTGAACTTTGACCCAGATGACGTAAAAGCCTTGGTGGATGACTTCGAGGAGGTTGCCTATCCTACAAATAGGTCCTTCTTTGGGAGTGAGTGGTCGCCCGGCGTTGATGGCGATGTGCATCTCTATATCCTCTACGCAACCAACCTCGGGTACTCTGTGGCGGGTTATTATTCATCAGCCGACGAACTCTCCCCGCTTGCACACCAGTACTCCAATGGGCATGAGATGTTCTACTTGAGCGCCGATAATGTGGAGCTGTGGGAGGAATTCACCTACAGCGTCCTGGCTCATGAGTTTCAACACATGATCCACTGGAACTTAGATCGGAATGAAGAATCCTGGTTAAACGAAGGGTTCTCTGAATTGGCCTCACACTTGAGCGGTTTTGATGTTGGTGGCTGGGACTACGCCTACGCGAGTGAGCCCGATCTCGCGCTCACTTACTGGCCGACGAGCGGCGGGACACATTACGGGCAAGCCTTCCTGTTTGTTACCTATTTCCTCGACCGCTTCGGCGCAGAGGCAACACAGGCGGTGGTGGCCAATGCGAAGAACGGTCTCGATTCGATAGATCGGACGTTAGATGCCATGGGCATCGTCGACAACCAAACAGGTGCGCCGATCACCGCAGATGATGTCCATCGTGATTGGGCTATTGCCATGCTGGTTGATGATCCTTCTATCTCTGACGGTCGTTATGCTTACCATTCCTATGTCGCTCCACAGGTGGGTTTCAGCGACCACTTAATTGCCTGCCCATCTGGGCCGCAGGAACGGCAAGTGAACCAGTATGGGATCGATTACATACAGATCGAGTGCGATGGCACCTATTCGCTCTCGTTTGATGGCGCTTCCGTCGTGCCAGTGCTTCCGGGGGAGGCTTATTCCGGCGACTTCACTTTCTGGTCAAACCGTGGTGACACGTCGGATATGACCTTGACGCGTGCATTTGACCTCCGGCAGGTCGAAGGACCGGTAGAAGCCAGCTACTGGGTATGGTATGACATCGAGGAGGGGTGGGATTACCTCTACGTCGAGGTTTCCCCGGATGGCGGGAATACATGGCAGATTCTTGAGACGCCCTCCGGTACTGCTGAGGACCTCTCGGGAAACTCCTTTGGCTGGGCGTACACAGGGTATAGCGGCGGCGGGGAAGAACCTCGATGGATTCAGGAGACGGCTGATCTCTCTGAATTTGCCGGGCAGGAAGTTCTCCTGCGCTTTGAGTACATCACGGATGCCGCAGTGAATGGGGATGGACTGCTCCTCGACGATCTTTCGATCGAGGCGATTGACTATTTTGAAGATTTTGAGACGGATGAAGGCGGCTGGCAGGCGGCAGGTTTTGTGCGCCTATACAATCGCTTGCCGCAGACCTACCGTGTTGTGCTCGTAGAGCAGGGGCGCGAGATAGAAATCCGTGAACTCACCTTAGATGAAAATAACCATACTGAAATTGAGGTCACATTCGATAAGGATACTCGGGACGCGGTTCTCATCGTGACGGCGACGACACGGCATACATGGCAGCCGGCGGCATACATCGTTGAATTAAAGTGACCTTGGCGAAGGCCCTGCTCCAAACGTGGTGACGCCGGGTTTAATTTGATTCTCTGGTCACATCCGGATTGGAAGCTGCACTAGCCAGTAAAGAAAATAGAACCGGGCATAGCAGAAGCTATGTCCGGTAATGCTCGAACGATATTCAAAACTTGGACGAAACTCTAAACCGCTTTCTTAGGCTCGCGTAGTTTCTCGAGTTCTGCTTCCAATTGGGTTAAACGAGCCGTATAAGCACTCTGGACCTCGTCGCGGAAGGCTCCGGTTCGTTCGCTGATCTGCAGTCGAAGCTTTTCTCCCGATTCAGGGGCAAGCAGTAAGGCGGTGACGGATCCAACAAGCGCACCACACACGGCTCCGACAATGAAGGTGGAAAAACGGCGCATAGGGAACCTCCTAATCTCAGAGAGATTATCGCGCAGTTCTTGCCGTTAACCAAGACCTATATCTTATTAATTGTAGAGGACAGGTTGAGCAATCCCGATGATAATCCGTGATATCTCGTTCTTAGGAAATAAAAAGATGCGTTCAGTTGGTTCTTTTGCTAGGTAGCGAGTCGTCTCAGGGATTTCTCACCCCTTACAGGGGTTCGAAATGACATGCTTGGAAATGGCTCTTCTCCACCGATTGTCATTTCGACAGA
>CBDTTY010000239.1:0-2870 GCA_965363875.1 uncultured Anaerolineales bacterium
GATTGGACGATGGCCTGGGTCTACATCGGAATCCATATTGCCTTCACGATCATTAGCAGACTCATCGTCTACCGTTTGAATCCGGATACACTCGTTGAGCGCGGCCGCTCCATGCAAGCGGAAGATACCGCCGTGGGGGATCGCTTAATGGTTGTGATCGTTGGTTTGTTCGGGCCGTTGGCTATCTGGACGATCGCTGGTCTCGATGATCGTTTTGGCTGGTCACCAGATCTGTCTTTCCTAACCCAAGCAATTGCGCTTTTCTTTGTTGTGGTTGGCTACGCTCTTGGCACCTGGGCTATGGCAGCCAATGCGTTTTTCTCCGCGGTCGTGCGAATTCAGGAAGACCGCGATCATCGTGTTGTAACTAGTGGCCCATATCGCATTGTCCGGCACCCTGCATACGCGGGAGGGGTGCTCAGTTCCCTGGCAATGCCCTTGATGCTCGGCTCGTTGTGGGCGCTTATTCCATCTGGGCTCGCATTGCTTGCTCTAATAATGCGGACGAAGATCGAAGATAAAATGCTGATGGAAGAGCTTCCGGGATATACGGACTTCGCGCAGCAAACACGGTACCGTCTTGTGCCTGGCATCTGGTAGGCGTGAACGTGATGAATTATTTTCCTGACCGAGAATGTCGCAATAACAGGCGGATGATTTTATCCGTGAGGTAAATCCATTGCAGAACAAATTTCAAAAGCGAACCTACCAAGGCCTGGGTGAAGTCTGGGAAGACGTTCGCTACATTATCCAGCATCGGCCCATCATAAGGAGGGCGATGAGGGAGCTGCTCTCACCTGCCTTCCGTGAACGGCTAATGCTAGTCGTTACAGAAGTGAATGGGTGCCGGTATTGCCGGACATTTCACGCGAGTGAAGCGCTTAAGGAAGGTATTACGGACACCGAACTTGCAGAATTACTAGCTGGTCAGATTCCCACAGACACCCCCGAAGAAGAAATACCGGCCATGATCTATGCTCGCTGCTGGGCTGAAAGTGATGCGCAGCCTGCCCCTGAGTATGTTCAAGAACTCATAGATGTTTATGGTGAGGAGAAGGCTGCAGCCATCCACATTGTTCTGCGTATGATCCGCATGGGAAACCTCATGGGTAACACGGCCGATTACATACTCTACCGTTTGACGTTCGGTAGGGCTGGAGTGTAAAGGGAGAGGGATGAACGATGGGTGAAGCACCAGCGGTAAGGGATTACTGGCGATCCTATCTTGATTCTCTAAAACCTGAACGGTCAACACAGGGTTTGGAGTACGAAGCCTGGGCATTCGGGCGCACACCTGAAATGGCTGACAACTTAGGGGATCTTGTCAGGCGGGGGGTGAAGATTGCCACGGCTTCACTTGCCTGGGCTTACCAAGCTGAAGGCGAACCGTATCCCGAGGTCGGCGATATAAGCATCATCCTGGACGGCCGGGGTGATCCAATGTGCATCATTGAAACGACGGATGTCGAAGTAATTGCCTTTGACGCTGTAAGTGAAAAACACGCCTATGAGGAGGGTGAGGGGGATCGCAGTCTGGATTATTGGCGAGAGGTCCATTGGACGTTCTTTGCCGAGGAGTGTAAATCCATCGCCAGAGAACCCGCGGAAGATATGCCCGTAGTTTGCGAACGCTTCCGGCTGATCTACTCGTAATGAGTGGATCAAAACCACATTTCGTACTGAATCTTGGTGAAACAATTCGGGTTGCCTGACGGTAATCACTGTCTATGCGTTATGGTAGAAGCGAGGAATTGAGATGAGAGTTGCACCGATTTTTATCGCCATCGTATCATCTCTTTTCTTGGTCAATTGTGCTCGATCACCTGAGGCTTTAACACAAAAGAGGATCGCAGAGGTAGAACAAGGTTTGCTGGGTGACTATTCAGATCCGCCTTGGAAGAGGATGGAACTTTTAGAGCGGATGCAGCACTACCGTGTCCCTGGCGTCACCATTGCGGTTATCAATGAATTTCAGGTTGAATGGATAAAAGGATACGGGGTGTTGGAGGTAGGTAGCAGTGAACCCGTAACCCAAGAAACGCTCTTCCAAACCGCTTCCCTCGCAAAGCCTATCGTGGCCGTGGCTGCCCTGCATCATGTTGAGAGAGGATCTCTAGAACTTGATCAGGATGTTAATCAAAGCTTGGTTTCCTGGCATATCCCTGAGAACAAATACACGGCGGAGGAAGAAGTCACGTTGCGTCGTCTCTTAAGTCATAACGCAGGGGTGACGGTTGAGGGATTTCGTGGTTACGCTCTTGGAGAAGATGTCCCCGATCTTCAGCAGATATTAGATGGTGAGTGGCCAGCCAACTCACCTCCGATCCGTGTGGACATAGTTCCGGGAACACAGCATCGCTACTCGGGTGGTGGTTACATGATCGTTCAGCAGCTTCTCGAGGATGTGGTCGGTGAGCCTTTTCAGGACATTATGCAGAGTACCGTACTTGAGCCATGGGGGATGACTGCCAGCACCTTTGAATCGCCGCTTCCAGAGCATCTCTCGGAAATCGCAGCATCTGGTCACCGCGCGGATGGCTCAGTCATCCCGGGAGGGTGGCATACCTATCCTGAGATGGGATCAGGAGCGAGCATGTGGGCGACTTCTTCTGACTTGGCACAATTCGTGATAAGGGTGATGCAATCCTATTCTGGACAATCTGATGGGGTTCTTTCACATGACATGGCAACCCAAATGCTGACACCTCAGATTAATGACCGTGGTCTTGGACCGTTGGTATACGATGATGGCAGCAATCTGTTCTACTTCATGCATCCAGGAGCAAACGATGGTTTTACGTCCGTCATGGTCGCCTATCCACTAAGAGGGCAAGGTGTCATTATCATGACGAATAGCGATAATGGAAACG
>CBDTTY010000240.1:0-2857 GCA_965363875.1 uncultured Anaerolineales bacterium
ACCTTGAGTAGGGGCACGGCATGCCGTGCCCCTACAGGTCATGAATATAGATTGACAAGGGCCGACACACGGGTCGGCCCCTACGCGTGAATGAGAGAGATACAGGGTTGGATAAACGGGTCGGCCCCTACGATTGAATAAGGGAGATGACGGATCGACACACGGGTTGGCCTATACAATTGATTAGAAGAAAACCCGCTATTTACCGAATCCCGTTCACAGTAAACGGGAAATCGGTTATCATATCTCTTTGTGCGCCGTGACCGCGAAGTTGGTGGACGCGGCGCGTTCCATATATGCATTCACCCTAAACGAAAGAGGATTATCAACATGGCAGAAAAATGGGTTTACTTATTCGATGACGTCGACCAGGCAGAGAAGAAGGCTGGTTCGTGGGAGGGTGTGCGTGCGCTCCTCGGGGGCAAAGGCGCCAATCTTGCGGATATGACCCGCATCGGCGTCCCGGTCCCGCCGGGATTTACCGTAACGACTGAAGCTTGCAATGCCTTTCTCGCGCATGACAAGACTCTCCCAGATGGGCTTTGGGATCAGGTTCTAGAGGCAATCAAGGCGGTCGAGAAGAAGAGCGGCAAGGTCTTTGGTGATGCGAAGAACCCGCTCCTGGTGTCCTCCCGTTCTGGGGCGAAGTTCTCCATGCCGGGCATGATGGATACGGTCCTGAACCTGGGGATGAACGACAATTCGGTGGAGGGGATGATCGAGCTTACGGGCGACGCACGCTTCGTTTATGACTCCTACCGACGATTGGTCCAGATGTTTGGCTCGGTCGTTTTGGGGATAACGGATACAGCTTTTGAGGATCCGATGGATGAATACAAGGAGGAGAGGGGACTCAAGCTGGATACGGAGCTCGAAGCCGAAGATTGGAAGACGATCACCGAGATGTTTAAGAAAGTGATCAAGAAACATAAGGGTTTTGAGTTTCCGCAGGATCCCTACGAGCAGCTCCGCCTTTCTATTGAGGCTGTTTTTGGGTCATGGTTCGGGAAGCGGGCTGTGGATTACCGCAATGCTGCGGGGATAAGCCACGATCTTGGCACCGGCGTGAATATCATGACGATGGTCTTCGGGAACATGGGTGATGATTCCGGAACGGGCGTCGCTTTCACTCGCGATCCTGCTACGGGCGAGAGGGTGCTCTACGGCGATTACCTGCTAAACGCGCAGGGCGAGGATGTTGTTGCCGGTATTCGCAACACGAAGCCGATTGCTGAGCTGAAGAAGGATCTTCCTGAGGCTTATACGACTTTTGTGGATATATGTGGAAAGCTAGAAGAACACTATAAAGAGATGCAGGACGTCGAGTTCACCATCGAGCGAGGAAAGTTCTGGATGCTGCAGACGCGGGATGGGAAGCGCACTGCAAATGCGGCAATGAGGATCGCGATCGATTTTGTTGATGAGGGAATGATAAGCAAGGGAGAAGCTGTCCTTCGTATTATGCCGGATCAGGTCGACGCGCTGCTGCATCCTCAGTACGATCATCAAGCGCTTCAGAGTGCCCGCGAGCAGGGAAAATGCTTCGCAAGCGGCGTGAATGCATCACCGGGGGCGGCTGTCGGACGGGTGTATTTCGACGCTGATACCGCGGAAACCAAAGCGAAAGAGGAAGGGCAGGACGTAATTATGGTACGGCCCTTCACCAAGCCAGACGATGTTCACGGCATGCTAGCCTCGAAAGGCATCCTCACGAGTGAGGGCGGAGCCACCAGCCACGCGGCTGTTGTTGCCCGTCAATTCGGCATTCCCTGTATTGTCGGTGCGTCTGAGATCAAGCTTGATCTTAAGAAACGCAACTTCACGGCGAATGACATCACGGTTGAGGAGGGGGATTGGATATCTGTTGACGGAACGACCGGCGAAGTTTTCCTGGGGCAGCTCCCGACGACGATGCCTTCCTTCGAAGAGCAGGAAGAGCTGCTCACACTGCTCACATGGGCGGATGAAATCACGGCCCGAGATGATGTGCGCGAAGGGCCAAAAGGATTCCCAACAACCGGTCTGCAGGTTTGGGCAAACGCCGATTATCCGGCAGACGCCCGGCGGGCGCGTGATTATGGCGCGCAGGGCATCGGACTCTGCCGCACGGAGCACATGTTCTTCGAACAGGAGCGATTGCCGATCGTGCAGCGCATGATCCTGGCGGATAGCTCGGAAGATCGTACGAAGGAACTCGACAAACTGCTGCCCTTCCAGCGCAGCGATTTTGATGGCCTTTTCGAGGCGATGACCGGGCTGCCGGTGATTGTCCGTCTGATAGACCCGCCTCTGCATGAGTTCCTACCTGAATTGGTGGAGCTGGTTGAAGAGATCGCCACGATGCGAGCGAAGGGTGAGACGAAGGGTTTGAAGGAGAAGGAAGAACTGCTCGTAAGTGTGCAAAACCTGCATGAATCGAATCCGATGATGGGGCTGCGTGGTGTGCGCTTGAGCATCGTCATGCCGGAGATCGTCGAGATGCAGGTGCGGGCGATCTTCGAAGCGGCGGCGGATGTTAAACTGAGGGGCTTCGATCCGCATCCGGAAGTGATGATTCCACTGACGGGCCATATCAATGAGCTAACCGCGATCCAGCCACGGCTTGAAGAAATCGCTAGTGATGTTATGGAGAAGAAGGGTGTCGAGTTTGAGTACAAATTCGGTACGATGATTGAGATCCCGCGAGCGGCGCTAACATCAGAGGAGATCGCTGGCGTGGCCGAATTCTTCTCCTTTGGCACAAACGACCTGACGCAGATGACCTTCGGATACAGTCGTGATGACGCCGAACGGAACTTCCTGCTTACGTACGTCGAAGAGGGCATCCTGCCGGTGAACCCCTTCCAGAGCATCGATG
>CBDTTY010000241.1:0-2838 GCA_965363875.1 uncultured Anaerolineales bacterium
TGACCCCACCTGGGTGTGGTATGCCGGCGGTATCATAGGCCTGATCTCAGCAGCGATGTTCGCTTTGATGTTCATTCGATCGTCTCGCAAAGAGAAATTAGTGGCGGTCGCCGATTAGATCTCAATATTTCCATTTCGGGCTCTGACGAGGGCTTAATCTCCTTCTAGTTTTTTTCTACATGCCTAGCGGCGTCGATAAGAGACGCCGCTAAGCGCGAAGGACATTCCTCCCCTATCTATATGAGCCTTTTCACTATCTTTTACGCTCTGGGTAAAATATCGTACAAATCATGCCCGCATTGCTGTATTCCGTTGTTTTAAGGGTTGATAAAACGGTAATATAAATCCGGAGGTAAGAATGAGGCGGCTCCGACATTACTTCGTCGTCCTGACTTTGATCACATTTTTCCTCATCATCGCTGTCGTCCTGGGAACACCACAAGCGCAGGCGAGTGAGGCTGTGGATCCCATCCAGGATCCACCATCGTCCCTTTTACGGCTCGCATCTGTCCACCTCTCAGAAACCACCCCCCCACCGCCACCCGAACAAGACACGTGTATGCTTTGCCACCTGAGCGGCTCGATCGACAATATCTGGACCCCATTGGCCCGATGGACCGTGTTTGGCTTCGGAGGCCTGGTCTTTCTCGTCGGGGCTTACAAGGCAGGCAGCGGATGGGTTACTCGGAAACCCTGGAAGCCGCTTTGGGCGCGCGCTGTCGATTGGCTTGACGACCGGTTTCAGATCGTTGAACCAATGCGAAAAATTCTCGATAAACCTGTTGCCCTATTTTCCACACGGTGGATGTACTGCTTAGGTGGGATAACCTTCACGCTTTTCCTTATCCAGGCTGTGACTGGCACCATGCTCGCCTTCTACTATAAGCCAACGCCTGAAGCAGCCTATGCCAGTATTCAATTCATCGAGACTGAAGTTCGCTTCGGCGCTGCCATTAGAGCTATCCACCATTGGTCGGCGAACGGCATGGTCGTTATGGTCGTCGCCCATATGGTGCGTGTGTTCATCCATGGCGCCTACAAGGCGCCGCGCGAGCTCAATTGGATGTCGGGCGCATTCCTGCTCGTTCTCACTTTCGCGTTTGGGCTAACGGGTTACCTGCTGCCATGGGATCAGCAAGCCTACTGGGCAACAACTGTGTCAACCGAGATCGCCGGCGGCGTCCCCCAGATCGGTGACATACTGCTTGTATTCATGCGCGGTGGTTGGGATGTCTCTGCAGTCACTTTGAGCCGTTTCTATGCGTTGCATGTTCTGGTGATACCGGTTGGCGCTTTGGTGCTGCTGGGTATGCATTTCTTGATGATTCGCCGACAAGGCATCCATCGACCGCTTTAATATCGAAACTTTGGAGGAAGCATGACTGAGGGAGAATCCAGTCCAGAAGAAAAAACGATCCCCTTCTTCCCTGACCATATTTGGACCGAGGCGAAAGTCGTTATTTTGATCATGGTGATAATGATCATTGTGGGAATCGTGGGCTTGGTGTCCCCTATCGGGCTTGAGTCCCCAGCAGACCCGATGGTCACGCCACACGTAAAGTCTGATTGGTACTTTCTCTTCCTTTATGAAATGTTGAAGTATGTACCGAAAACAATCGGCGTGTTAATTCCCATTATCGGGCTGATCCTGATTGTGATCTGGCCATTCCTCGATCGAAAGGGTGATACGCTCCGAGCACGAAACGTCCGCTGGATTATTGTAATTGTCGGCTCAATAGTCGTGATCGGCCTTACGATCATGGGAGCACTGAGTTAAATACCGACGAGATTTCCCATTCGTCAATCGGAAAACGGAGAGCCCTATGACAGACCACGAAGCGAAGGTAGAGCGCAGAGGCTTCCTGAAAATCCTGAACAGCCTGCTCGCTGCTGTGGGATTGACCGCAATCGTTGGTCCCGCAATCGCCTACTTCTGGCCCTCTAAGCTGGAAGAAATGCCCTCAGAGCCGGTTTCCGCAGGCAGTGAAGGATCAATCCCTGAAGGAGAGTCCAAGACTGTTAGATACGGTCGCTACCCAGCGTTAGTGATCAATACACCGGAACGAGGGATCGTCGCCTACTCCGCTGTCTGCACACACTTCGCCTGCCTCGTGGATTGGAACTCCGAGTCCAAGATGATCGAGTGTCCCTGCCATGAGGGTTACTTCAGCGCCGTTGATGGCTCGGTCATTAGTGGTCCTCCCCCTACCCCGCTTGAAGAGATAATCGTCACGATCGTAGATGGAAACATACTCATAGGCGGTGAAGCTTGACCACAGACACAGCGCCCTCTTCAACGCAACCGGAAATTACACGTGGATCTTCACGCTGGCCGCGAGCGATACGAGAATTCCTGCTTCACGCCATCATCCAGGACAGGCTGCTCAAGCGCGCTTATCCCGGCATTATGCATCTCCTAATCTTCTGGGGAATGATGATCCAGGTGCTCGGGACCGTGATCAATCTGCTGCAATACCCTCTTTTCCTGCCCATTGAACTTCCCTGGCCGCGTGGCACCTCATTACTCTGGTTCGAGTTGGTGATGGATATTGGTGGCGGGATGATCATCGCCGGACTTCTATTGGCTCTCGCCCGGCGAGTGTTTTTCAGGCCAACGTACCTCAAGAACCGACTGGAAGATGGCTACACTCTACTGTTGCTGTTCACGATTACGATCATTGGTTTCTTCTCTGAGGCGGTTCGGTTCCTGGCGACCCAGCCCGCATGGCAAAACTGGAGCCCGATCGGGAACTTGCTCGCACAAGCACTTTCCGGCGCCGGGGTAACTATCGGTCCGAATGCCCCCATCCACGCCGTCCTCTTTTGGACACACTCGGT
>CBDTTY010000242.1:0-2832 GCA_965363875.1 uncultured Anaerolineales bacterium
GAGACGATGGAAGGCAGCTTATTCCCTACAGTTCTGGTTTTCGGCGTCCGTCTGATTGTTGCCTGGGTTGCGGTCAAAGCGCTTCCACAGATTCGAATTGGACCTGAACAGCGGGCTTGGCGTCTCCTCGCAGTCGCGCTGCTAATCTGGGCTGCCGCGGATGCGCTTGCCGTCCTACTATGGATTTTACGCGGTCAACCCCTACCTCCGCCGTCATTTCGCGAGCTATTAGTCCTGGCGGGTTATCTAGCTGCCCTTACGGCATTTATTACCTACCCTACGGACCAACCGGGACGCTTCGGACGGCTGCGGGAAACGCTTGATCTCGCCATCCTGATCCTCTCCGTCTTGACGATCTCCTGGTTCATCTTTCTGGGTCCCACATTCCGTGCCCAGACGCTCTCTCCCGGTGAAGCTTTTTGGCTGAGTGTCCTTCCTACTTTAGATTTAATTCTTCTTGTTTTGTCTCTGCGTTTATACCTGCTTCGCAGGCATTACCAGGAGCGCTGGGTTTTTCCACTCTTGACGATAGCTTTTATTGTTTTTTTTGTTAGCGATTTAGGAAATGGCCTGCTCCGCGGCGAGGCACGCGTTGGTATGCCGAGCTTTGTCGAGGCGGGATGGATGGTGGGAGCGGTGCTCATTGGCATTACTTATCAGATCCTGCAGGGCCGATATGGGCATCAGCGTCAAGAGGAATCCGGCCGGAGGGAGTGGCGGTTGCGGATAGAACTCCTTTTACCTATTGCCTTCACATATGCTGTTGTTGGCTTTATCGTTTTTGATTGGTGGTACGCTGGAGCTCTGGATTGGGTAAGTATCGGTGCGGCAGGCATCCTGATCTTGCTCATATTCGCCCGCCAGGGTGTAATTACCGGTCAGCAGGAGATGGTGCAGTTCGCGGCGCTCATCAATTCAACATCTGACCTGGCTTTCATTTGCACCCCGGGGGGTGAAATACAGCTTTCTAATCCAGCACTCCGAAGGGCAATAGGCGATGAAAAAGCTCAGAATGTGCGTATGTTCTTTCACATCGAAGGCGATGAGCCGGCGTCGTTTGACACGATTCTCGAGCGTGCTCTCGATGGGGGTTGGAACGGGGAGGTTGCGATTGGTGGAGAGAATGGCTACAGGTTTCCGGTGCACCTTTCACTTAACCCGATAGAGGCTGCCCGCGGCCAAAGTGTTTTGCTGGCGGGAACAGCTCACGATCTGACGATGATCCGCGAGCGTGAGACCGACCTGCGAAATGCTATGGAGCAAATCGCTCGTGCCCGCAACGACCTTGCCAGATTGAACGCTGAACTGGAGGATAAGGTCGAGGGGAGAACCCGAGAATTAGAGGACACAGTCGCAGATCTTGAGAGATTAAATGAGGAGTTGAAAACACTCGATAACCTCAAATCGGAATTCGTCGCCCTCGTATCACATGAACTGAGGGCGCCGCTGACGAACATACGCGGCGGGATAGAGCTAGTCCTCAAGAGCCGTTCAAAACTAGGGAAGAAGTCGAATCAATCTCTGCAGCTCGTTCAAGATGAGACGGAGCGCCTTTCTCTATTTGTTGAGACTATTCTAGATTTATCGGCATTAGAAGCCGGGAGATTTCATCTATCGCTCTCGCCGCTCTCGGTAGCCGAGGTTCTCGAGACGACGATAGCACGCTTTCCCGCCCGCACCGTCAAATCTCGAGTAAAAACGGAAATCGAGAAGAACATGACATTGGTGATGGCGGATGCGCGCGCACTCGATAGCGTCTTCTTCCACTTGCTGGACAATGCGGTGAAGTATGCACCATCTGGTGACATAATCATCGAAGCTCTCGAGGAACCGGAGAGGGTTGTTATAACAATTGTCGATTCGGGTCCGGGAATCCCCCCAGACCAGCGTGAGCATGTTTTCGAGATGTTCCATCGATTAGATTCGAGTGATGCACGTGAGGTCTATGGTCACGGATTGGGTTTACCCATGGTGTCACGATTACTGGAAGCTATGGGAGGTGGAATTCGAGTGGATGAAAAAGCGATGGCGGGAACGCGCCTTGAATTCTGGCTGCCGAAAAAGTAAGTGTGTGGGGGAAAAGTTTCGTTGTTTCCTGGTTAGGTTCATCGATTGAGGGTCACTGAGAGAGCCTCAAGTTTTTCAATCTATGGAAGCAATCCTATAATAGGAATTCCATAGTTGGTGAAAGGATTATTTACCAAGGTTTGCCATGACGAATAAAGTGCTTGTCGTCGATGATGATAAAACTCTGCTGCGCTTCGTCTCTGAATACTTAGAGAAAGAGGGTTTTCAGGTTGCGATCGCAGATCGAGGGCAGAAGGCGCTGCGCCAATTTTACAAGGAGCGTCCGGCGATTGTGCTTCTGGATGTCATGATGCCCGGGATGGATGGCTGGGAGGTTTGCGCCCGTCTCAAGGAATTGGCCGATGTGCCTGTAATTTTACTCACGGCCAAGACAGCGGAAGCAGACAAGCTGCGCGGCTTCCGTCTCGGCGTTGACGACTACATGACCAAGCCCTTCAGCATGGCCGAGCTCGTTGCTCGCATTCAAGCTGTGCTCGCTCGAACACAGTCGGACAGCGAGGATGATGTACTCTTCGCTGGAGTGATTGCTGTGGATATGCTAAAACGCGAGGCGCGCATAGAGGATCGAGTGCTCGACCTCACTCCAACAGAATTTCGACTTCTCTCTGCACTCGCTCGCCGTTCTGGAGAAGCTGTCTCGCAGGATGATCTGATAGCAGATATTTGGGGGGAGATGAGAGTTAAGAGCGGTAGTGCGCTGCGACGCTATATATGGCTTCTACGCCGGAAGATCGAACCAGATCC
>CBDTTY010000243.1:0-2828 GCA_965363875.1 uncultured Anaerolineales bacterium
TCGGATTTGAAAATAGGCTTTAACCGATAGTCAAATGTTATATCCAGGGGGTGTGGGGGAGTGGTCCCTCGACGAGCTCGGGATGATAAGTCCCCCTTTGGGGGATTTAGGGGGAAAGAGATAAATCGACTTGTGCTTTCAATGAAAAACGTTGACATCGAGAGCTTGATCTAGTAGCCCTTACCCCCGTTCGCCTCTTCTTAGATATTTCCATTGAGGCCAAGTGTTGAGACGGGGCGGGCGCCCGACCCGTACAGACTAGCTTCGCGTTGCTTGACAGGTGCACAGCCATCGGTTATCGTTAGCCCCGTCTTACTAATTAGCCAGCAGTCGTTGCCGCTGTTACCATTGAGCTCCGCTCGATTCCCCTGACATCCGCTTGACTTCTGAAAAAAGGATCTAAATTTTTATGAACTTCAATCAGTTCAATCTTGATTCCCGTTTAAATGACGGGATTAAACGTGAGGGTTATCATATACCAACGCCAATTCAGTTAGCGGCTATTCCCCTCGCTCTTGCCGGGCACGACTTGATCGGCACTGCCCAAACGGGCACAGGCAAGACGGCGGCCTTTGTTCTGCCTATTCTGCACAAACTGCTCAAAGGTCCACGCAAGCGAACGCGGGCATTAATCATCACGCCAACCCGTGAGTTGGCCGAACAAATTCACCATGCCATTGGCAGCCTGAGAGGCGGGACAAACATCCGCAGTATTGCCATTTACGGTGGTGTTGGGGCCGGGGCCCAAATTGAGGCGCTGCACCGCGGCGTGGAAATTGTGGTGGCCTGCCCGGGGCGACTGCTGGATCATATCCAAAATAAACATGCAAAACTGGGGCAGTTGGAAGTATTGGTATTAGATGAGGCCGACCGGATGCTTGATATGGGATTCTTGCCTGATATTAAACGCATCCTCCAACACGTTCCCGTGCGGCGGCAAACCATGTTGTTTTCAGCTACTTTCCCCAAAGAGATTGAGCGCCTTGCAGCCCAGACTCTGCACAAACCTGAGCGGGTCGCCATTGGGCTTGCCCGGCCAGTTCACACAGTGACCCATACGCTTTACCCGGTGCCGCATCACCTGAAAAGGGGGCTGGTGATCAAATTACTCCAACAGACGGATACCAATTCGGTGTTGATCTTCACCCGCACGAAACACCGCGCCCAGCGGTTGGCAAAACAAATAGCGGGTACCGGCTTCAAGGTAACCAGTTTACACAGCAACCGCACCCAGGGTCAGCGCCGCGCGGCACTTAAAGGATTCAAACAAGGCAGGTACCAGGTTATGGTGGCGACGGACATAGCGGCGCGCGGTCTGGATATTGATCGTATCTCACACGTGATCAATTATGATATGCCCGACACTGCCGATGCTTACATTCATCGGATCGGGCGCACTGGAAGGGCCAAGCGTACGGGGGAAGCCTTCACCTTGATCACCGCGGACGATCACGCATTGGTGCAGAAAATTGAGAAGATCATGAAGCAAAAACTGCCACGGCAAACACTGCCAGATTTTAATTACGATGTACCTAAACCGGATTACCCGCAGGCAGCCCGGAAACCAAAGCCACGCAACAAGCGAACATCGCCTTCTCGGCCAAACTATCGCGCCCACCAGGTCTAACCGATTGCCCCGACCCTAAAACCAGCCGGACGATTATGTTCAGCTGGTTTTCATTTTTAACCAAACGTAGGCGACAGCAGGCAGATAAAAGCGACTAACCAAGGAGAGGGTGACCAGAGCGAAGAGGAATTCAATGGGCAGCCTCTTATTAAAGTAATCGGAACAATATTTAATGGGGCTGCCCTTTTGGGACAGCCCCAATTATTCAACTTTGGGTCCTGAGAGCTCTATCTGGAAACCGTGTTGCGCCCCGCGTCTTTCGCTCGATACAGCGCGTCATCGGCGATTCTAATGAGCTCATCTGGCGATTCGATCTGATCGGAGAGTTCGGCTACGCCAATGCTTATCGTGGGGGAGACTGAATGCCCGTTGAGCTTGAAGGTGTGCTTGGTTATGTTTTGCCGTATCGATTCTCCAACAGCTTCTGCCTCCGCAAGCGTCCTTTTGCGCAGGTAGGCAACAAACTCATCACCACCATAGCGGCACGCTGTTCCCTTTTTCCCAATGATGTCTCCAATGATCTTCCCGCATTCGGAGATGGAATGCGATCCCAATTGATGGCCGTGCGTATCGTTGATCCGTTTCAATCCATCCATGTCCATCATCAATAGGGACAAGTTTTTTCCTCGTTGTTTTGCCTTCACAAACGCTGTGCTGAGCTTCTGATCGAAAACCCTTTTTACTGGAAGGCCTGTGAGTTCATCGATATTCATGAGGCTATCGACCCTGGTGTGAAATTTGTCCTCGAAGGCGTCTTCGAAGCTGAATTTCAAGACTGTAGATCCGATGAAAATCTTGTCCCCGGGTGAAAGCGATGAATTGTCGGTTCTTTGAGAATTGACCCAGATGCCATTCTTGCTCTGGAGATCGGTGATGAAGAACTGGTGCTCTCGTGCGTTATAGTCGATTCTGGTATGCATGCTCGACACGGCACGGTCGGGAAGAACGATGTTGGCTTGATCGGGGTTGCGTCCAATTATGGAAGAGGCGTCATCGAGGATGAATCTTTTCCCAAGATCGACGCCATTGAGAATCATGACGACGGGGTTCTGCTGGGATAATTTCGTAGCCAGCGTCTGATCGGACAGATCATTAAATGTCGTATCTTCAAAAACAGACATTCAACCCCTCCTCCAGGTTAGTCGCGATTCTAATCTTATAACAGGGTGCTGGTCGCGCTGTATGGGTAAATTGTATTAGG
>CBDTTY010000244.1:0-2733 GCA_965363875.1 uncultured Anaerolineales bacterium
TTGATCTCCATCACCTTTCCCCGAATTTCTAAGGGGACGCCAAGAGGTGTCGGACGGAGATAGTTCACATGCAGCGATGCTGTCACGAAACGTAGCGGGGGATCTGTGTCCATCTCACGTCCCTCTGCTCGATAAGCCGCGGCAGAAGCGGTCCCCGTTGAATGACAGTCGATCAGCGAAGCGATCAATCCACCATACACATATCCTGGAATAGCGATGTGGTTGGGTCTCGGTGTGTATTGGGCCACGGTTTCATCACCATCCCAGTAACTCTTGATTTGAAGTCCATCTTCATTAAGACGACCGCATCCGTAGCAATAGCTTAAGTCGTCGGGGTAGTTATCCTGAAACGCTTCCTTAGCCATGAAATGAAACCTCCCTTTCAGCTATTGCAATCATTATTGGTTATGTAAAGTAGGCTTTTGTATAGGGGTGAACTTCCGGCGACTTAATAAGCTCTGCGATATCCCACCACCGGTACTCTGTATGCTGCTCAGGAGGCAGGTTCGTCAAGGGCGACTCAAGGATAAATATATACGCCAGGACGATAAAGTGCGTCCCATAACCCGCTTCTGCAGCGAAATTGTCCTCGTAGAAATGTTCAAATACGCCAACAAACTCCGCAGCGGATGAAATGGATTCCACCCCCAGTTCTTCCCTTACGATGCGGTGAAGCGCCTGGTCGAGTCGTTCACCTTTTCGGATCCTGCCACCAGGCACAAACCATCTCCCTTTTGCCGGTTGGTTGCGGCGGCACCCAAGGAATATCCTGTCTTGCGGATCCTGCAGGATGAGGTCAATCGAAACGAGAGGAGCGTGCTTAACTACTTGGGCGAAAACCTGGGCGTCGAGTTCAAAGGCGGCAGACATGGCCCTTAAGTTTAATATGGCGAGCACAAACCGCCAAGCATCTGGAGCAGGACCTGATGCAGATAAAAAAGTTGACTATGCTGTTTTCTGTGATCTTTCCCTGAGCTGATTAGGTTGACCCAGTCGCTTTTAACCCCCACCATCTTCCGGAAAGATAAGATGGACGCCCGAGGAGGAAGCGGTGAAAACCTTACCGCCTAAGCTATAAACACCTTCGGGGCATCTCCCTTGTTTCAGAGCTTGTCTGATTTCTCCTGCCAGAAAGGCTCGATCCTCAATTCGAGTCTGATCAAGATCCTCGAACTCACAATGAACAGCTGTTGGAAATTGCCCGGAATTTTCCACCAGGTGATCAATCGCGTTGTGATCGGCGATGATGCGGAGGATATGCCAGGGATCAAAATCAGGGGCGTAAGGCGGTGGCAAGAATTTCGCGCGAGAGATAAAGTCGGATTCCATGACCGCCTGCAGTGGAAGCCCCTCTGGGTTTTCATAGGCCAGGAGAAGTTGAATGCTTATCGGTTTCGTGGGCCAAACGCTATATGGCAGAGCGAAAATATTGCTCAGAGAAGGGATGATGTCATCTCTCCCCACCTGCTCCAATAGGCTTCGCAAATATTCGTCATTCTTTCTGGCGTTCCAAACAATATGACGCGGCTCGATTTGATCTAGATGTGGATGGGTGTAGAAGTGGTTGTAAGTAATCGCTCCATGGTCAAATCCCCAGGCGATTGCCTCCCCTAACTTATCCTCCCATGTCGGGAAGCTTGGGTTCGCGTAGAGCTTATCCCCTAAAGTCGCGAAGAGAGCTAATTGAAATCCGAAATCCGGGTGCGCTTCTGAGAACTCCCACATAACCCCGATCCCGGAGCTTGGATCAGGGTCTCCACCCTCGGTCAGCGTGAGTTGGTTGTTATAGAAAAGATCATCCATCGTGATAATCAGAGGGCGACGACCCTCGGGAACATGAAGATCGCCCTTCAACCATCCTTCCAGGGAAATCAGACTGTAGCCGCTATCATAGAGACTCTGAAGATGGGCTTGTAAATCTGGAAGCCTGGTCTTCACCGCTGTGGAAAATTTTGCCGATTCCGGCGAGAATTGGTGATAATTAAGGATTGGGAGGCGCGGCTCCTCCTCCCAAACCGTAGCGACCAAGTGGACCCTCGCTGCAGGTGTTTCAGCATCAGAAGACAGGTTGTTTACCTGGTCCGACTTTTCATTATTACTGGAACTCGTACCTGAATGGGGCACCGTGGAGGCCACACTCGATAGTGGCGCCGCCGTCAGTTCTGGAGCTATTGCTTCTGCTAGATCGACTTTTGTCTCAGCGGGGATATCGACGCCTGATGGAACTTGTTGCTCGACAGGTGTCGCACAGGATAGAAGCAAAATAAGCTGCGCCAGCCCAAGCAGCGTTGAAAGTCTTCGCCTCATTGTCGGGGCCCACTCGCCGTCAGCGGCAGCAAGCTCTCAAAAAAGACAGCCATACTCTCCCAATCCATGCCAACGACACGAATTATTATTCAGCCCCTATTCCTCCAAATACTTTCCAGGGAAAGTCTATAGGAAGCGGATGATCAGTGGCACTGCGATCGCGGTAAGCGCCAAGGTGCCAATTACGCCGCTGAACAGCAGATAGCGGGCATTATAGTTCGACAGAAGCGAAGGGCTGTAATACTTCTCCACTTCATTGTCGCGATACATTGACACCAAACCATCGAGCAGCATTTGACGGGTTCGCTTCCCGAGGTTCAACGCTGAAATCGCGATCGCATTTATCAAGAGCGTCATGATAATGAAAACGATCAACACGATGTCATTTACAGTATCGCCGCTTCTTCCAGAGGCCGCATCGGCCAC
>CBDTTY010000245.1:0-2724 GCA_965363875.1 uncultured Anaerolineales bacterium
GACTAGAACAATTGTACTACTTTTGCTCTCGCATGTCAAGAGTCAACTATTAAATAGATCGTAGCCGGGCTTACTCTGAGCCTTTATAAATCATCGTCATGTTGTAGAAAGATTCAAGGATGGCGCTTGATTTCTCTTCGCTGGTGGGCATTGGTCGACCGTCGGTGTCGAGGAGAAGCGGGACGAGTTCCAGCTCACGCACGCCGTCCGCATCGATCCAAATATTTAACAACCCAGTCTCAGGGGGACCAGCATCTTCGAAGGCGAAGTTACCCAGCCCATAAGCGATCACGCCGTCACGTATGAGTTCGATAGGCTGCAGGACATGAGCGTGATGCCCGATCACGAGTTTCGCGCCAGCTTCAATGGCGGCACGAGCCGCGGCCAACTGGGGTGGACTCGGTTGAATGACGTTCTCGTACCCGCTGTGCAAGATCACCACTACGAGGTCGGCTTGTGAGAGGGCATCAGTGACATCGGTGCGGATGCGAGCTGGCTCGGCCCAGGCGACCCCGGCATAGTTCTCGCCAGCGATCCAGGTCCGGGCGTCAAAGCCCCGAAACTCGACGGGCACGTCCACGTAAGCCAGGAAGGCGAGCTTGACACCGTTCATCTCGAAGATGACCGGGCGGTGAGCGGCGGCATCGTCTGCTCCCGCGCCAACAGTATTAATCCCGCGCGCCTCCAGCAGCCGGATCGCTTGCATCAACCCCTCTGCGCCGAAATCCATGGCGTGGTTGTTCGCCAGAGAGAGCAAATCGAATCCTGCCAACGATAAGGTCTCGGCCGTCTCTTTTGGAGCACGGAAGGTGTAACCCTTGTTCTCAGGGGTGCCCAGGTCGCCGAGCGCTGATTCGAGGTTCCCGATGGTTAGATCGGCTGTGGAAAGCACGCCTTCGACCTGTGCAAATGGGTAACCCACATCACCGGCAAGCACCGCCTCTCCGAGCGTACGATCAAGCATCACATCGCCTACTGCCGCAAGGTGGATGACCGCGTCATTTGTCAGTTCCTGTATCAACCAAGGGGCCAGTTCTTCGGCAGCGCTCTCGTAACCCGGTGAGCTGTGCAGAGACCACTCATCCCGCAGCGGGTAATCCGGATCGGAGGGATGGCGGCCATCTACCCGGAGCGACCTCATATTTGGGGTCATTCCCGACCAATCCATTACGGCAATAAAGGCGCTGCCTTCGGCCAGGATTTGTTCCGCCTCAAGAAACGAGATATGAACCCACGTGCTTGAGAGCGGGACCGCCAGTGAAAGCGGTCGGCTCCCAGCTGGGATGCCATCTGAATCGTGCAGCAACGCCAGGTCGAAGTTGCCTTGTGCGAGGCTTTCGTTAAGCTCGGTTGACGATTCAACCACCCACTCCCAGTTTGATCCTGCCCCGGCTAAGTGCTCGACGGCCTGCGCCGCGGCTTGTGCCCATTGAGGGGGTACGCCGAGGAGTAGAGGCCGCGAGGGCTCAGGTGTGGGAGCAGATTCGGGCAGAGATGGAGTATTCGTCGATGTGTGAACTGCGGATTGAGGTTGCTCCGCAGTAGGGGGCGCTATCGTCTCCGCTGTTGAGACTGAGGCTGAAATTAACTGGCAGCCCGACAACGCCAGCAGCGTCAGGAGAAGGATGGTCCAGTGCAGGGTAGAGTTTTGTCGCAGTCCAACCAGGTTCATAGAAGCGCTTTCCCGAACAAGGAGAGATAAACCAATTGCCTGAGATTATACGACCGTTCTGCTCATGTGCCGGTAATGAAGCAAACGTGCATCTGTGAAGTCGAAAAAAAGTTGGGGCAGGCTGCAAGCCCGCCCCGGCTATCACTCTCGCGAATTTTAATCGGAGTTGGTTACTGACTGTAGCTCAGCGGTTCGAGTTCCTCCTCGACCATCTTGACGACCAGGTCGTCGAGAGAGAGGACGCTGTAGTCATCGACGTGGTGAGTTGTATCATCTCCAGGACCTCCGCCCGCCCCGTAGGTGAGAAAGAGAAACTTGCCGCCGGTCACCTGGGCTAACTGACGGAAGACGTACTCCCCCTGGTCATCGAGCCCGCTCGAGGCGAGTGGGAAGATCTTGATGCCATTTTCTGTTGCCGTGAAGATCTCCTGGGCGTAATCGTAGTCTTGACTGTAATCGAGATGCGGTGGGGCATCGGCGATGAGGAAGATCAGGCTGACCGTCTCTTCGACGCGCCATTCCGGAAGCTCAAGTGCGCTGTGCAAGCCCTCGTTCAGACTCTCGGGGTAATCCCCGCCGCCTTCAGCGACGACCTGCGCCAGCTCATCTGTGAAGGCCTGGATGTCGGACGTGAAATCGAACGTGCGGCTGACGAAGAGATCGCCGCGATCGCGGTAGATCGTCATCCCGAAGCGCACATTTGGCGCGGAGGGTAGGGCGTGAATGCGTTCAGATACGCTGATCATATTGTCTTTGAGCTGCTGGATTTCATCGCTCATGCTGCCGGTGGCGTCGACCAGAAAAAGCACATCCAAGCGAATGGGGTCGGTCGCCGGGCGTACGTCGAGCGTCAGCGTATGCTCACGGGTCTCGCCATCGATCTCAAGCTTGGTCTCGTGACCATCCTTCTCGGCTTGTATGACGTAACCCTGCGTCTGTCCTCCATCGACCGCTTTGGGGAAGAAAATCACACGGCCGTCTGATGTTGTTTGCAGCCGGGACAGCTCGCGGCCGTTTGCGTCACTGATTGTCACCACGGCTCCTAAAATTGG
>CBDTTY010000246.1:0-2720 GCA_965363875.1 uncultured Anaerolineales bacterium
GCGCTCACACGCCCTACCACCCACTCACAAAATCCTGTCCTGAATGCGGCAGTGAGTGGATGGAAGCTTGCTATGATCTTGACGCCGGATTATTCCGGGGAGCAACTTTCTCGGATCGCCCTGCTAGTTTGTGGAAATACAGCGAGCTGCTCCCTGTGCATAATCCATCCCTATACCCTTCGATCGGAGAGGGTTGGACACCGCTCTTCCCAGCACACCAACTTGGAATGCTGCTCGGCCTCCCCAATCTCTACATCAAAGATGAGCGCCAGAATCCAACGGGCTCTTTTAAAGACCGGCAAGCTGCAGTAACGGTTGCAGCTCTGCTGGAACATAACATTAACGAGGCAGTTATCTGTTCTACAGGAAATGTCGCCATTGCCTTCTCGGCTGCATTTGCACGCTCGGGTCTGAAACTGTGGGCATTTATTACCAGCCTAGTTCCCCCTGACAAAATGCACGAGGTGGCTATCTACGGCTCCCAGGTCATAAAAGTGACGGGAACCTATGACCAGGCGAAGAAATTGGCCGCACAATTCTCTTTGGAGCGAGGCCTCTTTCTTGACCGCGGGGTACGCAGCATCACCGCGCTTGAATCGATGAAAACTATCGCCTTCGAAATCGCCGAGCAGCTCTCCAGTTTGCAGCATCCGAGCAGCGCTGAAACAAAAAATACAAGCGCTTGGAGCTCTCCAGATTGGTATATCCAAGCCGTCAGCGGCGCAATCGGGCCTCTTGGGGTTTTAAAGGGCTTTCAGGAGATGCATGCTGCAGGACTTGTCAACAAAATCCCTGCTCTGGCATGCATCCAGAGCGCAGGCTGTGCGCCCATGGCCAAGGCCTGGGAAGCAAATCTTGATGTCGCTGATCCAGTCCTGTCTCCGAAAACCCACATCACCACACTCACAACAGGCGACCCTGGTAGAGCCTACACCTTGCTTCGCCAGAGGATGCTTGAAACAGGCGGTGGAACAATCGACAGTGTCTCTGATGAGGATGCCTTCCGCGCGCTGGGACTCGTTGCCAAGGTGGAAGGGCTTTCTATTGAGCCCGCTGCAGCCGTGGCTTTTGCAGGCTTGATCAAACTTGCACGGCAAGGAGTCATACACCCGGATGATGTAGTTGTTATAAATTGTTCCGGCCACACGATGCCAGTAGAGAGCCGGCTGCTGGGTCCCGCTTGGTCGAAGGATATTTCCGTTGATGATTTTGCGTTTCCCGCTCATCCCAGAGAGGGCATTGTCGCTGCGCTTACCCAGATCGATCAATCGCAAATGCGGAATGTGCTTATTATCGATGACCAGGCTGATGCTCGCCGTTTAATCCGCCGACTCCTCGAAGCGCAAGGGACCTTCCTGGTAGACGAGGCAGAATCTGGGCCGGTCGCGCTGCAACTCGTGAAACAATCGGTTCCAGATTTAATCATCCTGGATCTCATGATGCCGGAGATGGATGGTTTTGCACTTCTCGATCGGCTCCGAGCACAAATGCCCACACAAGGTATTCCAATTGTCGTGGTCACTGCAAAAGAACTCACGTCAGCCGAGTGGAAACGCCTTGATGGTCAGATTGAACAGTTGATGACCAAAGGGGACTTCTTTGTTGATGACCTCATTGAGGAGATCGAGCAAGCACTGCGCCAGGAGCGCTAACCTTGGACCGAAAAGTAACGAAGAAGAACACCGGTATTTATTTTGCAGTCGTGTCCGCCATTCTCCTTGGCACATCTCCCATTTTCGGCAAGCAAGCTATCCTGGCAGGTCTTGACCCGACAACAGTAGTTGCGGCGAGAACCGCTGGCGCAACCTTGTTATTGTTCATCGTTATCCTAATTTTTAAACGAGAGTATCTTTACATCTTCCCCCTCGGCCTTCTGGGTTGCGCAATCGCTGGTGCCTTGAACGGCCTGGGGTCCCTGTTTTACTTTGCGTCCCTGGCCAGTTTAGATGCTAGCCTGGGTCAATTTCTATTTACGCTCTATCCAATATTCGTTGCTGGACTGTTTTACCTTGATGGAACCCGCCCCACCAATCTCACAATCATCCGCCTCCTGCTCAGCATCCCTGGTGTGTACCTTCTCACACTGGCAGGCGACAGCGCTGTTGACATACGGGGCGTCATCCTAATGCTGTGCGCCTCATGTCTATACGCAATCCACATCCCCATAAACCAACGCGTCCTTTTTGAGGTTCCAGCGCCAACGGTCACGCTCTATACGCTTCTGGCAATGACCGTTGTTACTGTCCCCGCTTTCCTCATCTTCTCGAGGCCTTACTCCAGTCTGCCTGAAGCTGCAATCCTTCCCATAATCTGCCTAACGGTTGTGACCTTCTTGTCGCGCCTCACGCTTTTTGCAGGCGTAAAATTAATCGGCGGAATCCAGACATCCCTCTTCGGGCTCGCTGAACTTCTAGTCACGGTCTCGCTGGCGTATGTCATCCTAAGCGAAACCCTGACACCGGTGCAGTGGATCGGAGCTGCAGTCCTCATCACCGCTCTCCTGCTCGCGGCGTTTGACCGGTTAGACCCCCCTTCAAGGCGGACTGGTGGCTGGTTGTACTGGTTACGCCCCCCCATTCCTCGCAGACATTCACACGTAGACAATTTCGGGGCTTCCAATTCAGACCAGTAAATTGATCCACGATTTCCCATCAAGGGCTAAACACGTGGTTGGTCCTATGCTATTACTCCTCTGAAGGATACAATTTATCCCATACGGT
>CBDTTY010000247.1:0-2717 GCA_965363875.1 uncultured Anaerolineales bacterium
CTCCCGTTTTCACATAGCTCTGCAACTCATACACAGTCAGTCTTTCTATTCCCAATTTCTTAATAGTTCTTCCCCTGATCCAATAATCCGTGCCATCCAAAATTACGGCCAAGCGGATGATGCTCTCGATGCCACGTACGGAGACGCCGAATCGCTTCCCTAGTGAAGCGATGGGCACCAAACTCATGGGGATGTCTTCGAAGATGTAGCGATGTTTCAACGTATTGGGCGCTAGAATACCAAAATAGCCGGTTTGATTCTGGATAGCCTCGTAGAGATTCTCGCCCTGAACGTTATATGCAAACCGCAGCCACTCTATTGCGGTGCGCGCACGAACATTCATCGAAGCTGCTACCGTGACTCGCTCCCGATCAAGAACTCCCAAAATACGCGCTGTCGATGGCGTGACCCCATCAATATAAAACTGAAAATCACCCTTCGTTGATTCAATCCGGCCCATGTTCAAGATTACCAGCGCCGGGTGGAATATCGCACCCATATTATTCAACCCGGTATGTAAGACATCGATGCCGTCGACAAATTCCGGGTAGGCGTCGTTGAGCGCTTCTAGCACAGCGGGAGTATCTGTCGCCGGAAGAGCTGCTAGCGGGACGGCGTGCTTCACACGAAAAATCCGCGCTTCCGCCGGACCTTCTGAGCGACTGGCATAGATGAAGGTTTCCGCCTCCGCGATAATTACATCTGCACTAATCTCCGCGTCGTTCAGTGTTTTCCTGAACTCGATGGCCCCCCCCGTCCTACCAGGATGAAGGATGACAATCTGCCCATCTTTCAGGTGAGATGCAATTAACCGAGCTATACCGGTATGAGCGCTAGATGGGATCACGACCATGATCACATTGGCATCCTCTATAGCTTCTCCTATATCTGAGGTAACAATCTCCAGCTTCCCAAAGCCATGCGGACCCCCTTCATAGCTCTCCAGATTGATGCCGCCCAATTCGGCAATCGCAGTGATGCGACTGAAGGTGCGGTTGTACAGGTTAACCGGAAAGCCCTTCAATGCGAGGTGGGCAGCCATCGCTTTCCCACCATTGCCGGCGCCAATCACTGTGAAACGTTTCTTCTTCGCCACGTATTTCTCCTCAATTTACAAAGCACAATAATCCTGGCAGTGGTTACAGTAAAGAGACAATGCGTTCTTCCTCGGAAAGTGCTTTCCCTGAATGCGGATCGATCGCATTACATGCCCCTCTCTCATCGACTTGTGTCACCATCCTGGCTGGAGCGTACTCATTATTCGCTAAATGCGGTGCGTCAAGAATTCCTTTCCTAACTGCCAGGGCGAGGGTTTCTGGATCTAATAATGGATCTGCATCTTTAGTCTTCAATAAGGATCGAATAGCATCGAGTGTTACTTTGGCTTCCCGGCATAGTTCCTCAACACGTTCCTGTACCCGGGGATCCGCCCCCATATCAGGTGCACCATGCATGGCATTGTCAACAACTCGTTGAGCTGCTTTGCTTGCATCGATAATATCCTCAGGTAATGCTGCGTGCAGCGCTTCGGTATGACCGACGATGTGCAAGATATGTGGATGCAAAGCCATCTGCAAATATATGCTAGCGGCTAAATGGGCCCGCGCCTCTGAAGAATCTTGAGGGTAGCTCAACAATCCTGTTCGCGTCTGTCGCCAAACCCGGAAGTTGGTGTCTTCCAGAGACGCAACCATCTTCAGGCAAGCCAGCATTTTCGCCAAATCCATGGCATCCGAAAGACCCGGTGGGCTGTTGAACATCAATTGGGCGATGTAATCCTTCACACCAAAAGCGTGCGCGTTGTAAGCGGATAAAAAGGCTGAAACGACATAAATAACATCCGCTGCGTCTCTCATGCCCCAATGGTGGGGGTCATTCACCTCAACCGGGATCCCCCTCTCCCCATACCAGGCCATGACTTTTTGATGCTCGTGGATTGAGCCTTGTAAATCCCACGGACCCCTTCCATCCATACGATTGAACCAGAAGATCGGGATGGCACACCAGGCATTATTGATCGTTTCGACAATCATCTCAGCTAGCTGGATGAAGTCATCTGTTCCAGAATACGCTCGCATAAGAGGGAAATTGCCACAGCGGCTAGCCTCGTAAATTTCCTGGAAATCCTCTCTCGTCCGAACCGGAACCCCACCTGCACCACGTGTCCGCGGGTTTTGACGCTCGGGAGAGAAGAAGTTCTCCTGAGCATCCTGGTCCATACCTAACGAGATAACATCCAATGCACCCTCTAGTGCAATCGTTTCAACGCCTTTGGTGGTTGCATCTAGAGTAGGCAAGCCAAAATGATGTCGAAAAATTGGATATGGAGACTTCCAATGGATCCGATCAATCAATGTCGGGGGGTATTCCTGCTCTGCACGCTGCCCCTCCTCACTGCCCCTTAAGTATGAAAGAACCTCAGGCGATGCTTGATTTCCATCGAATACCCTCTCGAAGAATCCCATTGCGTCAGCTCGTTCGGCGATGGGCGGCGTTCCGCCAAATGCGAATCTCACTCCTTGCTCACGGAAACCATCCACCTGTTCGGCGAACTCAGCCAACAAGCGTTCCCCGGTCTCGGGAGTAAGCCGGTAGGATACGCCCACGAGGTCTGGGCTTTCTTCACGAATAACTTCCACGAATTTATCAATCGGCACCGCCGGTCCAAGAAACACAGTTCGCCATCCAGCCGATTCTGCTAAACGAAGGAAGTTGAT
>CBDTTY010000248.1:0-2676 GCA_965363875.1 uncultured Anaerolineales bacterium
AGAATCAGCGGGTCGACCAGCAGGTTCTCCATGGGGATGCCGACTTCCTCGGCGCGAGGGATCAGTTTCTCCATTGCGATGCCGATACGGGCGTCGGCGCTGACCGGTATGCCGCTCTTTTCCAGGCAGAGCGCAATTAATTTGGCGTCGTATTTTGCCGCCAATGGTGGAACCTGCTCCAAACGTTCCTCCTCGGCGGAGGTGCTGTTGACGATTGCGTTGGACCCCCACAATTTCAAGCCGGTTTCGATCGCAGCTAAATTGGTCGTGTCAAAAGAAATCGTCATCCCGGGTACAGCTTCCTTCATGCAGTCCACAAGCCACTCGAAGACTTCGGGACCGTCTTTTTTGCGTGGTCCCATATTGAGATCAATGACGTCCGCCCCGGCTTCTTTTTGCTTGCGCGCCAGGTCGACGAAGAAGCCGCCATCGCGCTCTTTTAGCGCCTCTTTTACACTTGGAGCAATGATATGGATATTTTCGCCGATCTTTAACATAGATCTTCTCCTCTATTCTTCGGATCCTGGTGGAATGTCATCAGATATCACGCAGGATCTTTTCGATAAGTGTCTCTATCTCACGGAAGGATGGTGAATCACTGGTCAATTGGGTGAGCGGTTTGCCAAGGGCATCTAACTCATTCACCTTTGGATCTGCGGGGATCACGGATCCCAGCTGTAAGTCCATCGCGTCAATGGCTTCTTGCATGGGTTCCGGCAGCTCGCCGGTCACCCGGTTCAGCACCAACATCTTTTGATGCACGTTTACTTCGATTTCCTCAGCAAGCTCGCTAATGCTCTCAGCGGTCCTAATGCCGCGAATTGTTGGGTCGGAAATGATCAGGAGCATGTCAACGTCACGAGTTGTTCGTCGGCTGATGTGCTCCATACCAGCTTCGTTGTCAACCACGACGTACTTGTAAGTGTCGCCTATGTTGTCGATGACTGTCCGCAGCATGTGGTTGGCGGCACAATAGCAGCCCTGACCCTCCGGACGTCCCATCGCCAAGAGGTCGACCTGCTCACCCTCTTCCAGCGCCATTTGAA
The DNA here is from genome assembly GCA_965363875.1 of uncultured Anaerolineales bacterium. Taxonomy (GTDB): domain Bacteria; phylum Chloroflexota; class Anaerolineae; order Anaerolineales; family E44-bin32; genus E44-bin32. Next base: position 1,047 of record CBDTTY010000248.1, read on the forward strand.
CCTCGTGGGTGAGATAATCATGTCGGCTGATCGCCACGCCCAGTTCACCCTTTTGTGCAGTTTCAGACATATCCTCGCGTATCTCGCCAACCGTCATCGGCATTGGGAGACCGAGGGCGAGGTGTAGGTTCGCGGCTGGATCGGCATCGATGGCGAGCAGCGGACCAGGAATGCGGCGCATGAGACCCTGTATCAACAGGGCTGCAATGGTGGTTTTGCCTGTACCACCCTTACCCGCGAGTGCGATTGTCTTGGGCATTAATACCATCTCCTCTAAAAATACCTGCGCCAGGAAACGCTCGTCGAGGCGTGATCGCTTTATTCAATGAGCTTCGCCAGTTTAAGCTGACTCAAGAAGTAGTTCTACAGCCTCGTAGCGTTACTTCTCCTCATGTTTATTACCGGCCTCATCGTCCCAGATTTTTGCTACACTCGGGAAGTGGGCGATATTTGTATGCGGTAGGAAAAGTGCCGCTGTGAATGCGTCATAGAAGCTGTTGTCTGCTGATAATTCCATGTAGGTCATGCGATTGGCAATCTCGCGGATTTGCACACGCAACTCGTTAGAAAGCAAGCCCATATACGTACCGAGAGCAGCTGTGTTGCCCAGGAAATGGAACCTATCCCAGGGGAGATCGGGCAGAAGTCCGATGTTGACGGCATTTTCGATGTTGATATATTTTCCGAAGGCTCCGCCAACGAGGACCTGCTGCACATCCGCCAGATCTACGCCGATGCTGTCCGCCAGGACACTGAACCCGGCATAGATGGCTGCCTTGGCTCGCATGAGGTTGTCTACGTCGACTTTTGTCAGGACGACGTCACGCCCAGTGTCGGTTTCACCAGCCCAGGCGACGACATACTCGGGTCCGTGATCCCCTTGCCGAACACGCGGTGTATCCAGGTCCAGCTTTACGCTGCCGGCGCGGTCGATTACTCCGGTAACAAATAGCTCAGATAGAAGCGAGATCAAACCTGAACCGCAAATGCCGCGCGGTTTTTCTCCACCGATTACTCGATACGTTGGTTCGAAGGTGTCTGTATGGACCCAGACTTCTTCGATTGCGCCCAGCGTGGCACGCATTCCATCCACCACCCCGGCTCCTTCGAAAGCAGGTCCAGCTGAACAGGCGCAGGTAAGCATCCAATCTCGATTGCCGAGCACAATTTCCCCATTCGTTCCGACGTCGATGAAGAGGGTGAGCGCCTCGCTTTCGGAGAGTCCGGATGCAAGTACACCTGCGCTGATGTCCGCGCCCACATAGGATGCGACGCCGGGCAAGCAGTCTACAGAAGCCAGGGGGTGGAAGGGTAAATCCAGATCGCTCGCCAGGAAACGAGGGGGGTGATTAACGGCGGGTATATAGGGGGTCAGCCGTATGGTCTCCGGCGGCAATCTGAGGAATAGGTGAATCATCGTCGTATTTCCGGCGACGGTGACCTTGAATATCTCATCAGGCGGGACGCCAGTTCGACGTTGCAGCTTTTCGAGCACGGTCTGAATCGTTTCGCGAACCAGTGTGCCCAGTTCACTTAGACCGTTTCCCTTGCCAGCGTAGATGATCCGTGAAATTACATCCTCGCCGCGTGCGATCTGACCGTTATATTCGGCCGCGGAAGCCTTCACTTT
>CBDTTY010000249.1:0-2654 GCA_965363875.1 uncultured Anaerolineales bacterium
CCTGAGATGGATGACGGAATAATGGAAGACTCTGGAAACGAGACGAGATCGAGCATGGAAAACAAACAGCCGAATTCGGCAAATTGCTTCGTTTGCGGCAGGGACAATGTAAATGGGCTGGGACTTTCTTTCTATGAGGTAGGTCCGGATGAAGTGATGGCGGAGGTCGTGATCCCGAGCCATTTCGAGGGGTACCCCGGCATTGTCCACGGTGGGATTGTCGCCTCGATGCTGGATGAGATCGCCGGCCGGGCTGTTCTCGTCGGCGAGCATGAACACTTTCGGCTTACGGCTAAACTCGAAATACGTTACCGTAAGCCCGTTCCAAGCGGTGAGCGGTTGCGATTGCGGGGCGTTGTGGAACGGAGAAGAGGGCGCGTCGCCTTCGCCCATGCCGAACTGAACCTTCCCGATGGCACGCTAGCTGCCGAAGCGCATGCGGTGCTCGCCGATATTCCTGGTTTGCCCGTCGATAAAGATGAGCTGAAATCATTGGGCTGGAAGGTGGATCCAGATTGAGCGCGCTACGAAAAGAGGGAAGCAGATGGGGTCGTTGAACTATCACCGCCCGAAAACGATAAAAGAGACGCTCGCATTGATGGAGAAAGGGGTGCCGCTCGCCGGTGGGACTGCGTTGACACCACAGCGCTACGATGTCGCCGCTGTTATCGATCTACAAGATCTCAAGCTTGACGAGCTTAAAGTCGGGAAGTCTAAGATCCGAATCGGCGCAACTGTAAAACTCCAGGCCATCATCAAAGCGCAGGAAGAGATACCTCAGGCGCTTACACAAGCCTGCCGTCAGGAAGCCGCGCTCAATATCCGCAATGCTGCCACAATCGGTGGCGCCGTGATGACAGGTGACGGCCGTTCTCCTTTGCTGACTGCGCTGCTCGCGTTGGATGCGTCCGTTATAACCGAACCAGGGAAAAATTCAGAGCCGCTGGAGAAATTGCTGGAGAAACGAGACGAGAGGCGTAAGCCTCGCCTGATTGTTGCTCTAGAAATGATGCGTCCAAAGCGGATGGTATACGAACAAGTTTCGCGTTCACCAGCAGATCGACCGCTTGTATGCCTTGCGGTCGCTGAGAAACTGACTTCCAAAGGGGCGAGTCATGTGGTCGCTGCCATTGGAGGCTGCGGGGAGCGGCCAATACGGTTGACCAAGATGGAAGACGCACTCGAAAAAGGTGCGAGCCTCACGGAGGCCGCTGCGCTTGCGGAAAAAGCATACTCCGGTGCTGGTGATGCCTTCGCCAGTGCGGCTTACCGCGCTGAGATTGCTGGTGTCCTCGCAAGGCGACTCTTGACGGAGGTGAAGGGTAGATGATGATTCGTTTCACTCTCAATGGGACTTCGATCGAGATCGATGTACCGCCAGAGACAACCTTGCTCACGACATTGCGCGAAGAGCTGGGTATTTTCGGAGTCAAACACGGATGTGAAACTGGCGAATGCGGCGCCTGTACCGTGCTCTTTGATGGAGAACCAGTGAATAGCTGCGTCATGCTTGCAGTCCAAGCAGATGGGCATGAGCTAGTGACGATCGAAGCGCTAGGGGAACATCCACAGCATGGCTGGCGGGAAAGTAAAGGACTTGATCCTTTACAGCAGGCGTTCGTTGATACGGGAGCCATTCAATGTGGTTTTTGTACGCCGGCGATGATCCTCGCTGCCCGCTCCTTATTAGAAGAAGAATCGAATCCAACTGAAGCTCAGGTTCGTGAAGTGCTTTCAGGTGTACTTTGCCGCTGCACCGGCTACATTAAACCCGTCCAAGCTGTTCTGCGCGCCGCCGCTATCTTGCGCGGTGAGTCTGTGGAACCTCTTGAAGCGCCGCTTCCAGCCCCACCGGATCTGTTCTTCCCGCCCGGTGATATTGAAGACCCCCGAACTTTATTAAGATCGGATAGCCCTGAAATCGCAACGCAGATAAGCGTCATGCCTCGCATTCAAATTAACCCGAGGACTGAGGCCTATCAGACCGTGGGCTCCCCTGAGCCGAAGGTCGACGCGATCAAACTGGTCACGGGTAAGCCGGCTTTTACAGCGGATATTGAGATGCGCGGGATGTTGGTCGCGAAAGTCTTGCACAGCCCGGTTGCACACGCCCGGATTAAACGGATAGATGCTTCCAAAGCTCGTGCGCTGCCTGGCGTGGCGGCCGTATTAACCTCGGAAGACATACCCCGCGTGGCGTATTCCACAGCGGGTCAATCCGACCCAATCCCGGGTCCGCTCGATACATTCTCTTTAGACAACAAGGTGCGTTTCTTCGGTGACCGCGTAGCCTTCGTCGCGGGGGAGACTGAAGAGATCGCCGAGCAGGCTTTACAATTAATCGAAGTGGAGTATGAACCGCTGCCGGCAATCCTCGATTCAGCAGAGGCTCAAGCTGAAGGTGCGGTGCAAATCCATGACCAACCGGATTATGTTAATTTCGCTGACTCGGATCCCAGCCGAAACCTCGCCGCTCAGATCCACATTGACATCGGCGATGTAGACAAAGGTTTTTCCGAAGCGGATCATATTTTTGAAGCCTCCTATGAAGTTCCGAAAGTAAGTCCGGCGCATATCGAGCCGCATGTTGTTGTAACTTACTGGGATGAGGATGATCGCCTCGTGATCCGTACGAGCACGCAGGTTCCCTTCCA
>CBDTTY010000250.1:0-2580 GCA_965363875.1 uncultured Anaerolineales bacterium
TCTATATAGATCCTGCCTCGGAGCGGCTCTCTTTTAATTGACAAGGAGGCAGGATCGGAGATCTTGAGTTGGGCTCTCGTGAAAGAGCCTAGGGCTCAAACCGGAATTGGAGACAGTAGTGGTGGTGGATGTTACTCACCCAGGCGTTGCCCATGCCGTATGGCGCGAGGGGGATATTGTCCTGCACCCAAATACGCTCATCTTTCAGCGTATACACATCAGCGAGATTGCGGGCCACATCCCAGGCCAACGGGTAGATCGTCCCTTTCTTCTTGACGTTCTTCAATATCACTGTCAAGTATGAGCGAGGTCGCAGGTAGGATTTAAGGTCAGTGTAGATCTGGACCAGACGATCGAGAAACTCATCATAGTCAGCGATGTTTCCCAGGTCGGCAGGATCGTCAGAATAGGTTACATCAAGTTCAGAAGAATCCCGCCGTTGGCGTTGAGTCTCAGCCCCTCGCGCGTGGAGTATGTCCCAGTACGGCGGAGAAGTCAGGACGTAATCGATCTGGGGTAAATTGAAGGATTGGAGATCGGCTGCATCACCGTTGATAACCTCGACGTGGAGCTCGCTAGCAGGCGGCCCCAGGAGCTCGCGCTCTTCGTCGATCAGTTCTCGTGCGATTTCAGCATAAGCGGGGTTTAACTCCAATCCGAACCCACTTCTTCCGCTTCGTAAGCAGGCCAGCAGTGTCGAGCCGGTCCCAACCATAGGGTCGAAGACCACCTGTCCACTCTTTGTGAAGAATTCGATGAACTCCTGGGCGAGCGTCTCTGGAAATTTCGCGGGATGGCGAAGGACGTCTTTACGTCTGGGAGGTGGATTGTGACTAAACCAGGATTTCTGGAATTTTATCCAATCCTTGGGAGATAAGTCGTTCATGCGATTGCGAAAGGCTCGTTTTTTTGCCATTTATCGACGCTCAGGGTGTTGGTGTGTGTGTTGGGGTTGGGGTGGGCAGCAGCGTACGGACGATGAAGTTATCGAAAGAAGCGGTCGTCTGTCCACCTCGTCGGGCGCGAACGAATAAGCCCAGTCCTCCCCAGCGCAGCCCAGGATCGCGCGCGGTAAAAATCTCCTCACCGTTGAGGAAGAAGCGGAAGCGCTCGCCCTCGGCGATGACTCCCAGGCGGTTGTCGACGAGCAGCCCGGGGATCAAGGCGTTGGTAATTGTCTTGGGGATGACAGCAACTTCAGAACCCTCTGAGATACGCGTCACGCGAGCTTCCCCTTTGCAGGTCAGGGTGAAACGGTAGTGTCCACCTGAAGGATCAACGCGGAACATCAAACCGAACTCATCATCATCCGTGCATAACACCGCTTGAACCACTACTTCGACATAACCGTCTGTGAATTCTTTTATAGGACTTAGCGCGGTGTAATAAGCGTTTGCCTGCCGGACGGACAGGCTGAAGCGACCGTTATATAAACTCGATCCACCGACGTTTGAATGCAGATGTACCCAGCCGAGATCCTGGCTGAAGTCATCGTGGAAAAGGATCGAGCCCAAACCTGAGGCGATATCCGCCGTGGGGGATGGTGTGGGTTCGGGTGTCAATGTTGGCGAGGGGACCAAAGTGGGGAAGAAGACAGTGGGTGTGGGGGCAGGGGGTGTCGGTGCTGGGGTGAATGTGGGCGCGGGCCTTGCACTCACGCAGGATGATAGAAGCAGTGCGCAAGCAGTAATGCAAACTGCAGCAAATCGGAATTTCTTGCTTCCATCCCCCAAAAAGCGGGGGACTTCGCCCCCCCGGTTGCTGATGAGATTGCGCATCCTTCTTCCCTTAAAGGCAGGTTGGTTTGCATGAGGATACAACAATCTGAGGGATTGTGGGAAATCTCGCGGTTAGGAGAGCAAGCGGTATCCGTCAGGGATTTATATACCAAAGTTTGAAATCGTCGAAGTAGACCGTCAAACCCGGTGTGGATGCGGCATCAGTGAAGAGGCCGAAGTTCCCTTTGAAGAAAGCGTTATCTTCAATAGAGCCTAAGACCTCGCCGTTCGCAAAGACGGTCAAAGTTGTGCCGCGGGCGAGGAATCCGAGCACATTCGTTGCCTCCGATCCGGAGAGGATCGAATCGCTAGGAGTCCATTCGAGCAGGTTCTGAACCGTGCCGGCAAGGAGTTTGCGTATTCGATAAGATCCGTCGCAAGAGAGTTCGAGTGTGTATCCGCTGTCGCGATTCTCCGGTTCAACTCTTACAGCCAGTCCGATGGCATCTTTTCCAGAGCACTCTCCGACTTCGGCGGTCACTTCGACGTAGAGTTCCCCGGCGTCAACGTCCGGTATGGTTGTGCTCCACCATAGAAACTTGTCTGCAAGGAAATCTGTGGCCCGCAGGCGTCCATCCTCCCACACGTTCATTGCCCCGTCAAAATTAGGCCCGACCCAGGTCAGGTTGGACGAGAAATCGTCCCAATAATGCGGCGCAGCGAGGTTGAGCCCGTAGCGCGGATCATCAGGCGAAAGAGGGGGCGGGGTTGGCGTAATCGTCAGTTCGGGTGTTGGTGTTAAGGTGATTAGCGCAGTAGGTGTGGTGATATTCGTTGCGCTGGGAGGAGCCGTCACCGATGG
>CBDTTY010000251.1:0-2494 GCA_965363875.1 uncultured Anaerolineales bacterium
GTTCCATCCGCAGACGGAACCGTGCTCCACCACGGTATTGAGCAAATAATGAAGGCTTAGTCGTCATTGACTCACCTTCCTTGTCTCGACTAGATCCTTCTGCCGCGTTCCGGTCATCATTAAACCCAATGTTTCGAGATCAGCTTCCGTCACCTCGCCCATGATTTCTCCCTCATAGATCACGTAAATACGATCCGAGAGCGAGATGAGTTCCTCCAGTTCCTCCGAGATTAGAAGGATCGCAGCGCCATTCTCACGCTGCTGGAGCAGCAGGCGTTGAACAGATTCGATCGCCCCAATGTCCAACCCGCGCGTAGGCTGCATGGCGATCATCAGCTTCGGCTCGCAGGAGATCTCACGCGCCAGAATCAAGCGTTGGAGATTTCCTCCTGATAGCAAGCGTGCAGGTGTTTCCACTGTCGGCACCATGATGTCATAGGCTTCACGCAGCGTTTCTGCTCGTTTGTGAGCGGAGAGGTTGTCAATGGACCACCCTCTCGCGATCGGCGGTTGCCTGTATGCCTTCATGATCAGGTTGTCAGTGATGCTGAGATTTGGAGCCGTGCCAACATGGGTCCGATCTGCAGGGATGTGTGAAACGCCCGCGTTGATTACCTGTCTCACATGGCTCGATCTGCGCTGCCCCGAGATACTTCCCTCGATGAGCGTTTGGCCATGCACAATTACTTTGCCTTTGGTGATCTGGCGAAGACCGGTAATCGCTTCAGCCAACTCTGTTTGCCCATTTCCTGCCACGCCGGCTAAGCCGACGATCTCACCAGCCGCAACGTGTAAGGATAGGCCTCGTAAAGCCTGAATGCCTTTATTATTCAATGCCTCGAGCCCTTCAACGGCCAGAACAGTGTCTCCAGGAGTTTGCTCGACCTTTTCCAATTGAAAGAGTACCTCGCGGCCTACCATCTCGCGCGCCAGGTCCTGTTTCGTTATCTCTTTCGCGAGCAAACCCTCTGCGCTAAGCTTCCCCTTGCGCAAGACTGTAATCCGATCTGCAATAGCCATGACTTCATCGAGCTTGTGGCTGATGAAGATGATTGATTTCCCCTCAGCAATCATGGACCGAAGTGTAGTGAATAGTTCTTGAATCTCTTGCGGAGCCAAGACCGCCGTCGGCTCGTCCATGATAAGCACATTCGTCCCTCGGTAGAGCATCTTTAAAATCTCCACACGCTGCTGCTCACCGACGGATAATTGCCAGATTCTTGCTCGTGGATCGACCTGGAGACCATACTGCTCCCCGAGGTCGGAAATGATTTGATCATAATGGGATAAATTCATATTGAAGCGCGGTTCATCGAGGCCCAGGAGGATATTTTCCGTCACAGTTTGAGTGGGCACGAGCATAAAGTGCTGGTGGACCATGCCAATTCCGTAGTTGATGGCATCTCGAGGGGAGCGCAGATCGACATACTCACCATCAATCCGGATCGTACCTTCATCGGGTCTATACAATCCAGTGAGGATATTCACCAGGGTGCTCTTACCTGCGCCATTTTCGCCCAACAAGGCGTGGATCTCACCAGACCGTAAGGTGAAATCAACCTGGTCATTCGCCAAGACACCGGGAAACTGTTTGGAAATCCCCTTTAACTCAACGACATTGAGGTGTTCATCCATACTCAGCTCCGAAGATGATGGGTCGACGCCCATATCGGACGTCGACCCTTTTTCTGTTTATTTGTGTGGACTACTCCGGCAATTCCGCAGTAATGCCCTCAGCCCACCACTTCATGCAGTACTCACAGCCTAGCCCAAACTCGGGGAAGGCATCCAGGTCAACTTGCTCAAGCGCTTCGCCCTCAGGAACAATCAGGTTGCCTTGATTGTCATAGATTGGTCCCGAGAAAACGTCAAAGCGGGTGAAGTCTCCCACCAGGGTAGCGGCCACCAGGTCGCGAACATCCTGGATCACATCTTCCGGAAGCTCAGCAACACCGGGGGTTAACTCCTCACCCTCCATGAAGCCGTACAGACCGAGCGCTCCAGTCTCACCATCAAAGTAATCCCAGCCAGGGACATAACTACCATCGATGACACCCTCGGTGATGCGTGCATATTCGGGGCCCCATACCCAGTAGGGCGCGGTCAGGCAGGCGTCAATCTTGCAGGAGCCATACCAGTCGTAGGTTACGCCCCACTTGCCCTTTTCCTGGGCTACATCAGCAACCGCAGGTGTGTCAGCACCCGTGAACACTACCTGAGCACCGGCATCGAACAACGAGGCTGCAGCCTCTTTCTCGATGATGGGATCATGCCAAGTTTTTAACCAGCGCACATCCATCGTGCACTCCGGGCAGGTTTCCCTCATCCCCAACGCGATCGCGTTGCCAAGACGAATCTCCTCTGGAATCGGGAAAGTTGCCATATAACCCAACTTCAGGTTTCCATCCATCTTGGCCCGTGCACCGGCTAGCATCCCGGCCATGTACTTCATGTTTTCCATAGCACCCATCAGGTTGCCGAAGTTGGTCATGTT
>CBDTTY010000252.1:0-2492 GCA_965363875.1 uncultured Anaerolineales bacterium
GCCGCTGTTGTGCTCATCAGACGGGTGTGGAAGGACGTTGAGAACGAACCAAAATCAGGACCTTTCATCCTTATGATGATCACCATCGGGGCGCTTTTAATCCTTGGACCCGAATTTTTCTACCTCAAAGATCAATTCGGGCTGCGCATGAATACGATATTCAAATTCTACTTTGCAGCCTGGATCTTATGGGCCCTCGCTGCAGCATACGTGATGGATGTGATCTGGTCTAAACGGAGCGCGAAGATGATCCCCGTGCAGATACTCACCGTTCTCCCGCTGCTTGCTGGTCTCATCTATCCTGCCCTTTCTGTTTGGACGAAAACAAACGGTCTAAACCCGGTCCATGACCGAACGTTGAATGGAGCGATGCACCCTGCCTACGCGTCCGAAGCGGATCGCGAGGCGATCCAATGGATGAGTGATAATCTGGAGGTCGGGGTTGTTGCGGAGGCCGTTGGCGGCAGCTATTCGTACTTTGCGAGGGTATCTGTGCATACGGGATTCCCCACCGTTATCGGCTGGCCTGGTCATGAAAGCCAGTGGCGCGGCGGATATCAATTCCACGGAACACGGGAAGAGGATGTCAGGACACTGTTTAAGTCACCGGATTGGGACCAAACTCTACAGATTTTGAAGACCTATAATGTGAAGTATGTCTACGTTGGAGAACTTGAACGAATGACTTACCAGCCAATCTTTGATGGAAAGTTTGATGCATTCATGGAGCTGGTATACCAAAATGACAGGGTTAGGATTTACACCAGAAGAGCAGGTGACTCCTCGTGAATAACAATCGGAGTATCAGGCTGGGTACGTTAATACTCGCAACCTTGATCGTGTTGGTTGCCTGGATGCGACTTGCAGATTTAGGCAGAAATCCACTCACCGATTCCGAGGCAATTCATGCGTTAACAGCAGCAGCGACGACACCGGATGCTTCCCCCTTCTGGGATAGCGCTGGCGTGGCGGCGCCGGTGAGTGCGAGCTACTACGTTTTCACCACCATGATCTTCCAGCTTTTTAGTCCATCCGATGCGGCGGCGCGTGTAGCCTCAGCTCTTGCTGGCATCCTGCTGGTTTTGAGCCCGTTAATCCTGCGTAAACGAATTGGCACAGCGCATTCGTTGATAGCCGTTCTAGTGCTGGCCATCGCCACGTCTGGATGGACAATCGCCAGAACTGCCGACGGGTCGGCTCTAGCCGCAGCTGGTCTGGTGTTATTCGTATTCCTCGCCTGGTCGGCGGATACATCTGATGGTAGGCAGGCGCAGCTCTTACTCGCGGCGGGCGCTCTAGGCTTCGCGCTTGCGTCAGGACCTTTAGTTCTGCAGGGTTTGTTTGGGCTGTTGGTCGCATTCGGCCTATCACGCGTGCTCCTATCCCGGGACCGAAAACCATTTGAAGAGTTTAAACGTCTGTTTGCAATTAAATCTGGCGTATGGGTGTCGCTTGTTGTAATGCTCCTCGTCGCCTCGGGCGTGGGTTTCTATTGGAATGGGCTGGCCGGATTGGGTGAATCCCTCACGGAATGGCTGCATGGTTGGACGGAACCTGGAATCCAGGCGGCAATTACCTATGTCGTGATGCTTGTGAGTTACGAGCCCTTGTTTGTAGTGATGGGAATCGTAGGTGCAGTTCTCGCCTGGCGGCGTAAAGAATCTCTCGGGCAGGCTGCCAGTCTATGGGTGTTAGGCAGCTTATTCAGCGGCCTGGTTTACCCTGCGCGGAGTGCAGCGGAAATTATCTTTGTGGTCCTCCCTCTAGCGCTTTTGGCGGCGTATTCCATCTCGGTTTTGTTTGAACGAATTGCGCAGCGTGGTATCGGGCTCGAATTAGTAGGTCTCACCGGTGTACTCCTGGTGCTAACAACTTCCGCATGGATATCGCTTGTCGGCTACGTAAATGGTTTTATTTTGGATTACACACCGAGCGACCCGGGGCTAATCCTGCTTGTATTCAGCGCATTGATCATCATGGCTGTTAGCCTGCTTTTATTCTTTGGCTTGGGCTGGTCTTGGGGTGTTGTGGCAGACACACTGGGGATCACGGCGACACTTGTGCTGGCAGCAATCACGCTCTCTGCAGCCTGGCGCTTGAATTTCACGCCCCTGGCAACGAGTGCCAGAGAACTCTGGCGTCCTGATGTAACCACGAATGGCATGCGGCTGCTTACGGACACACTCGACAATGCCTCACTCGCCTATGCGGGTCGGACCGATGAGATCGAAATAGAGGTGCAATCTGAGGTTAACCCCGCACTGGCGTGGGCGCTGCGTGGTTACAATCAGGCGGGGGGTGAATTCAACTCCCTGGCAGAGCCCTCCCCGGCGGTTCTCGCTTTGGAGCTAAATTCTGGTACTAACCTGGTTACCGACTATATGGGTCAGGGGATGGCGTTGAAGGAACGGCGTGGTTGGGATGGTAGTTTGCCGCCGAATTTGCTGCGGTGGTTTGTGCTGCGCTCAGCGCCAACGGAGCTCGAGCGTTGG
>CBDTTY010000253.1:0-2482 GCA_965363875.1 uncultured Anaerolineales bacterium
GATAAGCTTGTGAGGTCCTGATGAAAAAGATCGCTCGTAACCATAACATGCTTGCACTCCTGATCACGCTGATACTCATAATGGCTCTTCCCTCGTGCAGTTTGCCCTTCATTGATGGAGGCGGGACTGACGAGGTAATTGATGATGGAGGGGGTAGTGGCGCCATTGCCGGGCGTGTTTGGCATGACCTGTGTGCATCCCCACCTGAAGGAACCCAAATGGATACGGCTCCGGAAGGATGTGTTAGCGGACCCGGGGGAATGAATTGGGTTGCGAATGGGAAATTGGACACTGCTGAGATTGGGCTCCACGGTGTGGAGGTCCAGTTGGGTGATGGAGCATGTCCTTCTTCAGGTAGAAAAACAACAATCACTGCTGCGGATGGGCTCTTCCTCTTCGGTGGGTTGGAGGCAGGGGATTACTGCGTTTCGATCGACCCCGAGAGTGAAGTAAATGCCAGCGTCTTGGCGCTAGGTGCTTGGACATACCCTGTATCAGGGTCTGGGTCTGGTGTGATTGGAAAAACAGTAACCTTGGGGGTTGATGAAGTGAGGTCTGATATCTATTTTGGCTGGGACTATCTACTTCTCCCGCCTTTCGTGGCGATGCCCACAAACACCCCGGTTGTTGAATCAACCGCCCGTGCAACGGCAACACTCGAGCCATCGGCAACCCCGGCGGCGACGAGCACACAGACGCCTACCGCCTCCCCAACGCTGGGCACTTCCGATCCGCGTGCGTCTTTGGGTGATCCGACATGGCAGGATGACTTTGCGGATGCGAGCGATTGGGCGATCTATGAGGATGACCACACCCGTTTCGAAATTGTTGAAAACAAGCTAGCCATGACGGCTTTCAATGCTGATTTTTACAACGGGTGGTTGCTCAGCTGGCGAAAGGATTTAAATTTCTACATCGAAGCGACTGGAACCGCAGAAACCTGTTCGGGTAGAGATTCTTATGGGTTGATGTTTCGCGCCCCCGCGTCTGACAAAGGGTACATCGGGTATCTATATGGCATATCCTGTGACGGTCGTTATTCCCTGCGTTCCTGGGATGGGGAGGTGATGACCCATATTCTCGATTGGACGCCAAGCACCCATCTCGCAGCCGGATCGGAACAAACCCACCGAATTGGTGTTTTAGCCCAAGGGAATGAGTTTAAGCTCTATGCCCAGGGTGAGCTGCTTACGACTCTCACGGATACTACTCATGGTGAAGGTCTTTTCGGTTTATTCGTAAGCGCAGCTCAGACTCCCAATTTTACAACCAATGTAGAAGAATTCCTCTACTGGGATCTTGAATAGACTTGGCATGAAACAATCGAGGGAAGGATAACTTGTAGTCCGAGGTTCAGTGAAGGAGATCGATCGATTGTTTTCTTGATTATTCGGTTGAAGGAGAGCATTTACTTTGCAGACAATATCGCAATTAAAACTGGATCAAACTCAGAAGACATTCTTAATAGGAGCCTTGCTTGCGATGGCGTTCTTTTTCATTGCGGCTGGAATTGTCGAAATGGCGATCGCCATAGATCAAGAGTGCCGAGACTCAGTGGCGTCGGTGAGATTGGCGCCAGATCCTTTTACAGTTTGCTTGCCGGAATGGAAGTATTATGGCTTAAGGGCGATGTCAAGAGGTGTGGTGTGGGCCTTCAACCCGGAGTCGGCTCCTATCTTAGGCTGGCTTGTAATGAGCTTGATTTATGCTGTCTTGGGCGGGATTAGCGCGCAGGTCTTCGGACGAAGGGGGATTATCGCCTTTCTTGGGATGTTCCTCGCTTTAGCCGCGCTGTTTGCTGGACTTGGATTTATGAAGACGTTCATCGCTTGAAGCTTCCCGACGTGGAAATCAAGATCAGGAGAAGTATCGCACGGCAACTCCAGGATTCATTATATAAAGAGGAATACTTGCTAGCAGGAAGGAAACCAAAGAACCGCCCAGGTGGGCGGCTCTTGGTTGTGCTGCGGCATCCTTATCCACAAGGGAGGAGGGATGCCGCAGCACGTTCAGCATAAAGTTCTATCATTGGCATCACCTCCTCCTTTCAAAAATAGCGAAGGAAAGGTGTTCAAAACACTTAAGAAAGTATTACATAGGGATAATATAAAGTCAATTACAGGATAAGCATGGCATCTCCGAAAGAATAGAAGCGGTAACCTTCAACCGTGGCCATTTTGTATAGATGAAGAATTTGTTCCTTGCTGGCAAATGCAGAGACCATCATCAGCAGAGTAGAGCGAGGAAGGTGGAAGTTTGTGAGCATTGCGTCCACGACGCGAAATTCAAACCCTGGCAAGATATATAGCGAAGTCGGCCCCACATATTCGGAAATGTCCTGAGGTGCGGATGTGCGCGCAGCGGTTTCCAGCGCCCGTACGGTCGTCGTCCCAACGGCGACAACCTTTCCCCCCGCTTTCTTCGCGGCTTTAACCGCTTGAACAACGTCCACTGGCACATGGCACCATTCACTATGAATTGG
>CBDTTY010000254.1:0-2452 GCA_965363875.1 uncultured Anaerolineales bacterium
CGGAACGGGGATCGGATTCTGTATCACGCTTCACGCTCAATCCGCCCCCACGACAACATACCGATGATTCTTCCAACGGAAAGTAAGGATAAGGAGTGTGTGATCTGCCGGGGAGAAACGACGGGCATCGTTGATGTGGCAGACCTGAGTGAAGGATTCACCTTCATTAATAAGAACTTATTCCCTGTCCTCTATCCACTTGAAGGATCCGTAGAAGGTGGATCCTCGATCAATGGAAGCGCAGCTTATGGCTTGCACTTCCTGCAGTGGACGAGTTCTTACCACGACAGAGATTGGCACAACCTGCCGGTAGAAGACTGCAGAATCGTGATATCCCGTCTGGCCGCGCTTGAGAGGAAACTCATTGAAGAATCTCCGAGGGGCATCCTCGCTGACGAGAGATCGAATGATCTGGACGATCAAACGGGGCATGTGATCATCATCAAGAATTTCGGCCGTGCAGTAGGCGCATCGCTAGCTCATGGCCACCAGCAGGTACTGTTCAGCAATATTACCCCGAACAGAACGCTCGATCACCTCACTTTTCAGGTCAAGCACGATGAACCTCTGACTGCTCTAATACTGCGAGACACACCAAATGAGTTGCTCGTCAAGGATTATGGGGTTGCGGTTCTCCTTGTGCCCACATTCATGCGCCGACCGTACGAGATGTTTCTGATCTTGAAGGATCCAAGCAAGCGTTACCTTTACGAATTGTCTACAGATGAACTCGCTGCGGTAGGAAATGGCTGGCATGATGCAACCAGGATTTTTCACGACATCATGCCCAGGCTCGGTAAAGAAGTCGCCTATAACGTTGCCTCGTTCACCGGACCCGGAGCGGGGATCTACTTCGAGTTCCTTCCTTTTACTCAACCGATGGGAGGGTTGGAACGCATTGGCTTATACGTATGCCAGGAAACTCCAGAACGGGCTGCTGACGCGATCAAGGAATCGCTGAAGATCGTGGCTGAAGCTTCGGAACCGTGAGGAGGGACCGTTGCATATCACCTTCTTGAATCCCCAGGGCAACTTTGATCCTGATGATCGCTACTGGACCGAGCATCCCGACTTCGGTGGACAACTGGTATACGTGAAAGAGGTCGCTCTCGAGCTAGGACGGATGGGGCATGACATCGACATTTTGACACGGCGTGTGCGTGATCCTGGATGGGTGGGTTTCGAGAGAGATATCGATGGGTACCCCGGAGAGGAGAACATCCGCATCGTTCGGATCCCCTGTGGGGGGGACAGCTTTTTACGCAAAGAAGATTTATGGCCCTATCTGGGCACAGAATGGATCCCCAATATCATCTCGTTTTATGAGAAGGAGGGCCGACTACCGGACGTAGTTACAGCACATTACGGGGACGGAGGATTGTCGGGCGCCATACTTCTGGAGAAGAAGAGCATCCCATTCTCATTCACGGGTCATTCACTGGGTGCGCAGAAAATGGATAAACTGGGAACTTCACGGGATAACTTCGCCGATCTGGAAGCGCGTTTTCATTTCTCCAGGCGGCTTGCGGCAGAGCGGGTGAGCATGCAGCTCGCTGGGCGCGTGATCACTTCGACGACACAGGAGCGCATGGAGCAGTATAGTCACCGTGCCTATCACGGCGCCATAGATCCGGAAGACGATGATCGCTTCCGCGTGATTCCGCCAGGGGTTAATTTACAAATATTCAACCACAAGCCCGGGGAACTGGACCAAGGCATCCTCGACCGCATTATGATCGCCCTGACACGGGATATTCATGAGGATCGACGCAACTTACCCCTTGTGGTGGCGTCAAGCCGACTGGATGACAAGAAAAACCATCTGGATTTGGTCCGCTCATTTTCGCGATCAGAGCAGTTGAGAGCTGCGGCAAACCTGGCCATTGTGGTACGTGGACTGGAGAACCCCCTGCATGATTTCGATACACTCGGGGAGGACGAGCGCGCCATTTTGACGCGGATCACTACCCATATCGACGATGAAGGTTTATGGGGTGCTGTGACGGGGTTTCCCTTGAACAGTCAACTCGAGCTCGCTGCCGCCTACCGCATCCTGGCCAACCGAAGGTCGGTCTTTGCCCTCACGGCACGCTACGAACCCTTCGGCCTGGCTCCGCTGGAAGCGATGAGCTGTGGGTTGCCCGCAGTAGTCACGAAAAATGGCGGCCCCACAGAAAGTCTCATTGAGGGCGATCGGGAATTTGGAATCCTCGTCGACCCGGAAGACCCTGATGACATCGCCGTTGGTTTGCTGCGAATCCTGCGTTCTGCAGAGACCTGGGAAGCGTTTCGGGATGCAGGACAGGAGCGCGTGCTCACCCGGTATACATGGGCACGGACTGCCGAGGGGTATGCCCGGGTGCTAAGCGAGATATCGACGGATGGTAACCGAATCCCTGAATTACAAATTCCATCCTATTTTACCCATCCAGAGGATGGGCTGTCCCCGGAA
>CBDTTY010000255.1:0-2410 GCA_965363875.1 uncultured Anaerolineales bacterium
ATTGCCTTCTCATTGGCTTCCAAAAACGCCACAGCCTCCTTGCGCCATTGACCCACATAAACCGCGCTACCAAGAACAATTGCTTTATACGGGGCGAGGTCGCTGACGCGATCCGCGGGCAGCACGTCGGTTTGCAAGCCTGCTTGAAGAATCACCTGCCTGATCTTCTCGGCAATCTCCGCTGTTGCGCCGTACTTCGTGGCGTAGGCCACCAATACTCGAATGTCCATCTGACAGTCCTTCCCATTTTAAGAGAGCAATGGAAGCAGCCGCCGCGCTCTCGATTTCGATTCTATATCAAGTTTTGCGCAATCTCGGCGGTTTCTAGCGGTCGCTCAAGAGATTTGTTAGGCCGAGAAGGATAATTCTCCTCACGATTACTCGGCGAGTCATTCATCGAACGATCGAGATTAGATTAATCACCACTATTCCCCCCCATGATCCCCAAAGGAATTCCGCTGAAGACACCGGCGCCAACAGTACCTCTGAATGATTTGGTCTTTATATACCCAAGGATGTGAACAACGCCGTTGCCCAGGGCGAGAATTGCCGCGAAAAATGCAAGGAAATATCCTGCTTTGATATCTAGCAGGATGAGTATCAAGGGCAAGTAGCTGGCAAACACCAAAAAGGAAGCAACAATTAGATATTTGTTGAGAGAGCCAACCACTTCGTAGGCTTTAAAGCCAATTTCCTCGAATATATGGACTGTCTGCAAGAAAAGCATAATCAGATATAAGATTAAAAAATGGTTGGTTGACATTCGTTTCTCCATCCTGGAATTAGATAAATCCATATCATCCAAAATGCTTCAAGACACGCAAGCTCCGCAACGTATTCCAGCGGCTTGGACCTCCAGTCTTTTCCATTTCAAAATGGGACTGACCCGGATGCCTTGCCTGCACAGGCCAACGGTTATCTTTCCGCCGTTTTTTCCATAACACGTCCAGAGCAGGCTGCATTCGTGGATCGTAATCGACCCCTGCACACTGAAAATAATCAAGCGCCCTTAAGATATCGTACCGCCAACGGGAGGGATACGACAGCATCAACATGCGCTTGTCGATGATCTCTCCAGTACGGTCTGAGCGAAACAGGCGGTGTTGTAAGATGAATTCGCGAGCCTCGACCGCAATCTGCTCTAATTCTGCCAGGCGATAGACATAGTTGTTGGCACCATATTCATGGATCCCTTCAAGCACAGAAATTGTGGAATGCAAGGAACTATGAACGGCGCCCTGGCGGTTCGCCCGGCAATTGAAACCTCCATCGGGCATGGGTTGTTCTAGAATAAAATCCACAATGGAGTGCAGCCCCTCACCCTCCACCTTGAAATAACTCGCGTAGTTTAGAAACATTCCGTTTAAACAAACGTCACTCTGCTTAATCGTCCTGGAGGGATTGACGCCCCCATCGGGTCCTTTGTGGTAGCGAAGGATGATCAACACAGACTCTTTAATGTCCGGATGCCCGGGAGAGATGCCGAGATTCTTCAAATCCAGGATTGAATAATGGCTTGAAATCCATTTGGGTTGATAAAAACCCCGTCCCCAATGCCCCTCTTCCTCGCGCAAACCAAGAAACTTTGCCCCCCACCCTTCGGTTGCGATGCGGTGCTGGAGACCTGGTTTTTCAGAGGCCAAAAGATCCCGGTGAACCTGATATTGAATGGCGACGTCCCCTTCAAGAAGCCAGTTAATAATTTGTTGTTTATCCATTGGTTGTGAGCATTCCTTATGAGTATATTAGGGAACCCAAACGGTTCGCGAATTACGCCCTTTGCGAAGCGCGGCGAAGTAAAGGCGGCTGGATGCTTGTGACCGCCGGTTCGTTGTAAGCTACGCTACCTGTGAGCCTATCGAATTCCCAACACATGGGCAACCCTCTCCGCGAATTCATCTACCGATTCTGTTTCACCTCTGGGACACACTGCGATATCGTTCTCCTGACATTCCTTCAGGATTGTGCGGGTGATAAGGCCGTCAAATTCGAGAAATTTGCGCCACGCGTCTTCCGGCTTTGTCAATTGATAGACAGCTTCCTTCATGCCTTTACGCTCATCGGTCTCATTCCAGATTTCAGCGCTCGACCTTTCTGATGTTGCCAGGCATACAATCTGAGGAGCTGAGATTGCTTGTGCCAGGATGGCTGGATTGCATATCCCACCATCAATTAATATGCTAGCGTTGGGTTTAGTGGCTTCAAGGTCTTCGGCTAGCAAGTCCAAATATTCAGGAAGAGCCGCTTGATTAAAGCTATCGAACTCATCCCAGGACATGCCGAGCAACCATGCCAATCCGTCTCGAGCTGATGACCACGCTTTGTTGACCGGGTGACGCTCCTGTGTAAATCGGCCGTGATATGCTCCGTAGATATGGGCGTCCATGTCGTAGACAGGAAGTTCAAATTT
>CBDTTY010000256.1:0-2401 GCA_965363875.1 uncultured Anaerolineales bacterium
TTGTAGCGGGTTTTCTGCTTCATGTTCGCCAGCAGCGTCTCCTCATCCGTTTCCAAGTTGAGAGTGAAGGTGTTGCGGAACTGGATTTGCTCCTGCGACTCACGCCACCCAAGATCCAGCCACGACTCGCGCAGGGGATTAGTCTTATCCTGATCCTGGATTTCGTGACCATTATCTATGGGAATTTCGGGGTCAATCTTGACGAAAATAGCGCCGTGTTGAGAGGCGTGATCCGCAAGATCGCTCAGGATCTGGCTGCAGAGTACGGGGTCATTCCAATTGAGGATCGGACCCCGCGGGCAGTAGGCGATCGTGAGGTTCCCTGTGGTGGTCCTTAAAAGCAACTGAGCGGCGGCGATGGGAGTTTGTGAGTCATCATTCCAGAGAATGCGCGCTGGCTTCCAACCGTATTTGCTTTTTAATTCACCCCACTGCCAGCTCTGAAGCAGGTGACCGCCGTCAAGGGTGCGCAGGGCAGTGTCCCAGGTCTCTTGATTATCAACAATCGTGAAGGTGAGCATTAACCTTATCCCTGACCGCGCAGGCGAAGCGCAAGTTGGTAGACCCGGGAGAGCAGTGGGTTATACGGCAGGTCCCAGGCGCCCATGCTGCGCAGGATCTGCCCGCCGAAGCCGCGCTTGAAGCGATACACGCCCCATAAACCGTCGCTGCGGCTGGTGAATTGATCTTCCAGGGTCTTCTCATCGGCATCCGGAATGCCCCAGAGATCATACGATGTACAGCCGCGAGCTTTCGCCCAGCGCATCGCCTCCCATTGGAGCAGGTAAGTTGGCATCTTCTCGCGGTGGATCGATAGAGAGGCGCCGTAGAAATACCAGGCTCGCTGACCGCGGGCGAAGACCATTAAAGCCGCAACCGGTTCACCCTCGACCTCGGCGACAAAGAGCTCGCATCCTGCGGATGGATGAAAGAGGTCATAGGCACGTTGGAAGTATGCATGGCTGTGAGCGCCGAATTGATCGCGTTCGGCGGTCTCAATTGTCATTGCTGCGAATGCCCGGACGTCATTCCAGGGCTGCACTGTCACTCCCTTGCGATCGGCGAGGCGGATGTTATAGCGCGTCTTTTGTTTCATGCGCGCCAAGATCTCGTCCTCGTCAGGGGCGAGATCTATTGTGATCGTGCGCTGTGGTTGGATCGTTTGCGCAGATGGGCTGAATCCGTGAGCTTGAAGTTGGTCGGCGAGGCCGCTGTCCCAGACTGCATCCGGTTCGATCTTGAGCATGAAGGCTCGCTCTTCTTTACAAACCTGGTTGATGGCCGGGAGTAATTCGGGCAGCCACTCGCCGATAGGTCCTTTCGGGATGTATGCCAGCGTGAAACCGAGCGGGAGCTTCCGGAACAGGATTTGCGCTCCGGCGTCGCCTGCCTGGACCCAACGTGCGCTCCATCCGAAAGAGGATTTCAACATGCCCCACGCTGATGTTTGCAGTAAATGGGCTTGAGGAAATCCTTCTATGTAGTTGGTCCACTCCGTGGAGTCCATTTGCAAATCCATGGTCGGATTATATACCAAGCCAGGGTGCAGTATTGCATCATCACGATGGATTAAACTGGCCGCACAGAATCTGCGATCCTTAAATCCTTTTTCCGGAACAATATTGACAATTGGGACGGGTCCAGCAATTAATTGCGTTTCCCCTAGGAGGTTATCCCAATCGATTGGATGGCAATAAGCGCCATTCTGGTGGTTAACACTACTCCCTTTGTGGCGTTATTCACAATCTCTTGCGCTATTTTCTTTGACGCTTCAAAACCGGCATGGTAAACTTCGCCCGTTCTATCCATTCTATCTATGTCAAGCGACTAATAAGGTCCTAGATGCACGAACCGTGGGTTTTCATCGCACTACTGCTCGGTGCCGGAATGCTACTGCCAGGTGTCGCAATTGCTGCCAACTGGCTCCTCTCCCCTAAAAAACCAAACCCAATAAAACAATCGATCTACGAATGTGGTATTGAAACCGTCGGGGAGACGTACATCCAGCTAAAAGGCGCGTATTACATTTACGCACTTATTTTTGTGGTGTTCGACATCGAAGCCGTCTTCATGTTCCCCTGGGCTGTAGCCTACGATAAATTACAGCTTTATATGGTCATGGAGGGCGTTCTCTTTATCCTCATCCTCGCCGCCGGCCTGGCCTATGCCTGGCGCAAGGGCGTGCTTGAGTGGGTATAACGCGGAGATTTAGATCAATCTAGCTGATGTGGATTTCATCAGCCATTTGTTTTTAACTTGTCGGTGCCTCTCTCATCAGACTACGGTGGAAAACAAACACCGAATGAGCGCCTATCGATAATCATCCGGTTAGGTTGGACGGGGCATTAGGGAGCAGCGAGTGGTCGCATTTCTAAACGATCCATTTACTTGGACAGGCAGC
>CBDTTY010000257.1:0-2385 GCA_965363875.1 uncultured Anaerolineales bacterium
GCGACGTGCCTCTCTGAACAAACAAGTTTAAGGCGATTTGAATCTCAAGCGCACCCGAAGGTGCGCCCTTTTATGAGTTGGAGGCGATTGCCATTGTCGCCATTAATTGGAAATCGGCACATACCCGCTCTGCGCAACAGCGGCTTGTCCCTCTGCAGTTTGCAACCAATCCAGCAGCAAGCGCTCTGCACTCTTCGGGGGAGCATCCCCCCTGATGACCGCATAGACCTCCGTGGTCAGAGGATACGATCGGTCGGCGATGTTCTCTGAAGTCGGATGGACACCGTCGACAGCGATCATTTTCACGCGCTCATGAGGGAAGATATTCGCGGCGTAGAAATAAACAGAGTAACCAATGCCAAAGGGATCATCGCTGATCGCATGAATCGGCCCCATCATCGATTCCAGGATCATATCCGGTGACTCAATCATGGGCTCGCCCCGCATAACCAGGCTTTCCATCAGCTCCTGGCTCCCTGAGTTGCGATTTCTCTGATAGGTGTGGATTTCGCCAAGCGAACCCCCCAACTTCAACCAGCGCGTAATATCTCCGGTATAGATGTTCCGAATGTTGTCCAGAGTGATGTCATCGACGGGATTCGCTTCGTTCACTACGAATACAAAGGCATCCAAGGCAATGGGTTTGAATTCGAGGTGTAGATCCGACTGCTCGGCAGCCTGAAGCTCGTCCTCTGAAGGTGGACGGGCCACGATGATGATGTCCGCATTGCCTTCGATGAGGTTCATATAGGAGCCATGAGTACCGCTGTGCCAGATGTTGTAAATCTTTTCAACCTGGTCGGACGATCCCTCAAATTCGGGGTCGGGGATGATGCTCCGCGTGGTGCCGAATAGATCACCCTCCATCCAAATACAGGGAACTTCCAGGATCTGACAGGCAAGTGTGATCTGAAGCGGATATGCAGACGTGGATCCATCCACGCGAGGGTATTCGTCCACACCGAGCTGCGAGATGTCAACCGCTATTGCCGCAGGGGATATGGGTTGAGTAGCTGCCGGCATGTCTGTCGGCGAAGCTGTTGGAGCTGCGGTTGAGTTGCCGCAGGCGCTTATAAATAACGAGAATGCTGCCAGTGTGAGCAGGGTTGATTTTCTGTCCATTTCGACCTCCCGATTCGCTGAGAACGTGAGCTTGCCGTTTGAAATTAGCGGATCTCCAGATGTTTGTATCGATAAAAAACATTCAATCCGATCCTTTGATATCACGAGGTTGTAGCCGTTTGATGGCAGAATCGGGTCAGGATTGAGGCAACGAAGTCTGTCATCAAGGGAATCGGTGAAGCAACAAATCTCTGTTGATGTTTATTGAATGCTCCAGATGCGCATTACTCATTGGGGTATTCAGGAGCCTTGAACCTCTGTTTAGGCTCACAACACATCTCACATGTTTCAATTAGTGGACTTATCGAAGATTTGAATGTCTAATTAATGAAGTGGCTGGTCTGTCGAAGATGTGCTCCTCGTTCGTAATTAACGACTTTCTCGAGCGGCTTCGTGTTTGTGAATCAGGCAAGAGGGCAGAATGAGCGACTCAATAAAACTCACCCGGCGCGGTTTTCTAAAGGTGTTTGGCGGGGCAACACTCGGCCTGGGGGCTTCGTGTTTGGCTGGATACGGATATGTCTTCTATGTCGAGCCGCACTGGCTGTCGGTCGAGCGTGTTGATGTACCGATCCAGGGACTGCCGCGAGCCTTCGAAGGGTTCAAGATCGTCTGCCTGAGCGATTTTCATCTGCACCCGTATACACAGATTGATTTCATCGAGAAAGTTGTCAGCGCATCTAGTGAATTAATCCCCGACGTCGTCTGCCTTCTTGGGGACTATGTATTCGAAGGGGCCGACTCGATCTACGAACTTGCGCCCGTTCTCGCCAGGCTTGAATCTACCTATGGCGTGTTCGCCGTGCTGGGCAATCATGATCTCTGGACGGATGCTGCGGTGGTGCGCTCCGGACTAGAGTCGGTTGGAATACGTGTTCTGGTTAATGACAGTGTGCTCTTACGTGTTGGGGACGAAGATCTGATCCTCGCTGGGTTAGACGATGGTTGGAGCGGGGAACCGGATCTCTCGCTCGCGCTGGAGGGTTCGCCCCAAGGGGCGCCTGTGATTCTGATGTTGCATGAGCCGGATTTCGCGGATCAGTACGCACGGGACGGGAGGGTCAGCCTCCAGTTATCCGGGCACACGCATGGGGGTCAGGTACGGATACCCGGTATCGGTGGACCCTTCCGGCCAGAGTATGGACGCAAGTATGACGACGGGTTAGTTGAAATCGAGGGCATGTGGCTTTACACCACGCGCGGCGTTGGGGTCATAGGTCCGCCGGCGCGCTTCAATTGCCGCCCTGAAATCACCGAGATCAC
>CBDTTY010000258.1:0-2366 GCA_965363875.1 uncultured Anaerolineales bacterium
TTCAACCAGGCGGGTGCGCGCAACAATAGTTGACGGTAATTGGGGGATGTAGAGTTTGGTTTGCAGGAGTGTGGTGGTCATGCGTTTTTATTCCGGCTTGCTGAAGGCATTAAGCAAATCATAGTCGTAGGTAGGTAGTAATGCCCTACTTCTCGCTATGTCAATTCGGTTCTATTTTCTACCTTGGATTGTATAACGTATCACTCTGCAAGGCGACGAGGGGTTTATGCCAATGTTTTTGTCACTTGTCGGAACGAATATTCGTGTGTAGGTCACAGCCGACGGAATTGAATCGTATTTTCACTCCTCAAGGTCTAGCGAACACGATCACAAAGTAGCCGCCGTAATCGCTCTCGCTACTGTAAATATAACCCACGCCGAATTCGGTGTAGTTGGGGCTGAGGATGTTGGCGGTATGCGGCGCGCTATTCATCCACCAGTTAAACGCGGTCTGTGGGTTTTGCGAGACCATGTAATTCTCTCCGATCCATGAGAATGAGTAGCCTTGCGCCGTCACTCGATCCCGTACGGTCGATCCATCGGAACCGATATGCCCCAGGAAGTGGTTGCAGGCCATGTCTGCCGCCTGCACTCGGGCAGCCGCTCGCAGTTGGCTCTGCACTGCGTAAGCGTGCAGCCCGCGCGACTGGCGCTCGTCGTTGATCAGCTGAACGACAGTGTTCTCGTTGGCGAGGTTCAGCGTTGTGGAGCAAGAGACGAAGATAGGCGTAGGCGTTCGGGTCGGTTCGATCGTGTTCGTCGGGATGGATGGGTCGAGCGTCTCCGAGGGCGTTGCGGTGGGCCCCGGAGTGTAGGTCTGGGTCGGACGAGGCGTTCGGGAAGGGGTCCAGGTGGGGTAGGGTGTCCAGGTGGGATAGGGCGTGCGGGTGCCGGTGGTGGTTGGTGTGGGTGTGAGAGTAGCCGTGGAGGTCGGGGTCCCCGTTTGCGTCTCGGTGGCTGTGGGTGAAGGCGTCTCGGTTTGTGTGTGGGTAACCGTCGGTGTGAAGGTGATGGCTTGGGGCTGGAAAACCTGACCGGTATTCTGGCTTGTCGTGAGGTCATCGGGAAGGATATCTTCAGGCGGGATCGCGACGATGGGCACGGTCGCTGCAGGCAAGGCCGTAGCGGATGGCGCAGGTAAATAGCCTTCGTCCACCAACATCGCAATGACAGCGTCACCCACCAAGGGTAGTTGGTCGCCATACATGGCCTGGGCTGAGAGAAGCAGGATGAACAGCGATACGCCGATGGTGAGCGGAATTAGAGCCAACCCCCGAATCAGGGCTTTTCGAAATTTGTATCTGCGCCGAGGTGGTCGCACCGGTCGCAGTGGTTGTGTGATCTCTTCCATATTGACCCTATTGTGGTCTTTGACGGCTCGTGTTTACCATAGCGAGGGGGTACTAATAGTTAAAACGATTTCCAGAAATCTTGAGGACCTAAACCAACAATAAATCGTAGGGACCGATCTATGGGTCAGCCCGCCGCCCTCACACAGCCCAGTACCATCTAACCTCCCGCAGATTTTAAACCTGCGGGAGGTCTAAATTCAGACCTCAAGGAGGGGGGTTCTCAACTCCTAGTACAGCAGGTCTATTGAGACGTTGAATGCCAATCTCTAACGTATAGCATGTAAGACAATCGTGGTTTTAGAAGGGATAGTATTATGGATGTTCAAAGCGCAGTGGAGAACCTTAAAGATGCTTTGAAAGCTGCTGTAGATGAAAAGAAATCAGCGGGCATTCAAGCTTTCGAAGCAGGGGAGTATGACATAGCAAAACAAGCTGCTAACCAGGCAAAGGCAATAGAACCGATTCTAGAGGCGGCTGATCAGATCGCTAAACAATGGGAGGCAGTACAGGCCCCTGGGGATATTTTGGAAATAGAGAAAACGAAACCAAAAGCGAAAGCGAAGGAGCAAGAATCAACAGAAGTGGACTTTGTGATCCCGATCCTCCAGGTATTAGAAGATGAGGGTGGGAAAGGTCCGACGAATGAAATTCTTGATAAGGTAAAGCTGATCATAAAGGATCAACTTAAAGCAGCCGATTATGAACTTCTAGACGATAGTAAAACCATTCGTTGGCGAGAATCTGCCCAAACCTCGATTAAGGGTATGGTTAAGAGAGGTCTTCTTCATTCCAAAGCTCCAAAAGGCACGCTGCGGATAACCCCTCAAGGTCGTCTTTTTTTCTTCGAGCAGCAGAAGTAAATTCCTGCTTGGGTAAGACCCCATGGAACACACCCTCCCACAGGTCTAGTATCTGCGGGAGGGTGTGTTTTTGAAATTGGAAACCTGGATGGCTACTCTACGACAACCCAATCGCTGGCGCTGCGACCGAACACCTCCGGTGAGTACATCTCTT
>CBDTTY010000259.1:0-2340 GCA_965363875.1 uncultured Anaerolineales bacterium
TTCAAGTGGGCGGTTTGGTCCACAACCCGACAACATTCTCCTTGGATGATCTGCGAAATTTCGAGATCGAAGAGCGAATTTATCGTCTGCGCTGTGTGGAAGCCTGGTCGATGGTCATTCCCTGGATGGGATTTCCGCTCAGCAAGCTGCTAGCGAAGGTTCAACCCAAGGCCGAGGCAACGTACGTGCGTTTTGAGACCATCCACGACACGAAGGGCATGCCGGGTTTCAGTAAATATCCCTTCTACCAATGGCCTTATGTCGAAGGATTACGCATGGATGAAGCCATGCATGATCTGACCTTGTTGGCGACCGGGCTCTATGGGAAGGACTTGCTGCCACAGAATGGTGCACCTGCGCGCTTGGTGGTCCCCTGGAAATACGGCTTCAAGAGCATTAAATCCATCGTCAAGATTGACCTGGTCACGGAGATGCCAATTTCACTGTGGATGAATGCCGCCCCGAACGAGTATGGTTTCTACGCCAACGTCAATCCTGAAGTCGACCATCCTCGATGGTCGCAGGGCACCGAGCGCCGCATAGGGGAGCTCGGCCGGCGGGAGACGTTGATGTTCAACGGCTATGCCGACGAAGTTGCCCAGCTTTATTCCGGGATGGACCTGGCCATAAATTTCTAAGAGGAGGATTTCGTACCGGGTGAGTGACGGACTGTTCTAGATTTCTGTTCGCCCATTACGTGATGCTGTATAGATGAAACGTCGTCGATTCCACCCTCTGCAGATCATCACCTACATCGCTGTTTGGGTTCCTCTGACCATTCTGTTGTGGGATTTAACGCATGATAATCTCGGCGCCGACATCATCCGCGAAGCTACGCTGCGTACAGGGAAAACGGCGCTGGTCTTGCTGGTGCTTTCGTTAGCCTGCACCCCGGTGAGCACTATTCTCAACTATAAACCCCTCTTAAAGCTGCGTCGCCCGTTAGGGTTGTACAGCTTCATGTATGCGAGCATCCATTTTTCGATCTTTATCGGCGTAGATTATTTCTTTGACCTGACCTTGATCAAGGAAGCCCTGCTTGAAAAACGCTTTGCCATTGTCGGCTTGACAACGGGTTTGATCTTACTTGTCTTGGCCATTACCTCTACTCAAGGGTGGAAACGTCGACTAAAGAAACGGTGGAAACAGCTTCACAAGTTAGCCTATGTGGCCGGGTTTTTAGCGACCGTGCATTTCGTCTTGTTGGTTAAGCAGGGCGTGGTTGAACCGTGGATTTGGATGGGTGTCGTGCTGATTTTACTACTGGCTCGAGTCCCACCCGTAAAGAGGTTTACGCTCGCCCTACGCAGCAGATCGGTGTCCTGATTGTATGGATGCAGACCTTGCTTGCCTGGTGTATTGATTAGCGAAATCATGACTCTCAGCGGTTCCGGGATTGAACCACTGAAGCGCTGAAACGGCTGATTGCGCTGAAGAGCGTTCTCAAACTTGGACGATCTGTTGCCCGGAATGACTGGATGGTGTCATCGCGAGCCCCGCAGAAGCGTGGCGATCTCCTCTTTGGGCGAGGGGAGGGGTGTAGGCGGAGTTTTTAATCGCCCGACCATGAAAACCTTCGATTATTTAATGCCTCCGATGATCCCTCGAATCCAGAACTTCTTTCATCGAAACTCCGAGACCAAAGAATATCGGACACAAAAAGAGCGACATGAGAATAGCAGCATTGAAAATCTGGTATTGACAGAACCATCAATACCTGTACAATAATGTTGTACAAGTAAGGAGTGGCAGAATGACGATAGAAGTTAGCTATTCTCAAGCACGACAGAAGCTTGCAACACTATTGGATAGTGTGACCCAGGATAAGGAAGTGGTCATCATCAATCGCCGTGGTGCAGAGCCTGCAGCCCTGATCTCCGCGGATGAATTAGCCAGTCTCACCGAGGCTGTGCATCTTCTTCGCTCACCGGCGAATGCCGCGCGTTTACTTGAAGCGCTTGGCCGGGCACTGAAGGGTGGGGGGCAAATGATGACGATTGAGGAACTCGCGGCCGAGGTCGGCCTTGACGAGTAAAGATCGGGAGGCCGTCTTTCAACCGGAGTTTATTGAGGACTTGAAGTACTGGTTTACGAAAGATCGCAAGACTGCTCTCCGCGTATTCAGGCTTATCGAAGACATCCTTCGTGATCCTTTCGAGGGAATTGGAAAACCGGAACCATTGAAGTATCTGTCTCCAGGTACATGGTCCCGTCGAATAACTCAAGAGCACCGCATTGTCTACCTGGTGCGTGACAAGCGAATTGATTTCCTTCAAGCTCGGTACCACTATTAAACTCTATCGCTTGCAGCATTAAATTTCCTAGGGCATCCGATAATTA
>CBDTTY010000260.1:0-2304 GCA_965363875.1 uncultured Anaerolineales bacterium
TTTCACCGACATAGAAGGTTCGACCCGGCTGCTGACGCAGCTGGGCGATGACTACGCCAACCTGCTGGCGGATCAGCGCACCATCTTGCGCGAAGTTTTCACACGCCACGAAGGCCAGGAGGTCGACACGCAGGGGGACTCCTTCTTCGTCTCCTTCGCCCGCGCTAGTCAAGCCGTGTCGGCCGCGGCCGAGATCCAGCGAACGCTCCAGGCGCACGAGTGGCCAGATAGCGTGGAAGTGCGCGTGCGCATGGGCCTGCACACAGGCGAGCCGGTGCGAGCAGAAGAGGGCTATGTGGGAATGGATGTGCACCGGGCGGCGCGGATCGCTCATTCTGGCCACGGCGGGCAGGTACTTCTCTCTCCCACCACCACCTCCCTGGTTGAACATGATCTGCCGGATGGTATTCGCTTGAAGGACCTGGGCGAGCATCGCTTGAAGGATCTTCAGCACCCGCTGCGTATCAACCAATTAATTATCACAGAGCTTTCCTCTGATTTCCCTCCCCTGCAAACGCTCGACGCCTTACCGAACAATCTGCCCTCGCAATTAACCACCTTCGTTGGACGGGATGATGAGATCGCACGCGTCAAGGAACTTTTGCGTGAGGCTCGACTGGTTACGCTGGTTGGTCCTGGGGGGACCGGGAAGACCCGGCTATCCTTGCAGGTCGCCGCTGATTTAGTGGAAACCTTCCCACAGGGTGTGTGGTTCGTCGAATTGACAGCGGTTGAGTCACCTGACGAGATGGTGCCTGCAATCGCCAATGCGCAGCGATTCAAGATCGATGTCTCTTCCAATTTAGCCCCAAAGCAGCAAGTGTTCGATTTCCTCTCCCGGAGATCTTGCCTTCTGGTGCTGGACAACTTCGAACATTTGACTGAAGGCGCTGAGCTGATCACCGAGATGATGCAGCATGCCCCCGATGTTCGCTTTCTAGTCACCTCCCGCGAGCGGTTGAGCTTACGCGAAGAATGGATCTTTGACGTGAGTGGGATGAGCTACCCGCAAAATGGGCGTGACAGCAATAAGGTTTACAGCGGGCTGCAATTATTCAGAGAGCGTGCCCAGCAAGTCGATAACGAGTTTGTGCTCTCCAGCACGGTGGAGCCGCATGCGGTGCGCATCTGTCAACTTATGGATGGTTCACCTCTGGGCATCGAGCTTTCAGCAGCCTGGGTAGCCACGCTGCCCTGCAGTGAAATCGTACGCGAGATCGAGAAGAACCTGGATTTCGTGGTCAGTACGATGCGCGATCTTCCGCAAAGACATCGAAGCTTGCGGGCGGTTTTTGAGCACTCATGGCAGTTGCTAAGTGAAGAGCAGAGAGTAAGCTTTCAGCGACTTTCCATATTCCGCGGAGGGTTTTCTCGGCAGGCAGCTGAACAGGTTGCAGGCGTGAACTTGACGATGTTGGCGGAGTTCATGCGTAAATCACTCATACGGCAGAGCGTTGAAGGTCGCTACGATATCCATGGCCTGCTGCGGCAGTACGCCCAGGAACAATTAAGCCTTGATAGCGAAGAACAACAAGCGGTCAAAGAAAACCATAGTCGTTACTTCGCCCGTTTTCTGCAAGAGCGCAGAGATGCACTTGACCGTGAACAGATACCTCATCTCCGGGAAGAGATACGACCGGACATCAGCAATCTCAAAGATGCAGTCAACCACGCTTTTAGGATTTGGGAGGAGGCGGAGGCGCTTGGATTCTTACGAGATTTCTGCGCTTTCTACCGATCCACAAATTACTACGAAGGTCTAGATGTTCTTCGAAAGATCTCGCGCGGCTTGAGGGATGATGGCATAAAGATAGAAATCGGCTCTCCCCGGGGGACAGTGCTGCTCGCAATCACTGCCTTCGAGTGCGCATTTGAGAGCTCTCTGGGTTCATCTGAACATGAGCAGGTTGCGGAGGATATTCTCCCAATTCTGCGCGAAACAGAGTTAACCCAGGAGTTGGCAAATTGCCTGCTTGCTCTGGGTGTTTACCGCGTTTTAGGAAGTGATTATTCCGCAGCGATCACTAATCTCTCCGAATCAACTTCGCTATTTGAATCGTTCAACGATCTCTTTGGGTTGCTTACAAGTATGTCCTGGTTGGGTTGGGCGTACAAAGAGATGGGTGATCTTGATCGCGGAGGGGAAATCTTCCAAGACGCATATGAGCTCAGCAAACGCGAAGGCTCGCGTCTGGGACAGGCTTACACTCTAAGCAAACTTGGCACCTGGGCCGACGAACGCCATGAGTATGAAGAGGCATTGGGATATCACCAGAAAGCGCAGGTCATATTCATCGAGTTCAA
>CBDTTY010000261.1:0-2272 GCA_965363875.1 uncultured Anaerolineales bacterium
GCGCTCGTTGGGCGATAGTTTCACATTTAAAAATAACCCAATCAAGTCCGTAAACTTAGGGAATGGAGAGGTGACCATGACGGAAGAGAAGAAATCAACCAACGAAATCGGAAATGAGTTCGAGAAGCTCGGCGAGAACATCCGTCAGGCAGTCCAGGGTGCTTGGGAGAGTGAAGAGAGGAAAAGAATAGGCAAAGAAATCCATGATGGCCTGGTCGAAATAGGCGCAGCCTTTACACGCTTAGGAGATGAGTTTGTTGAAAGCCCGGGGGTGCAGCGCGTGCGTGAAGAGGTGGACGATTTCAGCGAGAGAATCCAGAGTGGTGAGGTTGCACAAAAGATCAACGACGATTTGTTGAGTCTCCTGCAGACTATCAACCAGAACCTTGAGCCCCATGGAAAAGGGCAGACGGAAGAACCTGCTGCATCCGAAGGTGAAGATGAGGGGTAAATTTGGATAGAAGTCCTATCTATCATGAGAGGTCTCTGCCCAATGTTATTCTGAGGGGCAGAGCGATGAAGAATCTCGTTCCCTGCAATAAGCATCCTTCCGAACGAAGAACGAGATGCTTCACTTCGTTCAGCATGACATGTAAATGTCACTCTCGAGTATTCGGAACCGCAGCGACGAAGATCATAATCTTAGTGCAACAAAGGTGAGGAGTGAAATCGAAGGGCTCGATATGACAGTTATTAGTGAAGGTCCTTCCCTCGCCTGTCATTGCGAGGAGCCCGGCAGGGCGACGTGGCAATCTCCCATCAAGAAACGAGGAGATTACTTCGCTTCGCTCGCGATGACATTGCGGGGCTATATTCGGGTTCAGTTATGGAGTTCTCACGAGCAGCATCATAGCGATTTCTCGGTCGCCGTTTCACGGCTCACTCGAAATGACATCCATTAGAGCAGAATTCTTCCTGCCCTTGTCATTGCGGTCTGCATGTTAGGGTAACTGGGAAATCTCATCAGAATACAGGGGGAGAGTGCTTCATACGCAACGAAATACTTGAGTAGCGAAATGGTATATATAAATTTTCTGCAGTTGAGGAGGCTGGGATGGCAAAACGGATCGGATACATCGGTTTAGGTCTAATGGGGAAGCCGATCGCCAGGAACTTGATGAAGGCTGGTTACCCGCTGATTGTGCATAACCGCAGCCAGGCTGCAGTCGAGGAGCTATTAAAAGAGGGCGCCGAGCGCGCTGATTCACCCCGTTCCGTCGCCGAGATGAGTGATGTCGTTTTCACAAACCTGCCTGACACGCCGGACGTCGAGCAAGTCGTCTTCGGGGAGAATGGGATCATCGAGGGCTGTCACAAGGGGATGATCTATATCGATAACAGCACGATCAAACCCGAGACGGCGCGCAAGATCGCGGCGGCGCTGGCAGAGCGGGGGGCGCACGCGCTGGATGCGCCTGTTTCAGGCGGTGATGTCGGTGCGGTAGCAGGAACACTGGCGATCATGGTCGGCGGATCCGAAGACGCATTCGAAGGTGCCAGGCCTATCTTCGAGGCGATGGGAAAGACGATCACTTATGTAGGTGAGAGCGGCGCCGGACAGGTTGCGAAGGCATGCAACCAAATCATGGTTGCCGCCCAGATGGTTGCAATGGGAGAGCTTCTCTTACTGGCAGAGAAGACCGGCGTTAATCCGGAGCGTGTGATCGAGGCGATCAGTGGGGGAGCGGCGCAGTGCTGGACTCTGGACAACAAACCGCCGCGTCTCTTTGATGGGAACCGCTCACCGGGCTTCAAAGCCTACATGCAGCACAAAGACCTGGGGATCGTGTTGGACACAGCGCGGGCCTACGGAATGCCTCTCCCTGCGACAGCTGTGAATCAACAACTCTACGAGGCGATGCTCCAGTTAGGGATGCGCGATCTCGATAACTCAGCCGTGATTGGCGCCCTGGAGGCAATATCTGGAATTCAGCTCACGTGCCGCTAAGCTGGTCAGGTGAGGCAAGTCCTCCACGCGGGTTGAAAACCAAAGGGTAAAGAGATTACAAAACTAATCATTTTCAACGGCCGATCAAACTGAACCAGCTATATTGGAATCTTTTCCATAAAACAAAGCCCGCGGGACTATCGCGGACCTTTGTTTGATCCGCTCTATTGGCTTATTAAGATAAGTCCAAACAAAGCGTGAAAGGAGGCATGAAGATGCAGTTCTTGAGGTTATCCGTAGAACAATGGAGTCAGATTGGTATCTCGGCGCTCATCGTCTTGGTTACCGTCGTGCTCGGCAGATGGTTGGTCAGGTTTATACTGC
>CBDTTY010000262.1:0-2267 GCA_965363875.1 uncultured Anaerolineales bacterium
GTGTAAGAGAAGCGCTCTAACCAACTGAGCTATCCGCCCTACCAGGATTATAGCGCCCGTCACACACACGGTCAACGGAGCGGATGCCAATGACTAGCATCTTCGGCATCGCCGCGTGTATACCTTGGCTTTGTACGCAGCTTCACCTTACAGGCTGCATTGGGATATGGACCCGTTGTTGCCCGGATCGGTCTGTATGCTATAGTAGCGAAACTTCAGCGGAGATCCCTGGTTTTGTCAATGTGGGTATTCATCCCCCTACTCCTTTTCGTCGTGGGAATCGCATATTGGGAGATATGGGTCTGCGAGGGCGCCCATCTAGGACGCCGGTTTGTCATCTGGCTCTACGATATCGCTGCCGTTCGCTACGAGCGGATTAAGCAGTTCGATCCGACGTGGGAGCGGCAATTTCTGGCCGAGCCGGTAGCGAAGGTGCTCGGGACCCTCCCTAACGCATCAGTGCTGGACGTTGGCGCGGGGACCGGAAGGCTGGCACACAGCCTCTTTCAGCTGCCAAACATCCAGGCTCGCGTGATCTGCCTCGAGCCATCGAAAAGTATGCTTAAGCGCGGTCTAAGTCGTACACCATCAGAGAGTACCCGTTGGGTCCGCGGCTGGGCAGTCCCGCTCCCCTTCCCTGATGAGCATTTTGACCTTGTAGCCAGTTTAGAAATCCTCGAATTCACTCCGCATCCCATGGAAACGATCGAGGAACTGGCTCGAGTTTTGCGACCAGGTGGCTGGTTGCTGGTCACGAATCGCGTCGGCAAGGAGGCGCGCTGGATCTTCGGGAAGACCTTCACCCGCGAGCGCTTCCCTGAAATTCTCGGGAATGGGGGTTTTGAAAATGTGGAGGTCTTTCGCTGGCAAGTTACATACGATCTAGCCTGGGCGCAGAAGAAAGGTTGAACCTGCACTGTTGTCAGACCTGGATATAATGGAGCCCGTTAATCCATCGTCCGGCAACCATCGGCACAACGAATCTGAGCCTTGTTTTTCTTAAGAAGGAATTTCGCATGCGCATCGTCCGATATCTGAAGAGAAGCGGATCGAAACCTGCCTGGGGTTGGGTGTCTGAGGATCGTGTCGGTCGCTTAGACAGCTCACCGTTTGGCCCTTATGGACGCAAAGAGGCCAAAGACCCCCTGGAGCGCGTCCGCCTGCTCCCGCCGGTTGAACCGGGAAAGATCATCTGCATCGGCCGAAATTACGCCGCTCACGCTGCCGAACACGACGCACAAGTGCCCGAACAGCCACTGATCTTCCTGAAACCGCCTTCTAGTGTGATCGGCCCTGGCGAGCCGATCCTGCTCCCCCCTCAATCCGAAAACGTTGAGCACGAGGCTGAACTTGCTCTAGTCATCGGCCGTGGCGGGCGCTGGATCCCGCCTGAAAAGGCCGCCGAACACATCCTCGGTTACACCGCCGCCAACGACGTCACCGCGCGCGACCTGCAACGCATCGACGGGCAATGGACGCGTGGCAAGGGATTCGATACATTCTGCCCAATCGGGCCGTGGATTGAAACCGACCTCGATCCAGCGGATGTACTCCTCACCTGTTATGTATCCGGGCAAATGCGTCAAATGGGATCTACACGGGACATGGTCTTCCCTGTTTTCACTCTTGTAACACTCATCTCATCCGTCATGACATTGAACCCCGGTGACGTAATCCTGACCGGAACACCCGCCGGTGTTGGACCGCTCCATGACGGAGATGAAGTTACTGTTGAAGTCGAAGGCATCGGGGAATTGACGAACCCCGTGCGCTTAGAGAAAAGACGGGGCGAATGAAAATTACTTCTGGAGGTTTATTATGGGATTAAAACCCGACCATTGGATTGCGCGCATGGCGCGAGAAGAACGTATGATTGAACCGTTTGAGGAAGGTAAGGCTCGCGAGGGTGTAATCTCCTACGGGGTCTCCTCCTATGGATACGATATCCGCGTCGCCGATGAGTTTAAGATTTTCACGAACGTTTACTCTGCGGTCGTGGACCCGAAGAACTTCGATACGGCTTCGATGGTGGACTACCAGGGAGATGTCTGCATCATCCCGCCGAATTCCTTTGTTCTGGCACGCACCGTTGAGTACTTCCGCATCCCCCGCGGGGTGCTAACCGTTTGTGTCGGTAAATCGACCTATGCACGCTGCGGGATCATCGTGAACGTCACACCCTTTGAGCCGGAATGGGAAGGCTTCGTTACGCTTGAAATCTCCAACACCACTCCACTGCCGGCGAAGATCTACGCCAACGAAGGCAT
>CBDTTY010000263.1:0-2250 GCA_965363875.1 uncultured Anaerolineales bacterium
AATCCACGATGGAGCGGGTATCCACGCGCTGCATCCTGCACAGATTCTCGCCAGGTTTATCGTGAACGAGTAGCAGTTCCTTCTATGTTTTGGTAGTACAATCTCGCTTATTCCAAGCAGTGTGGTGAAGTATACGTAAAGATATTATGATATGTGGAATAGGCAATCTTTATCTTCGCTCTCGATTCAGAGGAGGGTATAGCTTTACATGCAAGCACGACTGAATGCGCTCGTTGATGCTTTGTTGCCTGTAATAGCAACTTTAGCGGCCCTGGCTGTCGGTGCGTTAGTGTTGCTGTTTCTGAGGGTCAATCCGATAGAGGCGTATGGGGCTCTATGGGAAGGCGCCTTTGGGAATAGCAACGCCCTAGCGGAGACCCTCGTAAAAGCTACGCCGTTGCTTCTAGTCGGTTTGGGTATTTGCATCGCTTTTCGTGCTGGTGTGATTAACATCGGTGGCGAAGGTCAGATGGTGGTCGGTGCGCTCCTGGCGACATTTATAGGTCTGAATTTTGAAGGGTGGCCTGGATGGATTGTAATATTCCTGGCAATGGCTGGAGGATTTATTGGAGGGGCCATTTGGGGAGGAATACCGGGAATATTGAAAGCATATTTCAACGTCAATGAAATCTTAAGTACGATCATGATGAATGCCATCGCTGTCCAAGGAATGAACTTCTTGTTACGTGGTCCGATGATAGATCCTGCTCAAATGGAACTAGCATCAAAGATTCCTCAGACCGCCCGAATCAATGACGCCTTTCTTTTGCCCCGACTAGTTCCTACGCGCTTACACATCGGAGCTGGAATTGCTGTGATACTCGCCATCCTGGTTTATATCCTTTTATGGCGTACAACGTGGGGTTATCGAATTCGTGCGGTAGGTCGCAACCCTCACGCATCACGTTACGCCGGAATAAAAGTGAAGAGGTATGTTGTTCTGGCGTTATTGCTGAGCGGTGCATTTGCTGGTCTTGCAGGAGCTACTCAGGTGTTTGGCGTCAACTACCGCATGATTACAGATGGATCGGCCACGGGTTTTACAGGGAGCGCGGGCTTTAACGGCATCGTCGCTGCCTTGTTTGGACAATTACACCCTGTGGGCACGATCCCGGCTTCGATATTGTTTGGCGCTCTGCTGGTTGGAGCTAATAAGATGCAACGGGTTGTTCAGGTGCCATCAGCCCTGATCGTCGCGCTCAACGGTTTGGTAGTGATTTTTGTGGTTTCCAGCAGTATCTGGCGTCAGCGTCTGCAACGACAACGATTACTCATAACCGGATCTGAGAGCGAGGTAACGTTGTCCGGCGAGACAAATCCCTTCTCTCAAAAAAGAGAGGGTGAACCATGATCGCAGAACTTTTTTCAGCTACGGTGCTGGTGGGGATCCTCGCATCTGGCATCCGCTTAGCCACGCCGTATTTATACGCCGGAATTGGTGAGACGTTCGGACAGCGCAGTGGCGTGCTCAACTTGGGGGTTGAGGGCCAAATGCTCATCGGTGCGTTCGCCTCTTTTTATATTGCCTTCATTACAGGAAACCTCTGGTTAGGATTACTCATGGCGGTTATCGCTGGTGCGCTCATGGGATTGGCAATGGCTTTCGTGACCGTAAACCTTCAAGCTGAACAAGGGATCAGCGGCATTGGGTTTTACTTGTTTGGTCTAGGATTGAGCGATTTGTTATTCCAGAAACTCATGGGAACAGTGGAGACGGTTAGCGGGTTCTCCAAAGTGCACATCCCATGGTTAAGTGATCTTCCTGTCGTCGGTAAAATATTCTTCAGCCAGAATGTGCTTGTTTATGGGGCTTTCGCACTTGTACCGATTGGCTGGTTTGTATTGAACAAAACAACGCTGGGCTTACAAATCCGAGCAGTTGGTGAAAATCCAGAAGCTGCGGACTCGTTAGGAGTAAGTGTGGCTCGAGTACGCTATTTCACCATCATTTTAGGCGGCATCCTATCTGGGGTTGCAGGAGCTTCCCTCTCGATCTCATTGGTGAATGTATTTCAACAGAATATGACCAGTGGCCTCGGTTTTATAGCAGTGGCATTGGTGTATTTTGGCGGCTGGCGGCCATGGGGGATTTTGGGTGGCGCGTTATTGTTTAGTATGGTGAACTCGTTGCAGTTGTGGGTCCAGGTTCTTGGTATACCGATCCCCTCAGACATTGCCGTGATGATGCCTTATATAATAACCATCCTGGTATTAGTAATAGCGGTTTCGAGAGTGCGCGCTCCCTCTGCG
>CBDTTY010000264.1:0-2237 GCA_965363875.1 uncultured Anaerolineales bacterium
GGTAAAGAAGAGAGGATATGAAATCTTGGCAGCTCCCTACGATGATGGCAATGATACCATCGGCGCTGACAGAATTTCAATCTCCTGGTGAGATGTCCTTGAAGAAGTACATGTAATAGTGCACAATTAGATGGGGTGAATGTCGGCTGAATGTCCGCTAAAGCGGAGTGGTCTACTCGAGTTCTCCGTATACGCTATTAATAATTCAATCAAGAGGAGGTGAAGGTAGATGACAATCATCGATTCACCACTGTTTCCAAGTCTGCTCTATCTATTATTGGTTGCCGGAATATGGTTGACGGCGCTGGCGGTCGTAAACCCGGGCACGGGAGCTCTGGAAATCCTTGCTCTTGCCGCGCTAGGAGGGGTAGGGTTGGGGACGATCTACGTGCCGTTCAACGCATGGGCGCTGATCGTTCTCGTGCTTGGAGGCGTGTTGTTTGTCGCCTCGCTCCGTTTGCCGCGTCCAGAGATCTGGTTGGCCTTATCCGGGCTTGCTCTAAGTGTGGGCTCTGTCTTTCTCTTTCAGCCGGTGGGAGGCGGGGCGGCAGTCCACCCGCTGCTCGCGTTGATCGTGTCCTTGCTCACTTTGGGCTACTTCTGGTGGGCGATTCGCAGCGCACTCAACGCACAGCGAGCAAGACCGACGATGGATCCCAATAGAGTCATCGGAGAAATTGCCGAAGTACGAACGGAACTCAATCCCGTCGGTTCGGTATACGCATTGGGCGAGTTGTGGACGGCGAGATCGGAAGGCCGTGTAAAAGCGGGAAAGAGAGTTAAGGTCATCGCTCGCGATGGGCTACTATTGATCGTTGAGCCAGTTGAAACATTGGATTAACCAACAAAAGGAGAAGAACATGGATGGGATATTTGGGTGGGGAACTTGTTTGGTCGGTGCAGTCGGATTGATTGGGTTGGCAATTATTGCCAGCGCAATCCGCATCGCCCAGGAGTACGAACGCCTGGTGGTTTTCCGCCTCGGGCGCTGCGTGGGTGAGCGTGGTCCAGGACTTGTGTTCCTGATCCCCTTCATCGAGCGAGCCATCAAGGTCGATTTGCGAGAGCAGGTACGCGAGATCCCGCACCAGACCTCGATTACAAAGGATAACGCCTCCATCGCCGTCGACTTCATCTGGTACTACAAAGTCGTCGACGCCATGCAGAGTGTGATCCAGGTGGGCCACTTTGAACAAGCGGCGCAGGGTATGGCGACAACAACGCTGCGTTCGGTGATCGGCGCGATCTCGCTGGACGAAGTACTCTCCAATCGCGACCATATCAACCAGGTGATGCGGGTGAAGCTGGATGAGGTAACCGAGCGTTGGGGCGTGAAGGTAACCAACGTCGAGATCCGCGAGATCATCCCGCCGCCAGAGGTCCAGGAGGCAATGACTCGCCAGATGACGGCTGAGCGTATCCGGCGTGCAGTTGTGACTGAATCCACCGGTGCAGCAGAGGCGGCGATCAACGTGGCAGAAGGTGAGAAGCAGGCTGCCATCTTGACGGCAGATGGTGATAAGCAGGCGAATATCCTTCGCGCTGAAGGCGATCGAGAGGCTCAGTTGCTGCGGGCAGAAGGCTATTCATCGGCTCTAGAAAAAATATTCGTCGCTGCCAAGAAGGTTGATCAGAAAACGATGACGCTGCAGTATTTCGAGACGCTTAAGGATATGGGCGCGAGCCCGGCCACCAAGTTCATCTTCCCGATGGAGTTCACGAGCTTGCTGGAAAACTTTACGAAGGGTAGTAAGTAGACCCTGGTCGCAAGAGAAAGCTCGAATGCAGAATTAACCCCTGACATCCGAGCGGCGACGTGGCGCGATTTTCTCCCCATCTATCGTCTGGAGAAGCGCTGTTTTCGGAGTGACGCCTGGCCGTGGGTCGACGTGTTGGCTGCGCTAATCTTCCCGGAAACGGTGCGCTACGTCGCCGAAGTGGATGAAGAAATTGTAGGTTTCATCGTTGGTGATCGCCGCCGGCAGAAAGACCTGGGCTGGGTGGCGACGCTCGCCGTTGCCCCGGCGTTTCGAAGAAGGGGCATCGCAAAGTGTCTGCTCCAGGAATGTGAAGCTGGCTTGGGCACCACACGGATGCGACTCTCTTTACGAGAATCGAACCGGGGAGCTTATGATTTGTATCTCAAAGCCGGCTACGCTGAAGTCGACCGCTGGCAACGGTATTATCGTGACAGGGAAGATGCGATCGTGATGGAGAAAAACCGTCCGACTCCATGA
>CBDTTY010000265.1:0-2194 GCA_965363875.1 uncultured Anaerolineales bacterium
CCGAGGGTCCTTTATTCTCGGAACGAATCTGCCCTCGAGAAAATCCAGTCGGATGACGGGAAATCCCACATTGTCCACTTTCTGACCTACATGCCGGGCCTTTATCCGCCGGATGCGTCGACCAGCAGTGCGCTGTCCCGCCCATTGGGAACTTGCCTGGCGCGCCTCGTTCTGGCACTGCGCGGTTTCAACCATCCAGCCGCCAATTATGAATTCCTGTGGGACTTGAAGCAGGCTGCAGCGCTCAGAGGTTATTTGCGCCATGTACCGGACCCGGGTCACCGTCAGCTCGCCGGCTACTTCCTGGACCGCTTCGAACGGGTGGTACTCCCTGAGATCCCCAAACTGCGGAGCCAGATCATCCATAATGATTTTGCTCCCAATAATTTGGTGGTGGCAGAGGATAACCCTGAGGAAATCGTCGGCATTATCGACTTTGGGGACATGATTTATTCACCCCTGGTTATGGACCTGGCTGCCCCGATCGCTCATATGTTTCGCGGGCAGGATGACCCTCTAGAAATTGCTGTAGAGATCATCGCCGCTTACCATGAAATCTTGCCGCTCGAACCCCTCGAACTGTCTCTCATATATGATTTGATCGCAACCCGTTTGACGATGTTGAATGTCATCGCATCCTGGCGGGCAAACCTTTTCCCGGACAACCGGGAATACATCGCCGGATATGTCGACATTGTGTGGGAGAAGTTGGCGGCATGGCGTACCCTCGATCCTGCAGAGGTCACCAGACGGTTTTTCAGGGCCTGTGGGTTTTGGGAAAGCGAAGACCTGATCCCATCCACCAGGGTTCCGAAAGAAACCCCATCTGCGCAGCTGGAACGCCGTGCTCGTTTGCTGGGTCCCACCGCTTACCTGTTTTACGAAAGCCCCCTCCATATTGTGCGCGGCGAAGGAGTGTGGTTGTACGATGATGAGGGGGACCGTTACCTGGATGTTTATAACAATGTCGCCCATGTAGGGCACTGTCACCCGCACGTCGTGAAAGCGATTTCCCAGCAGTCTCGGATGTTGAATACCAGTACACGCTATTTGCATGGCTTGATCCTCGAACTGGCAGAGCGGATTACCAGCCGGTTGCCGGAACCGCTGAGCGTGTGCATGTTCGTTTGTACTGGTACGGAGGCCAACGAGCTTGCCTGGCGAATGGCGAAACTGGTTTCGGGTAACGACGGCGCCCTGATCACCGGGCATTCCTACCACGGCAACAGTGATGCCATCATCGGGTTCAGCAGTGAAGAAGTTCCCCGTGAGAAACTGCCGACCCACGTGGCTACCCTACTCGCACCGCTCTCCAACACCAATTTCCGCGAACCGGATTCTGGCCTGGGTGAGGCAATCCAGACATTGGGTGAACGGGACCACCAACCAGCTATGCTGATCTTAGACTCGGGTTTCACCAGTGACGGAATTTACACGCCGCCAGGTGGTTATCTCCGTACGCTGTATGTTGAGACCCGCCGCGCGGGTGGGTTGTGTGTTTCGGATGAAGTCCAGGCCGGGTTTGGACGTCTCGGCCAGCATTTCTGGGGTTTCGAGTTCGATGATGTCGTGCCAGACATTGTGACCATGGGGAAGCCTATGGGGAACGGACACCCCCTCGCAGCTGTCGTGACCCGCCCGGAAATTGCCGAAGCCCTGGCTGCTGAGACCGGCTACTTCAACACCTTCGGCGGCAATCCAGTCTCCTGTGCCGCCGGATTGGCCGTCCTGGACGTGATCGAGGTGGAAGGGCTCCAGCACAATGCTCTTGTGATGGGAAATTATCTCAGAGAAAGACTTTTGGGTTTACGGAAGGACTACCCCGTCCTGGGGGAATCCCACGGAGCGGGATTGCTCATGGGTGTCGACGTCCTCAACGCCGATGGTTCCCCTGACTCAGACCTGGCGCGCCGGGTCATGAACCATATGCGTCAGAATGGGGTCCTGATCGGTACCACCGGCCCCAGCGCCAATGTCCTCAAGATCCGCCCTCCGATTGTTTTTAACCAGGAACATGCCGAACTCCTGCTGGCTTCACTGGCGAACGCCCTCGAAAAATGCGCATAGAACCCTAAGTGGTTCACATCCGTGAGATCTCGATATTGCGTATGGGATACCATCCGCATTATGGATCCGGTTATTCTCAGAAACGGTTGCTCAAGCTGATTTCTGATGTCGCTGTCACGTATGAGGC
>CBDTTY010000266.1:0-2185 GCA_965363875.1 uncultured Anaerolineales bacterium
GAAGGCGCGCGCTTCGTCGTCATTTCTTTTGGAAGCACTGCGCGTTCTGCGAGAAGAGCTGTGCGTATCGCTCGCGAGCGTGGACTGCCAGTGGGGTTGCTGCGGCTTATCTCTATTTGGCCGTTCCCAGAGCAGCTCATTCGCGATCTGGCGCAGGATGCGGATGCGTTTATTATGGCAGAAATGAATCTGGGTCAAATGATCCGTGAGGTTGAACGACACGTCGAACAGCCAGTAATAGGCGTAAACCATGCCGGGGGAGCGATGATCGCGCCTGAGCCGATCCTTGAAGCGATTGAAAAGGCAATCAAGAATGGTTCAACCACTTCTCGTTGAAAAACATCCTCTTGATGGTCTGATCCGCGCCGATCGGATGCCGCATATCTGGTGTCCGGGCTGCGGTATTGGGATCGTGATGCGCTGCTATGCGCAGGCGATCATCAAATCAGGAACTGACCTTGAGAATCATGTTGTTGTTTCAGGGATTGGCTGCTCTGGTCGTGTTGCAGGGTACATGAACATCGACTCCTACCATACGACACATGGCCGGGGAATTCCTTTCGCTGTGGGTTTGAAATTAGCCAACCCAGAGTTATGTGTGACCGTATTCAGCGGCGATGGCGATCTGGCGGCGATTGGCGGAAATCACCTCATTCATGCAGCACGGCGTAATATCGATATCACTGTTATCTGCGCGAATAACTTCAATTATGGAATGACCGGGGGACAGATGGGGCCGACGACTCCATATGGCGCAATGAGTACAACCTCAGTATACGGATGTCCGGAGCATCCCTTTAACCTTGTATACCTTCTCGCTGCAGCAGGAGCGAACTTCGTCTCGCGTTGGACAACGATACATGTACGGCAGGTCATCGATGACGTGCTTTACGCGTTCAATAAACCCGGTTTCTCTTTCATTGAAGTTCTTGCTCCATGTCCCATCGGATTCGGTAAGTCAAATGACCTTGAGCAAGGGGTCGATGAAACGATTCTGTATCGGGAGCGCTGTGTGCACAAACCGGATACCCCTCTGGATCAGCTCGGAATCGATTTAAGGGAGGACCAACCGATTTACGTCGGTCGATTTGTTGACAGAGATGCGCCTGCATATCAACCAATAGTCATAGAGGATGAGACGTGAGGCAGGAGATACGCATCTCAGGTTTCGGAGGGCAGGGTGTCATCTTGGCGGGATTTCTGCTGGGGAAAGCGTTCGCTCTCTATCAAGATCTTGAAGCCGTGATGACCCAATCGTATGGTCCTGAAGCGCGTGGTGGTGCATCTTCTTCCAGTATCGTCGTCGCCGATCAGCCCATTGCCTATCCCTTTGTGCAAAAAGCAGATGTTCTGATTGCACTCTCACAGGAGGGATATAAACGCTACAGAGATGAGACGAAACCAGAAGCAGTAATCATCATCGATGAAGGTTTGGTAACTCCGAAACCAGAGGATGAGCCGTTGCGGATTCCTGCAACGAAGTTAGCAGAGGATTTGAACCGACGAATCGTGGCAAACGTGGTTATTCTGGGGTATTTCTGTGCGATCTCAGATGTCGTCACCCGGGAGGCGATGGAGGAGGCAATTCGAACGTCGGTAAAACCGAAGACCCTTGCGCTTAACCTGGAAGCCTTCGAGCTGGGTTTCGCTTACGCAAAAGTTGAGGAACGCGGCTCATGAGCGATACTATCTTAGTTCTGGGGGGTGGTATCGCCGGGATTCAAGCTTCGCTTGACCTTGCCGAATCTGGCGCACATGTGATGCTTGTCGAGCGTGAGGCAACCATCGGTGGGGTCATGGCAGTTCTTGATAAGAACTTCCCAACACTCGACTGCTCAATATGCATCGAAGCTCCAAAAATGTCGCAGGTAGATCTTCATCAGAATATCGAAATCATCTCGATGGCTGAGTTGGTAGAGATTGAAGGTGAGCCTGGACGTTTTCGTGTAGCCATCCGGCAACGGGCCCGTTATGTGACGGATGCATGCACACGCTGTGGTGAATGTACAGAGGTTTGCCCAGTTGTCCTGCCTAATGAGTACGATTCGGGAATGGCAGCCCGGCGAGCAATCTACACACCTATACCCCAAGCAGTACCTGGACCCTATGTCATTGACATGGAATCCTGCCTGAAT
This sequence comes from uncultured Anaerolineales bacterium, assembly GCA_965363875.1. Lineage (GTDB taxonomy): Bacteria > Chloroflexota > Anaerolineae > Anaerolineales > E44-bin32 > E44-bin32. Next base: position 2,136 of record CBDTTY010000266.1, read on the forward strand.
ACACCGCCGAACTACATCCCCTGTAATCGATGTAAAGAAGCTTGCCTGCC
>CBDTTY010000267.1:0-2165 GCA_965363875.1 uncultured Anaerolineales bacterium
TGCCGTTAAATGGGATGTCAAACCAGAGCATCGCCAAGATAGGCATTAAGACAACGTTTGTCATTCCAAAAAAGATGTAGGGGATCATCTTCCCAAGCAGCAGATCGGCCCGCCCAATCGGCGAGACCATGAGCTGCTCGAGCGTCCCATGTTCCCTCTCGTGAGCCAGGGTCAACGCCACCGAGAGCGCCGGGAAGCCCAGAACCATGGAGATAAGACCGGGGATCATATCCACCCTCGGTTCAAGCCCTGGGTTGTACCAGGCACGCAAACGCAAATCGATTGGGAGCAGTGCTTCCTCTGGGATGCCAAGCGCCTGCATTTGATCGATCATTGAGTCACGGATGAAGCGCTCTACACGCTGTCCGATGTGATCAACGGCAAAGTATCCACTCTCGGGTTCAGTACCGTCGATGATGATTTGCATGGGTAATCCACGCAGTGAGAGCACTGCCTCGGAAAAATCCGGAGCGATGACAATCGCCGCTTTTATTTCACCCTTGACCAACATCGCTTCAATTTCGCTGATTGAACCAACATGGGCATAAAGATCAAGGTCTTCTCCAGCAGTTATTTGTTGGACAAAGGCACGCGAAATTTTCGTCCGGCTGTGATCCAGAACCGCGATGGGGATATGCTCGAGATCAACCGTGAGAGCATAGGCCATGATCAACAACATCATTGTCGGCGTGATCAACACCATGAAAAGCGTGCCACGATCGCGCACGATGTGCTGGATTTCCTTTCGCATGACGGCGCGAATGTTTCGCCAGGACACCTTACAGCCCTTCCTCTGTCTCAAGTTGGTTAATCAAGAAGATAAATGCCTCTTCCATACGCGGGGGTGCGGAGCGTAATGATCGAAATTCAATACCATTGTCCTCTAGCGCTTGCTTGAGTTCTGGAAGGCGATCCTCGGCTGAATCCACAATCACATGTAAGGATTCCCCATAGGTCTGCACCTGTATTACCCCAGGGAGAGAATCAACGAACCCACGAGCGGTACGCCAATCCTCGGGCTGAAGCTCAACGAGGTCTCCAGGAAGTTCGGCGCGAATCGCCATGGGCGTATCACAGATGACGAGGCACCCCTTGTATATCAATCCCACCCGGGCACAGCGATCGGCCTCATCCATGTAGGGCGTACTCACAACGATTGTTGTACCGGCCAGATTGAGGTCTGCAAGGATTTCCCAGAACTCCCGGCGAGAAACGGGATCGACACCTGTCGTGGGTTCGTCCAGCAGCAAGATCTTCGGTTCATGGATCAAGGTGCAAGCAAGGGCTAATTTTTTCTTCATGCCTCCGGAGAGATGCTCAGCTCGCCTTTGTTTGAATTCCGTCAATCCTGCAAATCGAAGCAACCGCTCAGACCTTTCGGCGATCTGAGTTGGGTCGACATCGTATATTTCAGAAAAGAATTGTAGGTTTTCCACGACAGTCAATTCGGCATACAGGCTAAATTCTTGCGCCATGTAGCCGATATGCGGTTTGATCGCCTCGGCTTCTGTACGAAGATTGAAGCCGGCAACATTGCCGTCACCCTCGCTGATTTGCAGCAAACCTGCCAGGAGTCGCAACGTGGTCGTCTTTCCTGCGCCATCCGGGCCGATTAACCCGAATAATTCACCTGGTGGAATCGAGAGGTCAAGCGAATCGACTGCGCGATGCTCTTTGAACAGACGGGTTAACCCATCGGTTTGTATGATTGCTTCAGTCACGGAGATCAATTATCCATTAGCTCTTTGCTTTCTTGATGATCCAAAAGACTAGCGGAACGCTCAATGCTGGCTCCAGTGCGGCGCCAACGTATTTCAAAGTGTCGCTGAACCCCATGGCCGGAATGACAACCCAATCAAGCAAGCCCACAACCACGGTTGTTACGACCCCAACAATATAGGCATTGGGCATAGCAACAGGTAGCTCATCTTTCCAGATCAACTTAGACACATAAGTCATGATCAATCCCACCACCACCATTGCCGCAATTAATAGTACGATTTCCATCTTCGCCTCCTTATTAGGGTCAACATGATCGATTGTTAATACTTAATACCTGACTTCATTTCGAGTTGATCGATAACCTCACTCTTTCTTTCCTGCGGAGACTGCCCGTAAGCGGATAACCGGAACGTATCGCCCAAGCTCTCGGTAGTCCGCTTCAG
>CBDTTY010000268.1:0-2161 GCA_965363875.1 uncultured Anaerolineales bacterium
CAACGTGTCAGCGAAGCGATTAAGCTGGGTTATTGCGCCCCAACTGGAGCCGTCCAGCTTCCAATCGCGGATCTCCTCCCAGGTAAGATCGGGGATCGTCTGGGTCAGTTGATAGGCATGCCATAAACGGCCGAAACCGGTATGGTTACCTGTCAACGCACCTTCGAAGATGTTGAAAATATCCTCGCAAGTGTAGGTCTGCTCGGCTCGAGCATCGAGGAAAATTATACTGACGGCTTCGGCGATCTTTTGCGCAGTGGGATGGCATGCGTCCTGGGGGTCGGACTCTGGATCTACCACAACAACGGTGAGTGAAGCCGTGGAGGAAAGACCGCAGGTGCCGCTGTCGGTGACTGTTACGGCGGTTTTGTAATTACCTCCCGCTGTGTACGTGTATGTGGCGCTCAAACCCGTATCCGGTAAATCGACCCCATCGAGGCTCCAGGAGTAGAAATAGGGCTCCTCCCCACCGGAGACTTCGGCGGTGAACACGATAGACGCCTCTCCCCCGTCGATGGTCAAGAGCGGCGGGGAGGGGGTGCTGCCCAGGGTAACAGTAGGGCCATCTATGGTAACTATACCTCCCGCTTCTCCAAGGATGTTGCCGCTGCCGGCTACAACGAGCTTCCAGGCATACTCGCCTCCGGATGGATAGAAGTGAGGCACTTCGAGCAACCCGGCGGACAGATCGGTGCCCTCGAAAGCCTCTGTGTCACCGAATTCGAGCCTGACCGTGTAGGGCCCAAAGCCCTCCGGGAGGTCGATGTCAAAGTCAACTTTATCGCAAGTCACGGTCGTCGTCACGCCGACGGATAACCCATCATCCGCGAAGGCGACAAGAGGCGCACCCAGCAAGAGCATAAGAACGATTAGCGCTTGAATGATCTTTTTACCGGTCATTTCTGCAATCTCCTTCGCGATCAGAGCGGATCGCCATTGATAAGAGCATAAATAGCCGCTGGCGCGTCACCAGAAGCTGTTCCTACTATGAATAACGGGTAATCTGGCTTGATGTTACAGCGACGTGGTGGTACTCAGGTACATGTAAAAACCTGAATTACTGGCAGGGTCAATACTTCCGGGGGGAGCCGGCGGCTTTCGTGTGGGTAGGGGTGATGAAAAGGCGCCTTATTTTTTTGTTCTTAATGAGGGCGCTGGAGCCGTCGCCAAGCAAGATGATGTAAAGGCGCACAAGAAAACGAATCTAGGACGGATCGGAGAATTTTAACGCCTCACCCGGCAAGCAGTATACCCACTAATCCCACCAGGATGGGCACTGGCAGTCCGAGTCCGAGTCGAATTACGGTGAAGCGCCAGCCCATAAATGGGAGCTCGAAGGAAACGGTAAGCAAAGCGATAGCTGCCCAGGAGGTGATCATCGCCAGCGTCGGTCCCAGTCCGGCACCGGATTGAAAGAGGACGGCGATGAGAGGAAAGACCACGTACGGCCCGCCGGGGAGGAACACGCCGGCGGCTGTCCCGACCAGAACGCCTTGCAGCCCTGTTCCGGGACCGATCCAGTTTTGGACCAGGGATTGAGGTTCGAGGGCGTTTACGTAGCCGACGATGATGAAGGCGACAATCAGCAGCGGCAATGTGCGCTTCAATGTTTCCCACCCGACCTGCGCTCCTTTTACATGGCTGCCGTCGTGGCGGCGCCAGGCGACAATTAGAAGGCCAAGCGCGATCAACATAAGGACAACGGTGGACTCGATCACTGGACGGCCTCTCGGATGCGCTCGATGCTGTTCCCGAACAGGGTTTCGGCGAGGTAGCCGAGCAGCGGTGGGAAAATCAACGTCAGGGCATAACGCACGAGTGTCAGGTGTGGTCCCAACAGTGCGAATTCGTAGGGTAGGCGCGATATCGACCAAAGATTCTTGGCGGTGACGAAGGCCACAAGCACACCCAAACCCGCGCCGGATTGCAGTAGGCTGCCCGCTATCGGGTAATACACGTAGGGCCCGCCGGGGATCAATGCTCCGCCGATGCAACCAATCAGGATGCCGCGCCAGCCTGCACCGGTCGCGAGCCAGCGCTCCACCAGTTCCTTTGAGATGAGAACGTTCGTTAAACCAGCGGTCAAAAAAGCCGCGAGCAGCATCGGCGTGACCGACACGAGGGTTTGAAAGCCCTGGCGCAGCCCCTCCAGAGCGAGGTC
>CBDTTY010000269.1:0-2160 GCA_965363875.1 uncultured Anaerolineales bacterium
ATGGGAGATCGATTTGGATATGGCGACATCAAACTCTTCTCAGGATCGGGCTCAACCGCCCTGGCTAAAGAGATCAGTGACTATATCGGGGTTCCGCTGGAGGAGTACGACCTCGTCCAATTCCCAAATGAGAACCTCTTTATCAAACTGCGAGGTAGCATCCGCGGTCAGGATGTGTATCTAATCCAATCGATGGATATTCCAGTGCATCGCAACATCATGGAAATGTTAATCATGATCGACTGCCTGAAGCGGGATTCCGCAGGACGTATCACTGCAGTTTTTCCTTATATGGCCTACGCCCGGTCCGATAAAAAAGATCAACCGCGAGTGCCTATCACCGCGCGATTGATCGCAGATATGATTGAGGTTGCAGGCACGGATCGATACATGACAATCGACCTCCACGCAGGGCAAATTCAGGGTTTCTTCTCCATCCCCGGTGATGTCCTGACCGCTTTCCACATTCTTAGCGACTACTTCCTGGAGAAAGATATCCAGAATGGAGTTGTTGCCACTGTCGATCTGGGCTTTGCGAAAAAAGGCCGCAACTTCGCAGAAAAGTTAGGGCTTCCGCTGGCCTTCGTCGAGAAGCGCCGCCAGGGAGATCACTCACGCGCGCGTTCGACGACGATCATCGGCGAGGTTAAGGATCGGGATGTTATCCTGGTGGACGATGAAGTTCTTACAGCAGGGTCAGTATGTGAAGCAGTGGATATCCTGAAGGAAAATGGCGCAAAGGATATTTACCTGAGCTTCACCCATGCGCTGCTCATTGACTCCGCCGTTGATGAACTCAAAGAGAAGCCGATTAAAGAGATTGTTACGACGAATACTCTGCCGATCCCGAAAGAGAAAATTCTTCCCAATATGACGGTACTATCCGTGGCCCCTTTGCTTGGTGAGGTAATCATCAGGGCTCATGAGGGGCGTTCGGTAGGGGAGCTTTTCAACGAGTAATTTGCGCTCACAACCCTCACATTGCTGTGGATGATCTACTGGACTGAAACTCAGCGATAAACGGCCGCCAGGCGGAGACATCTTTTCCCTCTTTCAACCGGTAGTAATAATGCCTTGCGATCTCCCCTTGTTGTTCGCGGTTAAAATCTTCGAGTCGTCCGCCCCGTGTAAGCGCCTTTTGTAAGCCCGGCTCAAAGCCGTAGTTGTAGGTTTCTGATCCATTCCGAAGGTGAGCCCATAGTACCTGGGGCAAGTAAGCTAGCCCGAAGTGCTGGTACTGCCAGACATGTGTGAGTTCGTGGATCAGCCAGGCCATGTCGTTTATGGAACTGACGGGGTCAGCCGGATTGTCCGTAAGCAGACATTTAGGGAAGTAGAGTTTATTCCCGAGTGCGACAGCATTATTTCTTGGCGCCTCGACTCTCGAAAGCCAGGAGCCGATGCGGCCTACCCAGTTGGGCCAAGCAACTTCCTCGATGATCACAACCCGCTCGTAAGCGATCGAAGCCCCGAACACCAACCGTGCTTCGTTGCTCTCGTTAGGGCTCAGTTTGCGCCGGTGCACGTCAAATTTCCCATGTCATTTTCGTTGGATGCGCTGCAAATATTGGCCATTGCTGGAACCGTGACAATCATGAAATCCACAACACAGCGAAGGGATCTTCCCTCACAATAGTACACCCATGGATAGGTTATCGAAGGTTCAGGCAAGGATATTTCGGATTCCTTCGGGGAAATGATAGAGATGACCATGAGCATTGTGCTGACAAGAATCCATTGCCGAGATTGAGAATGAATTTTACCTGGTCCGCTCTCAAGTTGTGGTGAGTGTGCGTTAAGGTGTTTTTTTCGGGGAGAGCGCTTCGGCGATGTCTATCGCGGTTACCTTCTCGCCCATACCTTTGCTGGATATCGCATCGTCGAACATGATCAGACAATAAGGGCACGCGGTGACGACCACGTCTGCCTTCGCCTGGTCAACGACTTCTGAAAGACGTTGTTGGTTGATGCGCGTATTTGGGTCGGTCTCCATCCACATATGCCCGCCGCCACCGCCGCAGCAGAATCCGTTTTCACGGTTGCGCGGCATCTCCACTCGCTGCAACCCCTCAATGCTATCCAACAACTTTCGGGGCTCATCGTAGATCTCGTTGTAGCGCCCGATGTAGCAGGAGTCGTGATAGGTGAAGGTGCCTCCGT
>CBDTTY010000270.1:0-2146 GCA_965363875.1 uncultured Anaerolineales bacterium
GGATCGGAAAAGCCCCGGAATAATTTCGCCTTGAGTGCGATGGCGGTGGTCTGCGCAGTAAGTAGCATAGATTCTTCTCCTATAAACGTATCAGTATACAATTATATAACACATTCCATGGATGGGGGAGGGAATAAACAACCAGGTTTTCCAATCAATCGCGGTGATGCAGCGTTGAATATCTGTGAGAAAATTGCGTCACTGATAGCTCCTGATAGCTCTCGGTGCATTACTTGAGAGTTTTTGAGTAGACTTTGAGAGGCGTTATGTCGGACGATCGTGGGGAATTCGTCCGGCGGGATCATGCCTAAAAGGTTATGCTAAACCCTGCTAAAATGTGACCCTATCTGGGCGAGACAGGCACAGGAGGCCTCGATGACCGAGACGGAGAACCAACTCAACAAAGAACCAAAGGAAACGCTGGATTTCAGCCGCAAGGTGAAGCGGGCGCTCGAAGTGACGCTGATCGCGCTCTTGCTGGGCCTGGGAGTGGAGATTCTCTTCTACAGTCACCCCCTGGGGATCAACTTCCCGATCTGGGCTGCGCTCAGCGCGGCGGCGCTGTTCATCACCGCCCGTCTGGAGGGGGTCCAACCCAGCCGCTGGGAATGGCTGCTCGTCATTCCGATTCTCTTTCTGAGTGTGATGGCGGCGATGCGCCTGGAGCCGCTGACGGTTTTCCTGAGCGTGGTCGGGACGTGGATGCTGTTCGCGCTGTGGGTGCGGGTCTTCCGCGCCGGACGCTTGATCGACTTCGGCTGGCTGGATTTCGCCGCGGCAGTGATCATTCCACCGCTCGAAGCGCTATTCCGCCCCTGGGCGACGATGACGGAAGCCTGGCGGCGGGCTGCTGGTGAGCGAGGCGGGCGCAGTCGTGGGTGGGCCATCCTGCGCGGCGTGCTGCTCGCGCTGCCCGTGCTGGCGATCTTCACAGCCTTATTGGCGGCGGCGGACTTTGTCTTCGGCGATCTGGTTGAAGAGGCGCTGCGCTGGCTGAATATCGAGAAGCTGCTCGAGTGGGTCGGGCGCGGGGTGGTTATTGTTCTGAGCGCGATCTTCATGCTCGGAGCGTTGGTGATCGCGCTGCTCGATCCTGGTAAACGCGCGCTGCACGGCGAGGACAAGCCGCTGCTGAAACCCTTTGTCGGCTTTCTCGAGTCGACGATCGTGCTCGGCGCGGTCGACCTGCTTTTCGCCTTCTTCGTGGTCGTGCAGTTCCGCTACCTGTTTGGCGGGGAGGCAAATATCACCGCCGCCGGCTACACCTATGCCGACTACGCCCGCAATGGCTTCGGCGAGCTGGTCTGGGTGGCTTTCCTGGGCATGGGTTTAATTATGGCGCTGGGCTATTTTGGCAAGCGGGGAGAGAGCAGACAGCGATCCTGGTTCAATGGCTTGAGCACGGGCTTGGTGATGATGTTGGGCGTTATCCTCGTATCGGCATGGCAGCGGTTGCTGCTCTATGAGGGGGCATACGGTTTCACCGAGCTGCGCACCTACACGCACGTGTTCATCCCCTGGCTGGCGCTGCACCTGGTGGTCTTCTTAGTCTTGCTTTTCCGTGGGAACCTGCGCCGCTTCGCGCCGTTCGCGGCGCTGGGCACGCTGGGATTCGTCGTCACGTTAAATTTGCTAAACGTCGATGCCTTCATCGTGAGTCAGAATGTGAAGCGCTTCGAGCAGACGGGTGAGATCGATCTGGTTTATCTTAAATATTTAACGGATGACGCCGTCCCCGGTCTGATCGAGTTCTCCCGGGCAGCGCCAGAGGGCCTGCATGAGGAGTTGCTGGCGAGCCTGGCTTGCCGCCGGGCGATGCAGGGAGATCGTCAGGAGGATCTGGATTGGCCTTCCTGGCATGCATCGCACAAGCGAGCGATGACGCTGCTGGATGAACTGGCGGCGTTGGATGCGTATACGGTAGAGTTTGAGGATTGGAACTGGATGGTCAGTGGTCCGGGTGTGGAGAAGGAGTACTGCGATTATTGGTATTGGGATTGAGGTTTGGTAGGGCTGCGTTGGGGCACGGCATCGCCGTGCCCTTGCCTGGTGTTTTTAGCCGGCGATGGGTGGTTGGTTTAATGTGGAGCCAGGAAGCTCTGCTTCCTGTATTAATCAAGGCTTGAAATTATTCGCCTGACTTAAA
>CBDTTY010000271.1:0-2145 GCA_965363875.1 uncultured Anaerolineales bacterium
CTCGGCACGCATAGCCTCAGCGGGTGCAAAATAGGCTTCGTTGTAGAGTCGTACCGCATTATCCCCGCTCTCCAAGAATCCATCGTAGAGTGTCGATGAATGGCATTCGCCGCAGACCGCCTTCATTAATTCGCGACCGGCTTCACCATCACCATAATACATATCCATCACATCAGCCTCGGTGCGGACTTTAGATTCTTTTGCCCAAAGATTCCAATAGAGACGTTCTGTTACATTGTGAGTGACCTCAAGGTCGCCGATACCGCTCATGTGACAGGTCGCGCAGGTGGGGGCGCGGTAATCACCAGGTTCCCACTCGCCGGGGGCGCGATCCCAAATCCAATCTTCACCTTCTGCAGCGTAGATTTGTCCATGTTTGCTGTTTTCGTAAATTTCAATATCTGGGTGATCGGGTCCCAAATGGCAGCTTGCACAAGCCTCGGGCTTGCGAGCCTCAGCAATATCAAAGCTATGACGAGTGTGGCAAACTGCGCAATTACCTACGTCGCCGTCGGGGTAAATATTGCCGATACCTGAAGAAGGGTAGGTCTCCGTAATGGGGTGTCCACTTTCATCAACTACAAAATTGACGCCGTGACACTGTTGACAGCCGGTTTCATTAGAAGCGCCGCTGAATTCAGGGTGATTTTGGCCCTCATGAACGTGAATCAATGCATGCATCGAGTCTTTAGCGATGACCTGAAGGCCAGCGCGGTAATGCCCACTGGCGTAGAATTGGGTAACTTGATCCTCATGGCATTCACTACACACCGATGGTGGAACCAGCATAGATACGGTCACCGTTAAATCTTCATGACCTTCAACGTTTTTCAAGGCCATGGGCGAATCGGCATCTACCTCGTGACAGTCAATGCAGCTGATAGCTTCCTCGGCGTGCGCGCTGCTGTCCCAGTCTGCGGAAATGCCGGTGGTTTCCGTTGCATGGCATTCAACGCATCCCTTGGCTTCCTCGGAAAGGTCCGCAGTTGAAAGTGTATCTTCCTCAGGAGGAAGAGCGGACTGCCCGCTGCAAGAAGCTAAGGCAAAAACAACCACGATCGAGGCAAGGATGATCACGAACCGCATAAAATCTTTCATTATTCACCTCTCTCAATACAATGTTGATAGACCGATAACCATCTAGCCGTCGGATCGATATTTGTTTTGAAGCAGGTATTTATTGAGATTCGAATGTCCAACTTCCTCATGGCAGTTTACACATTTGGAATCGGTGACACCTTCGAAATAGTTATTGTGTACTTTTTTATCCTGCGTGGCTGCTTCCAGGTTGCGATGGCAGGTGAGGCAGCCAGAATCGTAAACATATTCTTCGTTCTTTAGACGTAATGCTTGCCAATCATGTGTAGAAGTATCTGTAGTAAGCGTTACCCAAATATCATGGGTACCTGATTTTGCTTTCCCAACAAAATGAGCAAATAAATTCTCATGAGAGACGTGGCAATCGGTACAGGCGGACATAATTCCCCGGGGATTGTTGCCGCCATGGATGGAGGCTCTATAGGATGCGACCATTGGCTCCATCGAGTGGCATATGCTACAAAAATCAGCACGCGACGAAATCTCGATACCCGTTTCAAGAGCCATCCAGGAGACGACGATAAGGACGAATAAGGATGCAGGGATACCTAGCCAGTAGAGGACTTTTTTCCTTTTCTCCATTTTCACCTCGACTTTCGCAATCCGTCTTGAACTCATCCGCCGGGAAACTTGCTGGCGTCAGGAATTCCAGCACCTCGCTCACTCACTATCGTTAGAATTTCACGACACATCTCCGATTGCGAGAGGTTTGGTATCTGCCTTTTTATCATTCAGGTATTGAAATCATACGTCGATAAGTATTTTAAGAACAGCATTTAGTTGCACAAATGAGCGGACCCATCAAATCAATCTATAACACCTCAAACTCCGGCTGAGACCTATATATCTCTACCACATGCTCTCTTCTCCGATGAAGCGCATGTCGAAACAGATTGGACAGAGCCCGCCCTTGGAAGTTGGACCCACATGGAATAGCAAAGGCAGCCCTCCATTGGGGGTGTATAGACCGGACACATGGGCTAGAGGTGTTTGGACACATAGGTAACACTTTCAATCAGCCTACATTCTGCTCCCTCAGATCAATCT
>CBDTTY010000272.1:0-2128 GCA_965363875.1 uncultured Anaerolineales bacterium
TCGAAGACGTGTTGGAGGTCCTCGGCCCCGATTCCCGGTCCGGTGTCTTGGATGCGTATTTCCACCTCTTGCTCCAGGAGTGAAGCGGCGAGGGTTACGGCACCCCCTTCGAGTGTATAGCGCAGCGCATTGCTCAGTAAATTGCCCAACACCTGTGCCATTCGATCGGGGTCAACATATACTTCGGGTAGATCGGGGGCAATTTCGCGGCGCACTTTGATCCCTCTTTCAAGAGCAAGCGGATGGTATGCGGCAGCCGCATCTTCCAGCAGCGTGGCTGGGAGTATGGGGCGACGTGTAAGCGCCAGTTCTCCAGCGTCCGCCATTGAAAGTGTGCGCAGGTCTTCGACCAGGCGCTCAAGACGGCAGGCCTCATCACGGATGATGTCGAATGTCTCCTGGGTGGGTGGGAGAACACGATCGTGTACTGCATCAGCGTGCCCAAGGATAATGCTGATGGGTGTGCGCAGCTCGTGGGCGATATCGGCAGTCATCTGGCGGCGTATGCTGGTCGACCGATTGAGTTCTTCGCTCATTCGGTTAAACGATGCCGTCAGTTCGCCTAATTCATCCCGCGAGCGTACCGGCACCGTCAACCCCAGATCCCCCTCAGCGACGGCGCGCGTCGCAGCCGTCAGCTCACGAAGTGGCCGCGTGAGTGTACGAGCAAGGAATATCCCCAGGAGCAGAGCGACAAATAATGCCCCGATTGCGCTATAAATGAGCGTCAGATTGATGCGGTTCAGGAAGAGCGCTTCAGACGGTCCCCGCCCGAATTCCATGCGCAATGGGAGTATCCAGCCTACGGTCTTTCCATCAACATCTATCGAATCAGCGTCTGCAAATTCAGCTTGCGAGACGGTATCCCCAATTTGATACCCGGAGCCGGCGATAATGACCCTTCCAGCTTCATCGGTGATCGTGATGCCACCTCTTTCTCTCGCGCCTGGGGATATGCGTCCGTCCTGAGGATCCCTGCCGGGAATTGATAGTGCCGCATCCACTCCTGTCCATTCACCATGGCTGCGGTAGTACTCTTCCAGTTGAGAGATGTATTCTTCCTGAAATTGGTCGAAGATGAAGTCAGAGAACTCCTTCGCCGTCGTTTGACTGGCGATGACCGCCACAAGCGCCACCGCAACCAGGACGACAGCCAGAAAGGCGAGGATGAGCTTTAAGCTTAGCGAGCGCATTGCATTTATTCCCTGGTGAAGCGATAGCCCACGCCGTAGATCGTTTCAATATAGCGCGGTGAGCGCGGATCGGGTTCGATCTTTGAGCGTAAGTTCTTAATGTGAACGTCGATTGTGCGTTCGTATCCCCCATAAGCGACACCCTGAATGTGATCCAGCAGGTCCAGGCGAGAAAAAACCCGACCTGGAGATGACATCAGAACTGCCAGCAGATCGAATTCCGAGGGAGTCAAGTTCAAAAACGACTCTCCTACCTTTACGTTATGACTCTCGCGGTCGAGTGTAATGTCCGCATGGTGAAGGATCTCAGCCGTTGGTTCGGTTTCTCCTGAACGGCGCAAGACGGCGCGGATGCGGGCCAAGAGTTCGCGCGGCCGGAAAGGCTTTGTCACGTAATCATCCGCGCCCAGTTCGAGCCCGACGACCTTGTCGTCTTTATCTACCTTCGCAGTGAGAAGGATGATCGGTGTATTTTGTTCGCGGCGATGCAGGCGCATGAACTCATAGCCATCCATCTCTGGCATCATGATATCGAGGATGATCAAGTCTGGTTTTTCGGTCCGTGCCGCGATCAAGGCTTCTTTGCCGTCCTCGGCTGTCGCAACCCGATAGCCTTCCTGCTCAAGGTAGGCTTTCACCAAGGACACTAAGCGCTCTTCGTCATCGACAACCAGGATCTTTTTTGCCATCGGTTTTACAGCTCACTCTTTCGTTTAGCCTCGAGAAATCCAGCGCGATGGGGCGAGATGGTTGTGTGGTCACTGGTTTACTCAATTGAATAATGCTAAGCATAGCAAGAAATTGTAAAGATATTATGAAGACACTTTGAAGCGGCATTCGTCAAGCTATTCGCCTGTAAAAAGACTCTCTTGCTAACGCGGAGGCGGTCTGTAAACCGCCCCCGCCTTTCCATTGTTGCACCTACGATTGCGATC
>CBDTTY010000273.1:0-2078 GCA_965363875.1 uncultured Anaerolineales bacterium
CGCGAGGAAGCAGCGTTGATGCAGTTGGGGTTGAACATCCGCATCTTGCTGCTCGAGAATGTGTAATTTCCAATGGTTTCAATGAACGAATTCAGATGAACCTTAACAAAGTGCTTTGTTTATTTAAGGTAAAAATAACTGTATTCCGTCAGACAAGTTCCCCCTTGATGATCTGCAGTACACAAGGTGATAATCCCCACTGCTGAAATGTCCGATTTCTCAGGTGATATCGGCACGTGGATGTAGAGCGTCTCCCCCGGCCATAGCTCATTCCCGTGATCCGGTAGGCAAACCGGTTCAACGCTATCTGCGAAAGGATGCCGTTCCCGGGCGTTATACAAATTCCCACCCGTCCCAAGATCCTGCACGACGACATAGCCAGACCAGAACCGCTCGCTGCCAGCGTTCCTCACGGCGAAAACGACATAACGAGCCCATCCACAATCTTTGAAACTCTTTACGTAGACAACGAAACCAACCTGAGGCGTTGGGGTAGGCGCCGGGGTGTACACCGGTAACACTTCGATGTCCCCCTCCACTTGAGCAAACTCACCCCACAACCAGCAACCCACTTCAGGAAGTTGTGCGTTTGTCACATACCAATAATCCGGCACAGTGCTTCTCCCGATCACCTCGGCTACTTCCCCAACAAGAAGTACTCCTTTAGATGGATAGATAACTCCTGGACCCGACCGGCAATGCGTGTTTTCATCGACACTGATCTGCGGTATTTGCGTGGGGGTTGAAGTTGGTTCTACGGTAGCCGATGGTGTTGGCGTCTCCATATTTGTCGGCGAGGGTGGCATGGGCGTTTCAGTCACCGGAGCTAGCGTTGGTTCAGTTTCAGGTGTATCCGTAGTCGATACGCCCTGCCCCATTTGGCTGCAGGCGCTCAATAAAATACCAAGCGCTGTGATAAGTATGAAAACTCGTTTGTTCGATTTTTCCAAAGCTCACTACCTCCGGGCGATATTCAAAAGACTGCCTATCTTACCCCTTATTGCCACGCATCCTATGCAACAAACTGTATTATGGGTCACTGTCTACCCGGAAGGTGTGGATTCCAGTCGCCCAGGCACTTAGAGGCAATCGAATAGACGGCTGGGCATCCGTGCCGAGAGCCTTCAATGTGTCATCCTTCACAGGTTTTAGAAACACTGAGCCTCACTCGCCCAGGACCTGCTCGAGTCGCGCCACGTCAAAATCGACGACAATCGTTCCGTCGATGTTAAAAGTGGGCGTGACCAAGCTATTTCCGGCCCATTCCCGTGCCTGCTTCAAGGCTCCTGGCACACTGTAAACATCCACCTCGGTGTAGTCTAAATTGCGTTCTTTGAGCCACGCTCGGGCCTGGATACAATCCGTACACCATTGGGTGCAGTACATCACGATCCCACCGTAGGGCAGCGGCTGTGCTTCCGGCTCAGGGGACGCCTGCTGTGCAGCTTCCGGATCGATGCGGCGCAGCTCTGAAAACAAAACCTCGTTGTCTGGAAGATCGTCGACATCATGAATATCAATGTATTGGATCAGGCCTTGCTTGTCGACAATGAAGATCGCCCGTTCGGATGATCCCACACTCCGAAGAACGCCGTATAGCTGGCATACCTCCCCATGCGGCCAGAAGTCGCTGAGGAGTGGATACTCAATCCCTTGGAAGGTATCTGCCCATGCTTTCAGGGCAGGAACATGGTCGACGCTGATGCCCAGCACCTGGGCATTTAACCCCGCGAACCTGGCGGACTGCGCCTGGTATCCCGGGATTTGCGCACTTCAGGTGGGGGTAAAGGCCAGGGGGAAGAAGGCTAGCACTACGTTGCGCCCGCGGTAGTCGCTCAGGCGAACTTCCCGATCGAGATGGCTGGGCAGGTTGAAATCCGGGGCTTGCTGACCAACTTGTAGACTCATTGATAAATACCTCCTCAACATTGTTAAATCAGACCTAATTATAAGACAAGCGGCAAGATTATCAACGGTGATACCCTATCGAACGAGGTGAGGTACCAACCTGAACAATAAATGCTCTTTTGCGGTTTCTATCGCTAATTGTGTGGGAGCGGCGTTGCAGGTACAAATAT
>CBDTTY010000274.1:0-2054 GCA_965363875.1 uncultured Anaerolineales bacterium
TCAATCCACGCCGTTACCGGCGTTCTGGATCACGGCTGTAACTCCCGTATCCCAGCGATGCCAATCGTCGAAGTGCTCATCCAGGATCTTCAAGCCCTCTCCGATCGGTTCCAACCCAACAGCTTCGAGGTCTGCATCAACCATGATCGGCACCAATTTCTTATATGTAATCTTGGGTTCCCATCCTAATTGACGGCGAGCTTTTGAAGGGTCAGCATGAAGGTAATCGACCTCCGTCGGGCGAAAATAGCGCGGATCGATCTCCACATACTCCTGCCAATCCATGTCAGCGTAGGCGAACGCTTCTTCCACAAACTCACGGATGGTCGGGGCGACCCCAGTTCCAATGACGAAGTCGTCGGGCTGATCCTGCTGCAAGATTTGCCACATGACTTCGACATACTCCGGCGTATATCCATAATCACGGCGCGAGTCGAGATTTCCGAGATAAACCTTTTGCTGCAATCCGGCTTTAATTCTCGCCACTGCCCGCGTCACTTTGCGAGTTAAGAATGTCGGTCCCCGCCGGGGGCTTTCGTGGTTGAACAATATCCCATTCGCCGCAAACATATCGTAGGCTTCACGGTAGTTAACAGTCATCCAATAAGCATACACCTTCGCGATCGCATACGGGCTGCGCGGTTCGAAAACCGTCTCCTCACTTTGCGGGGGCGGCGCGTTACCGAACATCTCACTGGAGGACGCCTGGTAGAAGCGAGTTTTAATCTCGCTTCGTCGAATAGCTTCCAAGATGCGCGTCGTCCCCAGTCCGGTGACGTTACCCGTATACGCCGGCATGTCGAAGCTCACTTTGACGTGCGATTGCGCCCCCATATGGTAGATCTCGTCCGGCTGAACGTTATAGACCATATTCGTTAGTTGCTCACCGTTCGATAAATTGCCGTAGTGCAGGAACAGCTTCGCGGAGGGGTCATGTGGGTCCTGGTAGATATGGTCGATGCGTTCAGTGTTAAACGAACTCGTGATCCGAATCAGGCCATGAACTTCATATCCCTTGTGCAGCAATAACTCTGCCAGGTATGAGCCGTCCTGTCCTGTGATACCGGTGATTAAAGCTTTCGTCATTTTCCAATTCCCTTTGGCCTGTAATATTGTGAACCAATATTCAATCGCTGAATTATACCCCTCAAGAGGGCTTCTCTCTACCCCCGTAGCCTTTTCGTACGAATAACGTCAGAAAGGAGCATTCCTGCCAGATAGATGGCTGTGAAGAAGAGGATACTCCCCAAAGTAGCTTCCAAGCTGAGTGTAGGCGTGTTGTAATATCGACCGATATACCAGTATGTGACGAGTAAATAGTCAACGCTAAGGATTACGAACCAGCGTTTCAGCCAGGGGCTTTCAGTTAGACGAACCTCAACCCACGTCCACGCGATCAAAGCAGCCTGGGCGGCAAGGAATATAACCCGATAGCGAGGGTTATCCCACTGGTACCCTGGGGCGCGGTAGGAGGAAATCAACGCCGTTACCCAGATTAGAACGGCGAGATAGAACTCCAGACTCCTCCATCCCTTTCTCCGGAAAGCCAGCCAAGTCCCATACAGCAGGAACGGCAGCATTAAGAACCATCCCAGACTTCGCCAAATACCGATGCTGCGCCAGATAGGCGCACCCGGTGCAATCAAGGCAGCCGGCAAGAAAGGTTGAATAAGACCATATAGGACGAGGAAAGGGGTCCGAAAACTGGCCGGCAAACGATCAAGCAAGGTGTCGAGCATATCTGATTGTTCGCTGACGAGTGTAATCCGCCATTGATCCCCTGCATTCACCCACCATTCTCGAACAACTTCCCAGGGGGAACCGGCGATGGCATCCAAACCCGCCCATGCTCGGACGGCGAGAGCCAGAGCTGCCAGGACAATCACACCGAGCAGAACCAGAACGAATAACTTTCTGCGCCGCCCAATTCCCAGCCCTTCCCAAAACCAGGCTGCAGCGACAATCGCAAAGATCACGATCACAAATGGTGGCGATATCGGCAAGGCCAAGATCAACGCAGATGCCACGACGATCGCGATTCCACCCTTCAACTC
>CBDTTY010000275.1:0-2050 GCA_965363875.1 uncultured Anaerolineales bacterium
TGCGGGCGAGTTGGACCAGGCGCGGATCTACGATTCTTTCCTGCAGAATGTCCGCCTCGATTGGTAAGGACATCCCCAAGGTTCGAATAGGGGAATTTGCGCTAGCCTCGATTTCTAATCGATCTGCACCATTGTCTATCCCGATGACATCGATCGCAAATTTCCTCTCGTCAATCACCTCCGAGTGACCTGGAAGCAATCGCAAAATTAAATTCAGGGGATTCCCCGGACCATACGGCCCACCGGTTGACTGTATGTTGCGCGACCAGAAAAGACCATTCGCTGCAACAACAAGGAACAGCAAAACGAGTCCCTCTGCAAACCCCTGCTTCCAGCGCCTATCCTGCAATCGCCCGAGGAAGAACCACAGTATCAGCGGACCGGCGAAGGGGAAGAAGGTGCCTTTGGTTAACATGCCCAAGCCAACAGAAAGGCCGAAGCCCAAGAGTTCCAGGCGCGAAAGATCGCGCTTTCTACTCAGGAGGACGAAATACGCCAAGCAGACCACCCAGAAGGCTGAGACGTAGTCATTCTGAGTCGTCGTTGATTGCAGCAGACCCATCGGGATGCTGAAAGCGAGCACCGCCGTGAGCCACTGAGCTTTACGATCTCCACCGAGCAAAGCGGCGATCCCGCTCGTCGCAATCAAAGAGGCGATCATGATGAACCACTGCACCAGTCCGGCCGGCTGATCGTTACCCCATAATACGCGCAGATGCAGGATCACAGCCTCCGCCCAATACGGTCTCAGGTTCTGATACGGATGCATGACTGGGAAGTGTGCCAGCGTTCGATTCTGAGCCCACTGCATTACCCGGGGCATGTGGTAGTCCATAGCATCAACATTGTTGGTTGGCGTCGCTAGGGCTACCGCGAAAAGCAGGAAGGACATGATCGCCATCAAACTAAGCAAGACGACCTCGAAGCGGTTCAAGGAGCGGAAGCCGGAAAGCATTGCCTGAAACCCTCGCCGGAGATATCCAGAGCGGATACCTATTAATAGAATCGCTACCAGCGCGAGCGACCAACCTGCGGCAATCGGCCAGCTCGATAGCCCTTTAAAGAGGCTCAAGCCTTCTGTGAGAAGGATTAGATAAGCCCCCCAAATCGTGACTGAGACAAGAAAGATCCCCTGCCAGGGATGTGATTCCAAATTTTCCTGCTGTGATTTTCCAAGCAGGATCATGACAAAAAGAAATAATGTAAATATCGGAAGCAGCGTGAGCATGAATTTCCCTTAGAAGATTCTACGGCATGATGATCGCAATTCATTAACCAAAGACATGTAACTGAATAATTATAAGGCGGCTAAACCTCATTCTTCGTAGCCCATTTTCCTAATGTAATCCCCATAAAGGGTTCGACACAGCTCAACTTGCTCTCCGGTCATCATCTCTTTCCATCGGCCAACGATGGCTTTATTAAGATGCATTTTCACTTCACTTGTGGTTCCCGCTGCATAGCGCATAACAACCTGCTCAATTGTTTCTCTAGGAAGTCCAAGTTCAAGAAACGAATCCACCTTCGAGATTTCGGCCAGCGTATTTGCGCGCAATGCCTCATATGTTGTCGTTAAAACTCCAGGTACTTTCATCCACGCATCCCAGATCGGCAGTAATTGCTGCGTGAAGCGGATGCCATCCTCAATGGTCTTGAGCTGTTCATAGGATGTGGAAGATTTGCCGCCCCATCTCCGCAGCTCTTCACCATGCTCAAACAATGAACGGGCGACATCCCTGGGATCTCGATACACATATATTGGGCGGATGATCCCCAAATAGATAAGAGATCGAGCGGACGGGCTGGGTGCGGAATGGGTATTGATTACAAACGTGTTGCCTAGAAATTGGGGGATCAGAAGTTGTATGGCTTTATGAAGCCGCAGGACAGGCATGTGCCCGCTCTCGCGGATGAACCAGTCCAAGCGGTACTTACGGCGCACAACATCATAGTCCTGATGTCCTGCAGCGATAAGCAGGTCATTGACCATATTCAAGAACCAGAGGGACCCTGCCTTCTGCATGGTTGCGGTGAGAACGATCATTCGCAA
>CBDTTY010000276.1:0-2041 GCA_965363875.1 uncultured Anaerolineales bacterium
TTGTATCTGATCTCGGCGATCTTGCCGGTTTCACATCCCAGTCTGCCCGCAGACGGCGATACCTTCATCGGCGATGAGTACGACGCATTTATTAACGCCTATGAGGCCTATCTCTTGGATGTCGAAAGCCAGTTGGCGATGGAGAGTCCTTTGAGCTTCTTCCCACAGCTCACTGACTTGGATGCGATGATGGAGTCGATGCAGGTCGAAACGCCGTGATCGAATCCTTGAGCTCAATGTAATTCGACGGGGTTTCTTGGTGTAAATCAATAAGTGCAGCATTTCCAAGGGAGGGTAAACACATGACCTTGCAGGTGATGATAGCGTCCTGGGTCGTTATCTTCTTTCTCCAGGCGCTGCGGGTGATCTTCTCGACGATGTTCGGCTTCATCTACGATCAGGTCTTCGAGGGTCCTATGAATGCCTGGCTTGTGGTGAGTAACTTGCTCGTCGTGGGTGCGTTGTTGGCGCCCGGAATCCTGGCCCGAAAACCTTCAGCACGACGCATGGCAGCCTTAGCCTCACTGACTGCGCTGGCGCGAGTAGCGCTCTCGGTGAACGATCAGATGATTCGCTTTTGGGGAGCGCTGGTCGTGATCGCCGCGGGGGGATCTTACCTGGCGCTCTGGCTCTCGCGAAGACGACCACAAATATGGAAACCGATCCTCTTGGGGCTGATCCTGGAGATGATACTGCGTATCGTCGGCGACACGTTCGACATCAGCCTACAGAACGTATCGCTCATCCCTATAGCGCTATGGTCGGTGCTGATGATTGGTATCTCACTGCGGTTGACACAGAATGCACATGAGGCTCCGCTGAGAGGCATTTCCTGGGTTGGTGGCCTGGGTTTGGGGGCGTTCTTCTTTCTTGAGACGTCACTTCTGTCTCTTCCGAATGGAATCGCTCGTTGGTCGGATACCCCTTATGCGTGGATCGCGATCCTGCTTGTAGCTGTCACTTTTATCCCACTTCTCCCTCGCGTTGGCGATTTCGTAAGAGTTCGGCTCGCGAACCCAGGCAGTGGCATCGCCATCGTGGTTCTCCTCACCGGGGGGCTGTTGCTCGGTTATTTCATGAGCGGACCGTGGGCAGCAGGTGCGCTGCTGCTGGCTCAAGCAGCGGCGGTATATGCGCTCGTTTTGCTCCTGGGCGATGACGCTTCGCCGGGGAGGCTGCCGGGTTGGCCGTTGGCTCTGGGTGGCGTGCTGCTCTTGCTCCTCGATTTTCTCAACGCTTTCGCTTTTACGTACCCCTATACGCTGCCGCAGATGAAAGGGATGGGCTGGGCCGTATACGTTGCAGCCAGCCTATTCTTCGCTTGGGGGTTCTTGCGGAAACAACATAATGTTGAAGCACAGCAGGATTTCAAGCAGGAATCGGGCTGGTCGTGGGTATCCCTCCTACTCGCAGGGGTTATTGTGGGTGTATCTGTATGGCCGCAGGCGAAGAAACCGCTGCCAGAGGACAGGCTGCGGCTGGCGACCTACAACATCCACTATGGTTACGATGACGATTGGCAGACCACGCTGGAAGATATCGCCCGAACGATTGAGAGAGAAGATGTGGATGTGATCGCGCTGCAGGAAGTCGACACGGGACGCATGACGAGCTACTGTGCGGACAATGCCTACTTCCTCGCTCGAAGGTTGGGGATGAACGTCGTGTATCTCCCGACGGTTGAGCATCTGACCGGTATTGCGCTGCTTTATAAGGGTCCGCAGGCGCCGGAAGATTCCACGCTTGTGGCCAGTCTGCAGGAACCAACGGGCGTGGTTCACGCCGCGCTCACATGGAAGGGTATGGACCTGCATTCTTACGGCATCTGGTTGGGTCTTTCCGATGAGGACACGATGCGCCAGATTGAGCAGGCGTTGGAATTCATCGGGACGCGTTCCCCCGCTAGTTTTGGCGGCGATTTCAACGCGGAACTCGACAGCCCTGAAGTGGGGAAAGTTTTTGAAGCGGGTTTTGCAGATCCATTCGAATTGTTGGGGATTTCGCCGGCTCCATTTACGAGCCCCGCGATCGATCCGGAATC
>CBDTTY010000277.1:0-1981 GCA_965363875.1 uncultured Anaerolineales bacterium
CTCACTTCGGCAGGAAGGCCAGCGGAATCGAGGGCCTTGTCGTCGATGACGTCGACTTCGCTAAACTCGGCGACGTACGCCCGGCCTAGCAATCTATCCAGAGGTAGCGATTCGATGCTCGCGGCTCCATCAACGAAATGAATCGGGGCATCGACATGCGTGCCAACATGGACTCCACAGGCAAGACGGGAGACGTTTGCATTCGCCCCTTCCGCAATATTAGCGATTCGTACCAGTTCAACCGGCGGATCGCCCGGCCACACCGGCAAATCCGGACTAATGGGAACAGAGATATCGATCACTCGCATCATTGCCTCCTTAAGCAGAATTATAGAACCCTTTCTCGAATCAAGGAACAATCGATTGGCAGGCCAATGCACATCGCTATAATAGTAGAAATGGAAAGGAGTACATGATCCAATGGGTGATTTCAAAGCGCTCGATGACATTATCCAAGAGAATCTACAGACAAGCATGGGCGATCTGAGCCGGCTTTGCGCCCAACCCAGCATCGCCACGCAAAATATCGGCATGGAGGAGTGCGCCGAATTAACCGCAGAGCTGCTGCTCGCAAGAGGATTCGAAGTGCAGATCTTACCGACAAAGGGTTTCCCGGTGGTCTACGCAGAGCGGAAAGGCCGGACGGATCGAACGCTGCTCTTCTACAACCACTATGATGTCCAACCGCCAGAGCCGCTCGAGCTCTGGGATTCGCCGCCCTTTAAGCCCGCCCTGCGCGATGGAAAGATGTTCGCTCGCGGCGTGAGCGATGATAAGGGGCATATCATCTGCCGTCTGGCGGCGATTGACGCCTTTTTGATGAGCGAGGGCGACCTTCCCTGCAATATCAAGTTCCTGATTGAAGGGGAGGAGGAAATCGGCAGCCCAAACCTCCCTGAGTTCATCGGCGACAACCTCGACCTTCTTGCCGCAGACGCGTGCCTCTGGGAATTCGGAGGGGTTGATCACGAAGGCACGCCGGGGCAGGTCGCGGGGCTGCGCGGCATTTGCTATGTGGAACTCACCGTGAGATCCGCCAGCCACGATGCCCATTCCGGATTAGGCGGCTCGATTTTTCCAAACGCCGCCTGGAGGCTGATATGGGCGCTTAACTCACTCAAAGGACCCGATGAACATATCCGCCTGCCTGGTTTTTATGACCGCGTCGTGCCACCGAGCAAGCGTGATCTCGAGCTCATGGCTCAATTCCCAGATATGGGCGACGAGTATCGCAGCACCTACGACCTGAGCGGTTTTCTGAAGGACATCGAAGGCGGCGCCGAATTGCTGCGGGAGGAGATATTCAGTCCAACATGCACGGTTTGTGGGCTTACCTCAGGCTATCAGGGACCGGGATCGAAGACAATCCTCCCCGCCCTGGCCAGCGCAAAGGTTGACTTCCGTCTTGTGCCCGACCAGGACCCCGAAGAGGTTGTTCTTCAATTGCAGAACCATCTCGATAACGAGGGCTTTCACGATGTGGAGATCACATACCTGGCCGGCGAAAATCCAGCCCGGACCGACCTCGACGACCCTTTCCTTCATCTTGTCGTCGAAACGGCAGAGGATGCCTATGGGGTTCCCCAGAGAATCCTGCCTATGTCACCCGGCTCCGGACCCAACCACCCGTTCATACACGATCTAAAAGTCCCCGTTGCTACCGCGGGGATCAGTTACCCGAAGGCGAATATCCACGCGCCGAACGAGAACATCGTCATCGACAACTTCGTATTGGGCGTCCGCCATACCGTGCGCATCATGGCTGAATTCAGTAAACCTTAAAAACTGAACAGGATCTCCATACCAGTCTCTATCATGTCGTGATCCGTTGGAGGGGCGCCGCGAGGAAGCCTACCATTCGTACCTTGAAGGAACCCCCGCGGCGCGCTATAATCGGACATGTTCGGGGCGTAGCGCAGCCCGGTAGCGCACTTGCATGGGGTGCAAGGGGTCGGCGGTTCAAATCCGCCCGCCCCGACCA
>CBDTTY010000278.1:0-1979 GCA_965363875.1 uncultured Anaerolineales bacterium
TCGAGGCGTGATCCACCTGCCTCCGGCTTAACCCTACCTTAGACACAATATCGTGGATTTTGTTCAATCGCAACTCATATCTCCCGATCTGGTAGAAGCAGAAATACAGGTCGTACACTCCGTCATCCACTTCCTCTAGCCCCACATAGTCTTCCTGCAGGGTATTGCTCACGAAGAACTGGTGATTGAAGGCCCGGATCGTCCCTCCCCGGCTCACCCGCCGCACCAGGTAATGGGCTGGGTATTCGTAGCGATCGATCCGCTTTGGCATACTTCGGCTTGAAGATTGATAGATCTCGGCAGGCCGTTTCATGCCGATGGCTTCGTGCGGGCGCACTTCGTTGAATTCTTCTCGGAAATCATCGAACTTGCGCTGCTGCCCCCGCAGGCTGCTACCAGGTGGGATCGTAGCCTCTTGCTTCAGCGTGCGGTGCATGCGCTCATGCACCCCGTTCTGCTGCGGCTTCCCTGGCTCAATCAGCTCTGGATAGATCCCCAGTTTGATAAACCACACCGACAGCTGCGACAGCCGCGCCAGCGCGTTTGAGGCAAAAGGCACACCATTATCCGTCCGGATGCGATTGGGCAGTCCGTAGGTCTCAAAAAGACGCCTGAAATGCGTAAAACTCTTCTCCAGCGAGATCGCCGGGTGCGCATCGCACCCCAGCACGTAGCGGGACGCCAGATCGCTCACCGTGAGCGGAAAGCAGTAGCTTCCATTCTTCAGCCGGAACTGTCCCTTGTAATCTGCCGCCCAGATGTCGTTTGGACCCTGTGGGATGCTCTTCGGGCAGCCCGGATGTGCACGCCGATAGCGGCGCCTGGGCCGCACGAGCCCCTCCCTCGCCAGGATCCGGGATCCTGTCGGCACCGATGGAAGCTGTCGCCCAGAATCTCGCTGCTCCATGATGTCGAGCAGCTTCTTCGGTCCCCAGTGTGGATGCGCTTTGCGCAGCTTCACCAGCTCCTGCACGATCGCCGCATCGGTCTGCCACGGGCAGACGTGAGGGCGTCGAGATAGCTCCTGGTATCCCTCCTGACCATGCTTTTTATAGCGGTTGATCCACTTATGGGCGGTTCTTCTGGAGATACCGAACCGATCGGCGAGTTCGGTGATGGAGTAGTAATTCAGCATGTAATCTTCGATAAAACGCTGTCTTTGCTCGCTCACGGTAACACCTTTCCAGGGCATGGGTACACCTCCTGCTGGAGAAAGTGTTACCCATGTCTTGATAATATGTGTTACCTATGTTGTGAGAATATTTTGTTACCTATGTCCCGGACTCATTCACTTTACTCATGAATGTCTTCCCTGTGTTCAGACCTTAATCAGCTCTGGTATTGTTCGTCACTAACCTTTTCCATCCAGTCGGCAGTCTTACCATCGAGCTGTTCCACAATGGCAATGTGGGTGATGGCCGTGGTTGCCGCCGCGCCGTGCCAATGCTTCTCTCCCGGCGGGAACCAGATCGCGTCCCCCGGCCGAATTTGCTCGATCGGACATCCCCAGCACTGTGCCATGCTGTCCGAGCGCCGGGCTCGAAGGTGACATTGGCGCCGAGCGTGCGCGCCGGATCATTCGCCTGAAACAGGGGGTCAATGCGCGCTGTGCCGGTAAAATACTCGACCGGCCCTTTGCTGGAAGGCTGTGAGCCACTTCTTTTGATGTCCATTTCCTGAATTCCTTCACTTGAAGGTAATAGTCGTTTACCTCGCGTCTGAAGCCGGTTGCAGGGACCGGAATGCAACCGGAGAACACTTTTTTGCCGCTCAGCGATCGGTCATTTGCTCCAGGTTTTCAGGATAGCGAGCCCCTTGAGCCGTGATCTTCGAGAGGGCGCTCTCAATCTCTCTGAGATCGTCTGATGTAAGGTCGACGCTAACAGATCCGATGTTCTCATCCAGGCGCTCGAGCTTCCGGCTGCCCGGTATCGGAACAATCCAAGGTTTCTGAGCGAGCAGCCAGGCGAGCGCGATCT
>CBDTTY010000279.1:0-1935 GCA_965363875.1 uncultured Anaerolineales bacterium
GGGTACGACGTCCACCTCGTCGAACGGCAGGGGGAACTGGGAGGCAATCTCCATCATATTTACTACGTCGCCGAAGAAGAGAACCCGCAACGTCTGCTCAGAGATCTTGTTAACCGAACTGTCGGGCACGAAAAGATCCGCCACTACCTGAACAGTGTGGTTACAACTCATACAGGAAGCGTAGGCGATTTTCGGGCGCGCATTGAAACGAAAGCCCCCGATGGATCCTTAACGGAGTATGAAATTCGCCACAGTGTTGTCATCGTCGCCACCGGGGGGAAGGAAGCTACTGGGAAGCATTACCTCATGGGCCAGGATCCGCGCATCATCCCTCAATCTGAGCTCGAGGAGATTCTCACCCACCAAACGGAGAGGACATCACGTCTGCGATCTGTGGTCATGATTCAATGCGTTGAGGCGGATGACGGGGTTGAATATTGCTCGCGAATTTGCTGCACGAACACGATAAAGAATGCCCTGCGGCTTAAGATGCTCAACCCGGATTGTCAGGTTGTAATCCTGTACAAGAACATTATCACCTACGGTTTCCGGGAAAAACACTACCTTGAGGCACGGCGAAAAGGCGTTCTCTTCGTGCGCTACACTGAAACAGAACCTCCGCTCGTTTCCCTCGAACCTCGCGGCGCTAGCCAGGCTCTGGTCGTCTCCGTACACGAGCATATCTTCGGTAAGACGTTAATTTTCGAGCCGGACCTTGTCGCTCTGAGTATGCCCGTAATTCCTTCCCGAGGCTCACGAGAACTCGCTGAAATGCTCGGCGTCTCCTTATCGATTGAGGGATTCTTCCTTGAAACCCATCTCAAGATGCGCCCGATGGAGTTTCATGATGATGGTATTTACCTTTGCGGAATGGCGCATTACCCGAAGTTTATCGAGGAAAGCATCACACATGCCCTTGCTTGCGCTGGTCGAGCGCTGACCATCCTCAGCCGTCCGATCCTCCACCTGGGCGGTGTAATCGCCGAAGTAGACAATACGAAATGCACCGGATGCCTCACTTGCGTCCGGACCTGCCCCTTCGGCATTCCAGAAATGCGATACGATCTATGTGGAGTCGGCGAATTGGGCGGTGCAGCTTGGATCGACCCCGCCCGGTGTCAGGGCTGCGGCACCTGTACTGCAGAATGCCCGGCACGTGCCATTCAACTGCATCATTATCATGATGACCAGATACGGATTGGCTTGGGTCGTTGGCAGGTCCCTGCTGCATTAGCTGGAGATTAGGTGTTTCCGCAGATGGCTGTAACCGATGTCACCTACATTGTCTACCTGGATGAAGAGCTTTGCGATGGCTGCCGGATCTGCCTGCCCGTCTGTAAATTCAAGGGAATGATATCTATCCCCGGTGAACGCATGCCAATGGTCGACCCGTGGTCATGTACCGGCTGTGGCACATGTGTTACCACCTGCCCACAAGGCGCACTCACTTTGCGACCAAAAGAAGAATGATGAGCCAAAACGATACTTTTACCCCTGAAATCACACTCTTCACCTGCATTTACTGCGGGTATATGGCCGCCGACACCGCGGGGTCGCTGCGCCAGGAATACCCGGCCGACGTCAAGATCGTGCGCTTGCCTTGCACCGGGAAGATAGACATGCAATACATGCTCGACGCCTTTGATGAGGGTGCCGATGGGGTGATGATCGTAGCCTGCAGCTTGGGCAACTGTCATCACGAACGCGGCAATGAACGAGCGCGCGCTCGAGTTCAACGAATACAGAAAATACTAGAGAGTGTCGGGCTTGCCCCGGAACGCGTGGAGATCCGTTACGTCTCCGGCGGAATGGGCGCTACTTTTGCCGAGGACGTGCGTAAAATGACATCTCGCCTGCAAGAGCTCGGCCCCAACCCGATCAAGCTTTCCGCGGCAGCACCGACATCGTAGCCAGTTTGTACTCGATCTCCCGGGC
>CBDTTY010000280.1:0-1877 GCA_965363875.1 uncultured Anaerolineales bacterium
GTCTCGAAACAGCAAGCCCGCTCGGTCCGTGGGCAGCAGATCATCTTCGGCATCATCGCCGTGATCGTGATCGCCTCCTTCATCCTCAGTTTGGTCACGTGAGGCGAAGGAACCAGAGCCCTTAGCTAGTCAAAGCCCTGATCGAATGAGAAAACGGGTTCCATGAGGCAGCCTGCGTGAAGCAGGCTTTTTCGTTTAATGCGGTTTTGTAAGGGCACGGCAATGCCGAGCCCCTACCGGTATGAAACAACAATGGGCCGACACGTGGGTCGGCCCCTACGCGGTGGTAGAGATGCAAATACGCACCCGTGTTATCTCCATTATCCAACGATATGTCATTTCGGGAGAGCCGCGCAGCGGCGACCGAGAAATCCATAGGATGCATCTTCTAACGATACGTTCGATTGCACGGACATTATCCGTGTTCGCCGTAATCCGCCCACCAATAAATTGCCGGGCTCATGGCAGAAGCCCTTCGGGCTAACACTGAGGGTGCTTCACACCCTTTAGCTTTTAGCCCGGAGGTTCAGCTCCGGGCGTACCCTCAATTTGTCATTTCGAGAGAGCCCTTCGACATCGCTTCCCACTCCCTCCGGTCGGGGACTTCGCCCCCCCAAAATCGGGGGACTTCTCAGGACAAATTCAATGAAAAATCCCTAGAACCAATTATCCATTGTGAAATACAGCACAGCCTTGATAAGCTATTCGTTAGCGCTCCCTCGATTCGATCAACAGAGCGGAAGCTTCAGTTGGAATTTGGTGTATGCTATGAGTGACTACAGCCGAGAAAGATAGCAGAGGTGCTCCAGGCAGTGTCCTATACGAAAATAAACACAGAGAAATTCATCGATCAACTAATAGACAATTTAATTGTGACCAGTGGCTTATTCAAACAGCGCTGGATGCAGTCCACGTTGCGCCTTATGTTTGGCCCTGCCTTCAAACGCTTTGCCGAGGTGGTATCTGGGCTGGACGAATCCGTCGCCCGCTTCGGATTTCCGGAAGCTTCCCGTCAATTATTGCCAAAGTTTATAAGAAACGCCGAGATCGTAGGCCAGGAACACATCCCCCCTGACGGTCCGGTGCTCATTATCTCAAACCATCCCGGCACTCTTGATGGTTTTCTCATTGCCTCCAGATTAAATCGATCCGACCTTAAAATCGTTGCGACGGAATATCCCTTCTACCAGGCGCTGTCAAAGCTCAAGGACAACTTTATCTTCACGACGAATGCGTGGAATGATAAAGTATCCGCCATTCGACAATCCATTCGCCAGCTGCAGGACGGGGGAGCACTGCTTGTTTTCCCCCGCGGGATACTCGAACCAGACCCGGCCGTGATGGCTGGCGCCGAAACAACGATTTCCGAGTGGTCGCCAAGCATCGAACTTTTTCTCAGGAAGGTTCCAGAAACTCGTTTGGTAACGACCATCGTTTCTGGAGTAATTGCCCCAAGCAGCCTGCGCAACCCTATTGTGAGACTTGGAAGAAACCCTGCAGAACGACAAACGGTGGCGGAAATCTTCCAGATGATTCGCCACATCTACATGCCGAGATCCCTCCGCGTCTCTCCCAAGCTTACTTTTGATGCCCCGCGCTCAGCGCTTGAACTCTTCGAGCAGTTTGGTAAGCGTGGGGTTATGAAGGAAATCGTACAATCTGCCCAGCAACTATTGAGCACCCATCTCCAATCTTTTTCACCAAAACTCGATCAGGCTCAACCACCAGATCCAATTCGAACCACTCGCGCCCGCTGAGAATCTGATTCTTCATAGAGGTCGTTCACTACACGTTGCTAAAGGTGCAGAAACGCCCTCATGTGATCTCCATCATCCAACGATATGTCATTGCGAGCCGTAGGCGAAGCAATCTCCTCC
>CBDTTY010000281.1:0-1866 GCA_965363875.1 uncultured Anaerolineales bacterium
CTCATATCTTTGCTCCCTCTGCGACCTGGTAACGGTAATATTCACCGCACATGCCGTCTTCGACGATCAGGTCATATTTCTTCAACGCGGTGATATGCCACAGGATCTGATCGGCGGGAAGCCCGGTGAGTTCCGCAATCTCGGGGACCGGCTTGGATTCATCACGGATGACCTTGCACATCTCCCGGCGAAACGCCTTCTGATCTTTCAGCAGTTGCTGGGTTTGTTCCACGGTCGCCTGATGTTCCTGCCTCAGGTTTTTAAGCATGATGCCTCGAGCCTTGGGGTCTTCTGTTTCGCTCATAATTTCTAATCTCCAACAGCCGCTGGTTCCAACGCGATGGCGTCGACCATGGCTTCATACTGATCAATTGTCCAGCCCTGAACATCTAATGCACGAGTGGGGCAAGCACCGACGCATACGCCACAGCCGACACAGTTCGCGGGGGTGACGACGGCTCTCTGTACTTCTTTGCCATCAATAGTCATCGTCTCCAGTGCGATTGCATCTTCGTATTGGCAGACCTCAACGCAGGTGCCGGTGCCATCGCAGCGATCGAGATTTACACGAGCCACGAATGGCTCCAACTCAACCTGTCCCGAACTCAGAAGGACGGATACCTTAGCAGCGGCGGCGGATGCAGCAGCTACACTCTCTTGAATATTCATCGGGCCTTGGGCGGATCCAGCGAGTACTACACCGGGGACTGCTGTCTCAACAGGTCGTAATTTCGGATGAACCTCGAGCAAGAAGCGATCTGTTCCTGGAGATATCTTCAACATCTTGATCAAGTCCTCGACCTGCCGGGGCATGATGCCAACAGCCAACACGACTAGATCCGCAGGGATTTCGAGTTCCTCTCCCCATGTCAGGTAGTCTTTGACTTTGACAATGACTGGGTGGGTTTCACCGTCAGGAGCGGCGACGACCTCGGGTAACTCGTCGTCATGAAAACGTAGGAAGCGGACCTTGTTCGCTAAAGCATCAATGTAATACTCCTCATGCCCGCGGCCATAGGTCCGGATGTCCTCGTATACGTCAAAGATGTTGACATTGGGTAGGCGCTCTTTCAGCTCATTTGCCGCGTGAAGTGTCGCCGTGCAGCAGATGCGCGAACAGTAGTTGTTAACATTCCCATCCGGCTGTGGTTGATTGATCCCATCGATTTGCCGGCTCCCGACGCAATGGATCATGGCGACATTTCCGATTGGACGCCCGTTCCAGGAGAGCTCGTTATCATCCTCATGAAGGGCGAGGAAACGAATGAATTGTGGAAGGGTCATCACTTCGGAAAGCTCGCCGTAGCCGTATTCACCCTGATAAGGTTCATACAGATTGAATCCGGTAGCGACGACGACCGCGCCGAAAGTGAGGTCGAACTCCTTAGGTTTATCCTCGAGTGTCATCTTGCGGCCATCAATCTCTACTTCGAGCCGTCCATCCGGGCAATTCTCCCAGTCGACTGCTGGTGTCGATGGGTAGCAGCCTGGGTATGCACGATAGATGACCTTGCGATTTGTAAGGGCATGGTTGTACCCATCTGGTACTTCGATCTGGCAAGCTTCTATCGCAGCCTCGGCGATGTCATCGCTTACCCCGCGAGAATGTTGGATAATTCGCGCTTGGTAATTGCCGACATAGCCTTGCATCCCAACCAATTCCGCCTGGGTGAAGATCGTAATCAGAGGGTGGGCCATAACATCTTCGATGAGCTTGTGCAGCGCGTCTCGAGCCGATTCGCCTGTGGGGAACATGGTCTCCAATTGGGCCATGCGACCACCTAAGAAAGGCGATTTTTCGAGGAGTGTGACGCGCAGTCCTCGACGAGCGATATCCCATGCTGCTCGTAAACCAGCTACACCGCC
>CBDTTY010000282.1:0-1859 GCA_965363875.1 uncultured Anaerolineales bacterium
AGGACTCCCGCATCCCCTGCACCGGCGATGACCACTCGCTTGCCGCCGCGATTCTTACTCGCTTTTTGGCTAACCTGTCCGCTTTCAGCCAACAATCGGACAACGATCCTGAGACCGCCGACGCTGAAAAGCGAGATCAACCAGTCGATCCCAATGACAGACCGGGGGAACCCAACTTGCATGCCGCCGAGGCTGCGTGTGATAACGATCAGTAAAGCCACAATACCTGATGCTGCCGCAGAGGCGAAAAAGATAATCCGTAGCTCACGTACACTGGCATATATCCAATATCGCCGGTAGAGACCGAAGAGGTAGTAAACAATAGGCTTTACAATCAGCGCAATGGCAACCATCTGCAGCGCCGATGGCAAATAGAAGGAGAAGAGCGGTCCAATATCCAGCCGCAGCGCAAAACTTGCGAGGACGGATGTCGCGATCAGGAACAGATCTGCCAGAAAGAGGTATCGATTACGAATTTGGAACAGCGGTTTCCTCAAGATTCGACTTCTCTCCTAGACTTGAACCATTCTACCGTAATCTCAAGCCCTTCCTGTAAGTCGATACGCGGGCGATATCCCAACGATCTTTCAGCCAATGAGATATCAGCTTCTGAGAAGCGGAGATCTCCCTGGCGTGGAGGACCGAATACAGGATCAGGCGTTTCAGGGAAGAATTGCTGCAAGGTCTCGACCAACTCATTTATTGGAATCGAGTTACCACCGGCGATGTTGAAAATTCGACTGTCTATAGAATCTCCACCCGCAGCTAGTAGCATCGCCTCTACAATATCTTTTACATACACAAAATCGCGGGTTTGCCGACCATCACCGTGGATGGTCGCTGGCTCACCGGCCAGCATGACTTGGATGAACTTTGGTATGGCTGCTGCATAGGGAGAGTCAGGAGATTGGCGCGGCCCGTATGCGTTAAAAAACCGCAGGCAAACGGTCTCCAAGCTGAACGACTGCGAGAACAGCTTCGCAGCCTGCTCCATCGCGAGTTTGGATGCTGCGTAAGGTGATTGTGGATTCAAGGGATGATTCTCGGCAACAGGGCTCTCGCTCTCACCATAGATAGCAGCCGAAGATGCCAGCACGACCCGTTGAACTCCTGCCTGACTGGCTTGCATGAGCACGTTAAGACTTCCGTTCAGGTTAGCCGTATAGCAAGTGAGAGGATCCTCCATCGAGCCTGCCACGGATATGAACGCGGCCAGATGGAAGATGAAATCAACGTCCTTAATGCTTTGCTGAACGACTGCGGCGTCACGGATATCCCCTTCAATAAAGTCAACTTCCAAACCAGCGAGGTTCGCTTTCGAGCCTGTTGAGAGGTTATCCAGCACTCGAACTCGATCTCCTCGGTCGAGCAAGCTGCGCACGAGATGGGAGCCGATGAAACCAGCGCCTCCTGTGACAAGGACCTTTGCCATCCTAAATGCCTCGAAAACCTATGATAGATCCAGCCGTCCTCAGAATGATCCATAGATCCATCAGTAGACCGCGGTGTTTGATGTAATAGAGATCGTACTCGAGCTTTTCCGCTGACCCTTCCACCGAGGCCCCTTTACCGAAATTAATCTGTGCCCAACCGGTGATGCCGGGCTTAGCCAATAACCTGGCGCGGTAGAATGGTATCTGTTTTTGAAGTTCATCGACCAATATCGAGCGTTCAGGGCGGGGACCAACCAGGCTCATTTCCCCCTTAAGGACATTCCAAAATTGTGGGAACTCATCCAGATGAGTCTTCCGTAGAAACATGCCAACTTTTGTCGTGCGCGGATCGCCCTCCATTGCCCAGTGCGCCTCACCGTCCGCTTCTGCATCCTGGTTCATGGTGCGGAATTTCACCACCCCATA
>CBDTTY010000283.1:0-1814 GCA_965363875.1 uncultured Anaerolineales bacterium
GAGGCGACGGTGGGATTCGAACCCACGCATAAGGGTTTTGCAGACCCCTGCCTTACCACTTGGCTACGTCGCCATGAAATAAACTTGAGATTCTGAGAGCGGGCGATGGGATTCGAACCCACGACCTTCTGCTTGGCAAGCAGACGTTCTACCACTGAACTACACCCGCAGGATGCGGACGAAGGATACCGTGAAGGGTAGCGAATGTCAAGATTCGCGGGTTACCTGCGTAAAAGTTATGCGGCTCTCTACGCATAATTGCCAGTGAGTGCGATCGCGTAGTAGACTGTCCTGACTTTGGCGGGAACAGGTTTCGAGATTGCTCTTTTCGTTCACGTCCAGTATTCAACCAATTGAAACTCAAGCGATGACAAAAAAACTTGCTCATCGGGAGCAGATAGTGATGGCGAATGAGGGACAGGATCTTCCAATTAATCAAATCCTACAAGGTGATTGTGTTGAGATGCTCCAGGGGCTGCCCGAAGGCAGCGTCGACCTGATCTTCGCGGACCCACCGTACAATCTGCAGCTCTCCGGAGATCTCTGGCGGCCGAATATGACCCGGGTAGATGCCGTCGACGATGACTGGGATAAATTTCCAAGCTTCGCGGCCTACGATCAGTTCACGCGAGCCTGGCTCTCTGCTTGCAGACGTGCGCTTAAACCAGATGGTTCGATCTGGGTAATGGGTTCCTACCACAACGTATTCCGGTTAGGCGCTATGCTTCAGGACCTCGATTTCTGGATCTTGAATGATGTCGTCTGGATCAAGACGAATCCGATGCCGAACTTCCGCGGAGTGCGCTTCACTAATGCGCATGAAACGTTGATTTGGGCTGCGCGATCGAAGGATTCGAAATACACATTTAACCACCATGCTATGAAAGCACTGAACGATGATAAACAGATGCGCAGCGATTGGACGCTCCCAATCTGCACAGGTGAGGAGCGAATTAGGAAGGAAGGACGCAAGGCGCATCCAACGCAAAAACCTGAAGGGCTTCTGTATCGGATTATTCTGGCATCATCGAACCCCGGCGATCTTGTCCTCGATCCGTTCTTCGGAACGGGAACAACTGGAGCGGTGGCGAAACGCCTACATCGAAACTGGATGGGCATTGAGCGCGATGATGGTTATGCGGAAATCGCCGCCAAGCGCATCGAAGCCATCCATGTCGAGGCTTACGATGAAGTTGTGTTCGATGTGAGCGATCGGAAGCGGAATGCGCCTCGAGTCGCCTTCTCTCGCTTGCTGGAAGTCGGTTTGATTCAGGCCGGACAGCAGCTTTTCTTCCGCAAGGATCGCGAGTGTGTGGCGAAGGTGAAGCCGGATGGGAATCTTCTCATCGATGGGTTTGAAGGTTCGATCCATCAGTCCGCGCGTCAGCTCAGTGATGGTGGTCCATGTAATGGCTGGGACCATTGGTACTATGAAGATACGGATGGCCAGCTTCAACCCGTAGATGTCTTAAGGGAGCAATTGCGTGCTGGACTTGGGAAGCAGGAGTGAAGCAGCCCCGCTTGGGGGTGATTTTCTCTTGGTATTCTCGGTGAGACAAGCATAGAGTCCAGCGGCAGCCAGGTACCCGTTGAGTTCAGGTGGCTTTAATAATTAAAGCAAGCCCGATCGGCTTACAGATTCCTTACGAACTGTCATGCTGGATGGCAGAACATCTATAATCAGGATTGAGGGTGGGAAGGTATATATGGAGACCACTCATTGAGGTGGTCTCCATATTTTCTCTCCGCATTCTTTTCTGTACTCTCTCAGAATTTTCCAAAAACCGTGCACCCTGCAAACGCTCTTTTTAGGG
>CBDTTY010000284.1:0-1810 GCA_965363875.1 uncultured Anaerolineales bacterium
CAAATTTCTTTCTGGTTCGGACCGTCCACACCAATACCGACGGTGGTGCGGAATGGGTTGCGCTACAAGAACAGTTAGCGGCCGCTCAAAAAGAAGCTGGGAACGGGCATCGCGCTGTTTACGAGGAGGTCCGTGGCTCCTTGGATACCTACCATATCGTTTCTGCATACGCTGATCACAGCGGCATGGATGAAGCGGGCGACGGCATTGGGGGATTAGGCGAAGCGCAAGCTGATTGGGTGGATGCGATCGGCAAGACAATCTCTTCAAGAACTCAGCGGGAATCGAGAATTCACAAGAAACTCATGATTCCTCGGGACGAAGAGGCGGAACGCAATCTGTTAGTTGTTCGCCAATTCAAGCTTAAGCAAGGCCAGGGCGACGCATTTCATACCTGGCTAGAGGACGAATTACGTCCTGCTTTGGTCGCAGGTGGCGCTCAAGGCGTTCGGTTTAGCCATACGAGCCAAGGCGGCGACGTCAACATCTGCACCCTTGCCTCGGAAGTGGCTAACTGGGCTGAGTTTGATGCGGACGGGGCGTTCAGCCATATGAGTGAGGGCGAAAGAACTGGCCTGTTCTCCAAATGGGACGAGATGGTAGAGGGACACACCATGGTGGTGGGACAGTATCGCGCCAGCATGAGCTACTAACAGAGTTACTGTTATCCGCACGCTCGCATTTCTTGTGTGAGCGTGCGGAGTTTCACTTTAAACTCCTCGCCCTCTTCAGGCGAAAAACCGCGAAGCATTTCTGCTTCGACTTCATCAATCGCATCCCGTAATGGATCTTTGCAAGCTTCAACTTCTTCGGGCGTTAGATCACTAGCGACGAGTGCTTGTGGCGGTTGTTCCGCTTGCTCAACGACTTCCGGCGTCTCTTCTTTAACCACGGGACACGGAGTTTGTTGATACGCGACGTTACCGTCCGCATCCACACACTTATGAATTTCAGTATCGGCGTTAGCCGGGAGCACAGCTAGCAGTAGCAATATTGAGAGTACGGCACGAATCAATTCGACTTCCCAGGGTTTACGCCTTTTATGGCGCTTATGTATTCGCGCCACGTGTCATTTTCATTCGGATCCCAAACTGCATATAGATCCTTTCTAGCATCGCCTTCCGAGACATTTCCAACAGTCACACGATAGAGATAGGTCATCGCCGAGGCGCGGTAGTTGGCTGCACATTGTACAAGCACGTGTTCGTTCTGATGTTCACTCATGGTTGCACTAAAGAGCTCAAAATCTGTTCTCTGTGGATCGTTCCATACGACCGGAATGTTAATCCATTCTATGCCCTGCTCAGCATACCGCTCTTGCTCGTCAGAGGGTGGTTCGTCACGAAGGTCGATAACGACTTTCACACCCTCTACTTGCAACGCTGCGGTGCCACCCTCGAGAAGGTGCCCTCCCGTGACCAGCCGTTCATTCACGCGGTGATAATTCATCACCGATCCGGAATGAGCGGAGTCCTCTTTCATGTCGGCGGAGCAGCCGCCAAGCACCGCAAGCAAGGCAGCAATGACTGGAAGATAATATCGCGGCGCGTTTATGAACATAGGGTCAACTCCAAGGCTTGTGTGTCGATTGTATATCAGATGAAGAGCTGCTTTGAGCCACCGGCTCTTGCTCGAGATTCTTGCAGCGATAACGCCCGCACCGTAAGCTGAACCTCAGTCAATAAATGACATTGTCGGCACCTCAAATGGAGTAGTCCTTGCTCTCGATCTCTTTTGCAATTTTTCCCATCTGCGCCCTTATCGCATTTGCGATAGCCATTGCGGGTCAGAAGCTTGAAACTCGCGGAGC
>CBDTTY010000285.1:0-1802 GCA_965363875.1 uncultured Anaerolineales bacterium
GCTCTCTACCATCATAACGCAAAGAACTGCCCCCGTTATTTACGATTGCCTTTCAATCATTATGCAGGCAGCCGCTCTTCGTGAAACATTGATGGATTACGTATAAGATTTTGGATTTAATTACTGTATTTCAGTGGGGGGGCCAGCTGATATTACCAATAGCATCATTGCAATCGCCTGGTATTAGGCGCTAGAGCAGGTTTCTATTAGCCATATCGTTCCTACCCGTGCAGAGGTTTTTTCGCCCGGGTTGCAATGTAAGATGGCATGTAATTCGCAATCGGCGAATCGCTTCGATAATCTTCATAAAAGCCGATGATTACGAAACCATTCTCGAGCTGCCCACCAATCTGCTCTTCCAGCGTATGGCTGTATTCAATTGGTGCATCATCCCCGTAGAATTCTACTCTCTCCTCCTCGCTGATGCTCTCAGCATCCGAGTAAGGTAGGGAATATTGGACCCGCAATTCGCCCTTCTCCATGAGCTTTGGATCGAAGAGATAATCTGCCGGATTCACAAACCCTGCCAGTAATTCTCCCCCTTTACAAAGCACACGAAAGGCTTCTGCCCAGACGGGGCGAGTGTCAAGGACGAAAAGGTTGGAGACAGGGTGGACGATTAGGTCGAAAGTGTTATCGTCAAATACAGTAAGTTCGCACATATCTCCTTCAACGGTCCGCAGGGGCAGGCTCTCTCTCTCGGCGACCATCTGGTCTTTCTCGAGTTGTTTGGGTGAGTTATCAAATACGGTCACATCCGCCCCGGCTGCAGCCAGGATGGGTCCTTGCTGACCGCCTCCAGAAGCTAAACATAAAATCCGTGCCCCTTTGATATCTGGAAACCAAGCCTCCGGAACAGGTTTTGATTCGGTGAGCCAGATTTTCCATTCACCTTTCCGCGCGGCGGCGATTTCTTTTTGGCTTACCGGCACGGTCCATCGATTACCCTTATCGACCAATTTATCCCATGCTTTTCTATTATGAGATACGACGTTCATACTCGCCTCCCGCTAAATTCGCTTTGCGATAATGAAACACCCCGTCCAAGCTTATCTCTATCAAGAAGTGAGATATGATCTCGTGCGCGTTACTCGCTGGTGATTAATCAATGACAATCATTTGGTCTAGTGCTTCCCGCGAAAACCATCGGCCAGCAGCCATCACTCCGCGTAAGTCGGTTAGTGCACTGACATCATCTAACGGATTAGTGTCCATAAGAAGCAGGTCGGCTCTTTTACCAATCTCAATCGTCCCGAAATCATCAACGCCAACCATCTTTTCTACAACAGCAGAGGCATTCACGGTCCCCGAAACTAGTGCCTCATAAGGTGTAAACCCATTTTCTACCAGGATCCGCAGCTCATCGTGGATGGAAAAACCAGGCACGATCCCCATCCCACCGGTACCCGCGTCAGTCCCAAGAAGGAGTGGTATCCCACCCTGATGCAATTCGGCCAATATCCAGCGATCGATTTCATATTTATAAATCGCTAGATTCTTGATCCCAGCGAATTGAAGTTGATGTTTCTCCTTTCCGGACCGGAGAAGATCAAGATAGGCAGTCGGGAGAAAATCGCTCTCAGGACGAGCAATGAAGGCTTCCAGTTTAAACATTTTTTGTTGAATGACATCGTCGACCACCATTGTAGTATCGATCGGAGTCCCATTTATATTCAGCTGCTCGACGATTTGCTGCATGGTGTCAGTATGTTGGAGGGCAAACTCAGCTTCATTAAAACCAGAGACGAGATCGAATTGCTGCATGGCAGATTGGATGAGATATTCCAACCATGCATCTGGGG
>CBDTTY010000286.1:0-1798 GCA_965363875.1 uncultured Anaerolineales bacterium
GGGACGAAACGGATGTTCCAATATGAGAAGTCGTCGAACGTGGCACTCAGGTCGTAGGTATGGGAGGCGCGGACATAAAGGGCGAATTGGCCAAAGGAGCGGCTGTATTGTGGATCGGTTATGTTGCCTACCGGCTGGTCGTTAACGAATAGGTAGAAACGATCGCGATACCCCATGATACCAAGCCGGTTTGTAGCGCCCGCTCCTGTAAGGATCGCCGCGGAGGGGGTCCAGTCCTTTACCACTCTTGGATTTTTAGAATCCCTGTGCAGGCGGACTCGCCAGTTTCCATCGCAGGATACCTCGAAACCGTAACCGCTGGCGCCGGTTTCCTCGTCGATGCGGATAACAATGCCCACTGAATCTTTTAAGATACAGTCACCATTAGTAGCGCTGACTTCAGCATAGACATTTCCCGATTGCCTGTTGAGGATAGTCCAGTAGGTGAATTTTTCTTCTGGAACGTAGTCGACCCCGATCAATTCCCCGTTTTCAACCCGGTATGCTCCACTGCCCTCGACATCATATTGTGTCCAACCATTAGTGACATCGAATGGATCTGCGTAATCTGGATTGTTGAGATCGAGCTTAACGCGTGCATCTTCTTCGGGTGGCGGCTCACGTGTAGGTTCAACAGGAGGGGGATTGTCCGCTGCAGGCTGGGGGTTCTCTGTCAATTGAACTGAAGTCAGTGTCGCTGGCTTTGTCTCAGACTCTGGATCTGGGCTGCCGAACCAATCTCCAGTAAAACCTATGATGGAAATAGATACGGCGAGGATCAAGCCAAGCGCGATATACAGTGTGCGCCGAGGGATTTTAGGGACCATGCGGGTAGGTGTTGTCTTGGATTCTGAAGTTACGGCATTCTCAAGATCGTGGGCAAAGTCCCCCGCGAGCGCATAGCGTTTGTCAGGCTGTTTGGCAAGGGCACGCTTCATGACCTTTTTTAATGAGGCACCAGCGGATGGCAAAGAGGGAGGTGGAGTATGCACTTGCTGGTACATGATCGAAGCTGGAGTGTCCTCGGCAGACTTGAACGGCACCTCCCCGGCAAGCATCTCATAGGCAAGAACGCCGAGGGCATATAGATCCGAGCGCGGGCTCACTGCCTGCCCCTCCACTTGCTCTGGACTCATATACGCTGGAGTGCCCATAATGGTGCCGGGCTCAGTTTGCTCGGAGTTGAAACTTATTCGGGCTAAACCGAAATCTGTAAGCACTGGCTCGACATTGGGTAGAAGCGGATTCCCCAACTCAATAGGGGTAGCTCCATTGCAGAGCATCACATTAGCGGGTTTGATGTCTCTATGGATAACCCCCTCACCATGCGCGTAATCGAGAGCGTCAGCGAGCTTATTTATCAAGCGGATCACAGACTCCCTCGGCAGCGTTTGTGAACTGGCTCTCAAACTATGCAGATACAGCTCTAAAGAAACGCCATCGAGTAATTCCATCACGATATACGGCTGACCTTTGACGATGTCGAAATCGAAAACTTGGACGATATTGGGATGACGCAAGGCAGCCACAGCCTGAGCCTCGGTGTGGAACCTGGCTATGTGACGCGGGTCTGCGGATAAGTGTGCGTAGAGGATTTTGACGACCATGGCGCGCTTCAAGGTGCCGTGGTGACCGAGATAAACCTCGGCCATACCTCCATGGCCAATCCGCTTCTCGATTAAAACCTTTGATAGCGTCTGACCGACCCATTCGGTCAACGTGAACCTCCCAAAACTAGGTGTTGCTCTCTACCATCATAACGCAAAGAACTGCCCCCGTTATTTACGATTGCCTTTCA
>CBDTTY010000287.1:0-1774 GCA_965363875.1 uncultured Anaerolineales bacterium
CCCACGACAGATCAACGCACATCCACCAAGGGTTCTGGTCGAGGGGTTGTTGAACAACTGATGGAGAAGATAGCGTAAAACGGCTCTGTGCGCAATTTTCCGATCGGAACATGGGTGTTGAAATTCGAGACTTAAAGACCTGGGTGGAATAAATACCGAAAATCTCCTCAGGGTTATAAGGTAAAGGGCTCGATCTTGAAAGAGGGGATATTTGCATCATGGAAGGGTGATTTACGATTGTGTTGTATCTACGGTGAACGTCCTCTGTTCTCAGCCGCTGCGGTGTGATATTTGCGAGTTCGGATCGTAGGTCAGAGCGGTCTCATAATATTTTTTACTCATCGAGAGTGATCCAGCGAACCTGATAGGGTTCAAGTTCGCATGAGCGGAGGTCAAGTTCCTCGGCAGTTAGAATATCGATGGCTTGGGCGGTGGTTGACTCGTGAATATCTACATTCAATCTGGTTGTCTTGCCAGCAACCTCATGTAAACAGATCACCCGCCTGAGTCCATCAAGGTCTGTGCGCAGCAGGGCGAATATGCCGGGGTGTAGATTGAGTGCGCGCTGAGGGGCATAAGGATTAAAAGCAGGGTGGCGTTTTCTGGCCGCCAACAAACTGCAGTACGCTTGGTAAACCTGAGAGGCAGTGTTCATGGGGTCAGAGAGCTTTTGAGCGAGATCGCCCGCTTGAAATTTTTCGCGATTGATCGACCGCAATCGACCGGTTGCTTCAACGCCCATCAAGTCATTTCTTGATCCAAAAAGGCTATGGAAGTAGATCCCGGGGATACCAGCCATAGATAGCATAATGGCTTGAGAGCAAATGAAACGGGCAATCCATCTGGAGGAAGGGGTATCGGCGCTATCCGGATCCCTCAGCGCGTCGAAATACGTGATGTTGAGTTCGTATGGAGTTCTTTCGACTTCACCAACACGACGATAAGACACTCCACCCTTACATTCTTCCGTCCACTCGACGAGGCGGTCTATGTCGCTGCTAGAGAGAAAGTCTTGAGCAGGTCGCAGGCCGATACCGTCGTGGGAAGCGAGGAAGTTGAAGAAAGTTGTGTTTCGGGAAGGAGTTTCAAGCTCAGATGCCCAAGCAGTCAGGCTTGTCGCATCACCGGTTAAAAGTGTGTGCAGTACAAGAGGGGGCAAGGCGAACTGGTAGACGAGATGCGCTTCATTGTTTCCGTCACCAAAGTAAGAGACATTCTCACGATGAGGGACGTTTGTCTCAGTGATTAGATACACCCATGGAGCGATGGCATCCACGATCGTGCGCATTAATTGGATGATGGCATGGGTCTGCGGAAGGTGAATGGACGCAGAACCGATTTCCTTCCATAGAAAGGCTATGGCATCTAAACGGATCAATTGGGTCCCCTGTCGAATATAAAAAAGGAGTAGGTCGATGATCGCTAAGAGGACTTCTGGATTGCCATAGTTCAAATCGGCCTGATCGGCGCTGAAGGTTGTCCAGACATGAAATTGACCACTTTGGGTATCGAAAGGTGTGAGCAGGGGCAGGTCGCGCGGCCGCACAACCATAGATAAATCCGCTTCTGGATCGACGGATATGAAGTGCTCGTGGTAATGATGATCGCCTTGTAAGAAACCCTGAAACCAATCACTTTTCACTGAGGTGTGGTTGACCACCGCGTCAATCATCAGGCGGAAATCGGATGCAATCCCTGTGATGTCCTCCCATCTACCGATAACCGGATCCACCTGGCGGTAGTCGATTACGGAGAAACCATCGTCGGAAGAATA
>CBDTTY010000288.1:0-1695 GCA_965363875.1 uncultured Anaerolineales bacterium
TCTTCGGGGATCTACGCCGCTCAGGTGAATGGGATGCTCTGGATCAGGAGATCTGGAGTTTTGTGGGCGACGTCGATCTTGATTTCACCCAGGCCAATTTCCCGGAAGATGAGGTCACCTTTAAACTCTATCGGTTTGTGGGCGACATAGACATCATCGTTCCGAAGGACATTGGCATCACCATCTCTTCAATGGGATTTGTGACGGAAGCTCGCCTGGAAGGAAAGAAGCGCGGTGGCTTGGTGACCCCGGTCAGATATACAAGCGAGAATTTTGAAAGCGCTGCAAAAAGAATCCGTCTCGAGATGATCTCCTTCGTTGCAGATTTGAAAGTTGTCCGGGTATAAGAAGGAGTTAGTAAGTCGTTTAACACATTCGTTATTTAGCTTCTCCAGTCTCCCTTCTTTAAATAATCCTCGAATTACTAATCGAGTCGTCTCAGGGATTTCTCGTCACTGCGGGTGCTACGCGCCCTCCGCTCCTCGAAATGACATACTTTAATTTGGCTCTTCCCCACCTGTCATTTCGAGCGAGCCGTGAAACGGCGACTGAGAAATCCCTATAATGCTGCTCGTGAAAGCTCCTTCTTAAGGAACAAGCGACATCCCAATATGACGAAAGTATCTCCTTGATGTCATTGCGAGGAACGAAGTGACGAAGCAATCTCCTCCTATGTTGTTGTGAGATTGCCACGTCGCCCTTTCGGGCTCCTCGCAATGACAAGGACGGGAAGAGTTCTGCACTAATGAATGTCATTTTTGAACGAAATGAAGCATCTCGTTCTTCGTACAACAGGGTGCTTCTTATCCGGTGAGGGATTGGATTAACAACTAAGTGTTTACGTAGCTGGTTTTCCCCGAACGATGGCTTCAATCGCCCAGCGGTCATCATTTAAAGGCAGGGCATCACCCGCGTTTTCTAGATCTTCCAGTGCTTGGAGGGTGTTGTCCGCTTCCCAGCGGAAAAGTTTCGCGATCTCGCGACTTCGGGAAACCCCCAGAGATCGAAGATAAAACTTCACGAGTTCTGCCCTAGCTTGACGAAGTGATATTCCGCGTGCCTGCTCAGACACATCCGGGAACCAGCGATCGAAGAGTTCATAGATGAAGGCATAGCGCCACGAACCCGCCTCGGCGATCCCCATTGGCAGAATCCAGAGTCCCCGCTGCAAATCGGTGAGGGCGCGATTGAAACGTGACTTCGAGCTCCGGGCAGTCATATGCGTAAGCTGGCGGAGCCCTACAGAATTTTGGGGACCTCGTTGAAGGAGAACGTCGGCGATTGCTTTGGCTTCGTGCGTAAGATGACCAGCGTGGTAGGCCTCGCGGTAGTCATCGAGATCAGCGAGGCGTGGAGCTAAAGCATAAAAATAGGGGAGGATCCGCAAACTAACGAAGGTCGCTTTCCCGCGCAGCAGTTTGCCGTAGTACCAGCGGCGTTGATCCAGCATCTGATCCTTCCAGCCCCAGGTGATATGGCCGGGGTCGTCATGTTCGTTGGCAACTGGCTTGTCGCCGGAGACGGCGGCCCAAAGGCTGGGCATTTCCATGCCCTTAATGGGCCAGAGCATGACGAATCCGCGCTCATCCACATGCTCGAGCGCGTCTTCGACACTGCTGAGCCGTTGCTTGGGGTTGATACGGTAGGTTCTCCGTCGGTAGCTCTGGATGTCCTTATCGGAAATTGCGATTGTCA
>CBDTTY010000289.1:0-1615 GCA_965363875.1 uncultured Anaerolineales bacterium
ACGAGCCCCAAATTGGGGCTCGTATACCTCTGTAGTGATGCTCCTACGGATGTACGAAGTTAGAGCGCGAAGAGATTCATATACTTCATCGCCAGGTTTAAATCCCCTTTTAGGACGACCTTCTTCGTCGCAATAGCCGTCATAGGGTTTAATTTGCCTGTGATCATATCGATGTAATCCGCAGCTTCAGCCGTCAATGAAAGGTTAGGTTCTTCAATGACTCCCGGGTCAGCCGTGCAAACCTGATCCTTGATCTTGCAAATCCAGTCCCCTCCCTCCTCGCCCAGGTGGAATTGGATCACGGCATCTACCCCTTCAGCCTTCTCTGGGATAAGCGCCCCCGGCATGCGTTCCATTAGATCTTTTACAGTTAATGCCATCATGAACTCCTTCGCTTAATTGATTGAGGTTCTACGTTAATCTACATCTACTGCAGCAGATTCTCAAAAATACCGGCTGCACCCATCCCTCCTCCGATACACATTGTTACCATGACATACTTCGACTTACGGCGCTTCGCCTCGTGCATGATCTGTACAGTCAGCTTGGCTCCAGTTGCACCGAGTGGGTGACCAAGTGCGATCGCCCCACCGTTGACATTGAGGATTTCTGTATTCAATTCCAACGTGCGAATCACCGCCAGGCTCTGCGAGGCGAAGGCTTCATTCAACTCGATCAGGTCGAATTCTTCAAGCTTCATCCCATAGCGTTCCAACACTCTTGGGACAGCCTTGATCGGACCGATGCCCATGATTTCCGGTGGAACGCCAGCTGCTGTGAAGCCAACGAAACGCATCCACGGTTCTAACCCCAGTTCATCGGCTTTCTCGGCGCTCATAATAACTACCGCGGCCGCACCATCTGACAGCGGCGAGGAGGTTCCAGCCGTGACCGACCCTTTCGGGGAGAAAGCCGGTCTCAATTTGGCGAGTCCTTCAATCGTCGTGTCGCGCCGTATTAATTCATCTTGATCGAAGATCACTTTATCTGTCCCGTCAAGCGTTGTTGTCGTGACCTCCAGAGGGACGATTTCTTCTTTGAACCTACCAGCGTCCTGCGCTTCTGAAGCCTTCCTGTGGCTATGGAAAGCAAACTCGTCCATATCTTCACGGCTCACATTGTATTCTTTCACAACGTTTTCCGCGGTCTGTCCCATACTAACGTAAACCTCAGGCATGGTATCCATCAAGCCCGGATGTGGACTAATCCGGAACCCAGTCATGGGAACCATGCTCATACTTTCCACGCCGCCAGCGACGATGATATCGGCTCCACCGGCAATGATCCG
Source organism: uncultured Anaerolineales bacterium (assembly GCA_965363875.1). Classification (GTDB taxonomy): domain Bacteria; phylum Chloroflexota; class Anaerolineae; order Anaerolineales; family E44-bin32; genus E44-bin32. Next base: position 1,289 of record CBDTTY010000289.1, read on the forward strand.
TTCACAGGACTGGGCAATCGTCTGCAATCCCGACGAGCAGAAACGGTTGACCGTCATCGCCGGGACGGAAGATGGAAATCCGGCGTGCATGGCAACGGGTCGAGCCATATTCAAACCCTGGCTACCCTCCGGGAAAGCACACCCGATCACGACATCATCCACGATGGATTTATCTAAATCACCGGCGCGTTTCCAGGCTTCTCTGACAACCGCCGCGGCCATGTCCTCCGCTCGGTAATTTACCAGTGTTCCCCGTTTCGACCGGCCCACTGCAGTTCTTGCTCCTGAAACAATGACTGCTTCTCTACCCATAGCTCCAACTCCTTC
>CBDTTY010000290.1:0-1600 GCA_965363875.1 uncultured Anaerolineales bacterium
TTTGAGAAGGCAGTTGAGAAGGCGAATGATCTGATAGCGCTCGCGCCTGATTGGGGGGCGCCGCATGCGCTGCTGGCTATGGCCTATCATCAGTTGGATGATTCGACCTTGGAAGAACGAGAACTAGCCTGGGCCGAAGACCTGCAGCCGGAAGATCTTTACAGCCTCATGCTTCTCGCAAGCGCCTATTGGGATCGCCTTGAGTTTGCGCGGGCTGAGGAATTGCTTTTAAAGGCGGTTGAGTACTATCCACAAAACGATCAGGCTGCGCTCACGCTGAGCTATGTCTATGCTGTAATGCAGGATTACGATAGGGCGCGTGATTCTCTCGAATCCGTCGTCGCCCGTGACACAGATCCGGTTGGAGCCCATCTGGCAAGGGGTTACATCTTCGTTCAGCAGCAAGACCTCGATCAGGCGCTGGCTGAAATCAACATCGCCAAAGATCTTGACCCTGATGATTGGACAGCCTATCGTGACATGAGCTTTGTCTACTTTCATCAGGGCGCCGTGCAAGAAGCTTTGGCGGCAGCGGAAAAGGCTGAGGAGCTAAATCCATACGATAGCGCAATTTTTACGAATAAGGCTTTCGCTCAACGCAGCCTGGGTGATGTCGCAGGTGCTCTGGAAAGCGCGCAGACGGCGATCGAACTCTCACCAAAATATGATCTTGCGTACTTCATCCTTGGTGTGTGTTATCTGGATCAGGGCGAGCATATGAGAAGCTCCGAGGCGCTGCGTATGTTCCTCTCCCTGGCGTGGGACCGCGCTTATGTCCGCGAGTACATAGCGCAAGCCGAGGCTTTTTTCGGACAAACGCAGTGAGCAGCACTCGGCCACGACATTCCTGAGTTGAGCGTTTAATTGCCCATGAAGCTTCGAGATAGGAATCCGTTGCCGCTTCCCTTCTAGAAATTTGACCTTTTTCCTTTGAACACGTAGACTGGAACTATGCTCGCAAAGGTCCACGCTGCAGCCGTCGTTGGGCTGGAGGGGGAGATCGTGGAAGTTGAAGTGGACACCACGCGCGGGATGCCCTCCTTCACCATCGTAGGTTTGCCTGATACCGCTGTTCAGGAGAGCCGTGAACGCGTTCAAGCTGCAATCAAGAACGCGGGACTTGTATTTCCCCGTCATCGCGTAACCGTAAATCTGGCCCCTGCTGACCTTCGAAAGGAAGGGCCGGCGTATGATCTGCCGATCGCATTAGGCGTGCTTGCGGCTTCCGAGCAGATACGAACGGAGTGGCTGGCGGAGGTGATGGCGGTCGGAGAGCTCTCCCTGGATGGCTCGGTTCGCCATGTGAGGGGGGTGCTGCCCATGGCGGCGCTGGCTCAGCAGGAAGGCATGAAGCGGATATTTGTGCCGGCGAAAGATTCGTCGGAGGCTGCTTTGGTCCGGGATCTGGAAGTGATTCCCGTCAGTTCACTAACCGAGCTTGTGAATCATCTCTCAGGGGTGGTTCCGATCCCGCCGGAAGAAGCGAAGATGCCCGAAGCGAGTGCAGGCAAGGTCGATCTCGACTTTCGGGAAATAAGGGGACAGGAGCATGTCAAACGCGCTCTGGAGGTCGCCGCGGCAGGTGGTCATAATGTGCTGA
>CBDTTY010000291.1:0-1560 GCA_965363875.1 uncultured Anaerolineales bacterium
AACGAGATTCTTCGCCTCTGCTGCGCGTCGGCTCAGAATGACAACCCATGAAAACAGCGCTAGATCCAATTTCCGCAAGTCCCCTTGAAAAGTGCGATATGCTGAATTGCCTTTAAGCATTTACTGGTCTAGCTTTGCTAGATCTTCCCCAGAAGTCAGCCTCATGTCATGGACGCCTATCTATTCCCAGTTATGGTAATCATAATCAACTTATCTCTATCTTCAAGGAAAGGGAAAGAAAATGTATTGCGCTAGTTGTAGGTGTGAGTTTGAAGGGTGGAGCGGTAGGTGCCCGAACTGCAAGGAGCCGCTCGTTGAAGATCCCGGAGTGTTTGACGATGGGAATGCTCACCCTGTTTCCTATCAAGCCTTAGTAGACATGGTGAAGGCGAATGGTGGGCAGCTGCAGGTCCCGCTTACGACGACCGCAGTTGGCATGGAGCGAAAGTGGTCGTTTCCCTACTTTGGGTTGGGCTCTGCATGGGCAAAGAGAATGCAGGGTTCATCCAAGGAAGTGTCCATCGATCTACAGGCGGTTGACGTGGGTAAAGATAAAAGATATGGCTTCCCGTATCGGGGTTTTCGCTTTGCCTGGGTGAAAGAGATGGGGGGGACCATCGGAGGAAATGCAACAGCATTGACAGCCAGCAAAGTTCGCCGTGAAAGGAAGTGGGGTTTCCCGTATTTTGGCTTCGGCTATGCGTGGACGGAAGAAATGCAGGGTATTTGCGGCGACCAGATCGAGATCGATCTCGTGACTACGGAAATCGGCAAAAGGATTGTTCGGCGATTCCCGTATCTTGGGTTTGGCCTTTCATGGATTAAAGAGGGTATGCTGACCCTGAAGGTGTCCGCTGCATAATTTCCCCTAAGACAATTAAATAGTGCATGATAAGAATGTCCGCTGCTTCAATCTCAAAGCTGGGGGCACTCTTATCGTTGTGTGGAGACCAGCAAGGCGAATTCCTCTCCGGATAAGGGTCGCCGACCATGGCCTGGATAGAGCCACTCGAGATCGAGCGCATTTAATCGTTCAAGGCTCCTTTCTATTGCTGACCAGTCGTGGGCGTACAGGCGCTGGGTATGGGGCTTCCCAAAGGTGGAGAACAAATCTCCAACGAAGGCCAATCTGCCATCCACAATAAGCGAAGTCGATCCTGGTGTGTGTCCGGGGGTGTGGAGTACCTGCCCGGGCAAACCGAAATCCCCCAAATCTTGCCCATCGTGAAGCACAGGGTCGGCTGTAACCGGCTCAACCGGGAACAGCCTTCTCACGATGGGCATCAACGCGGCTGTGAGCCGGCCTCGGCCGCGAACCTGACCGAGATGGGTTTCCCCCTTTGCCATCGTCCCAGCATCTTCAGCGTGAATCGCCAATGGAGCGTTCGTTGCGCGCTGTATCGAAGCCGCCGCTCCGTAATGGTCGAGGTGGGCATGTGTGATGTAAATGAGACGCAGGGGTTTGCCCCTGAAGGCGTTAAGCCGTGAGAGTATCTTCTGAGTATCACCGGGAGAGCCGGCATCGATGAGAACCAAAGCGGATGGTAACTCGACCACGTA
>CBDTTY010000292.1:0-1560 GCA_965363875.1 uncultured Anaerolineales bacterium
GGAGCAGGGAGAGGTAAAGCATCACGTTGGTGATCGGAGTGCGGAGTTCGTGGGATACATTGGAGACGAAGCTGGATTTCAGCCGATCGAGCTCTTTAAGTTGTTCATTGGCCTCTTCCAGCTCCCGTGTTCGTGAGCGAACACGGACTTCCAAAGTTTCCATCAACGTGGCCCGGCGGATTGCATTAGCAGCCATATCGGCGATGGCTGTCATAATCCGTATCTCGCTCTCATCAAAGGATCGATTACGACCGAGGAGTAAAGCACCAAGGGTTTCCTCATGAGCGATGAGGGGGACGCAAATAAGTGAGCGCATCTCCCCCAGGAGTTCAGGGCGGGCGAACAGCGGATCGGAAAGAATATCTTCGCTGGTGTATATCTCGCCCGATTCGATGACTTTACCGCTCACACCAACCCCGGCTGGGAGTCGCTCTCCCTTCCATTCAGCCCAGCTAGAGCATGCGGAAGCGATCACCGTTTCCCCGCTTTCGGGTTCACGTAAAGCAATAGCTGCACCATCTGCATCTAGAAGGTTTTCCATCTGGTTGAGCAGGATGGATAACATTTGCTCTCGATCGGCCGCATTGCGCAGGGCTCTGGAGACGGCAACGATGGCGTCCTGTTCTTTCTCCTGTTTTCGTCGTGCAGTCAAATCCATGAAGACGGCCATTGTCCCCACGAAATCTCCATTCTCAAATAGTGGACTGCCGCTCACTTGCACTGGGATACGCTGCCCGTCGCGGTGCAGGATCTCTAGCTCGTAACGATCGGAGTTGCCGGCTGCGCGCCGTTTATCGGCGGCTTCTACAACTGGGTACTGGTCTTCCGGGATTGTAATCGTCCAATGCTGCCCTTCGATCTCCTCTCGTTTGTAACCGAGAAGTGCGGCTGCGGAGGGGTTCACAAGCGTGAAATAACCATCCCGATCCTCGACCAAGATACCCTCGAACATATTGAGAAGGATGTTTTCGTTGAATTCCTTAAGGCGATTGATCTCCTCTGTCGCCTGTTTGCGCTGGCTAATATCACGAATCGCCGTCACCCTGAATTCGCGATCTCTGTGGGAATAATTCTTTCCACAAACCTCGACCTGGAAACGCGTTCCATCGCGTTTTATACACACAGAATCGTATGGCCGGTCGTACCCTGAGCGGATCTTTTCGAGAGCTTCTTCGCGGGCCTCAGGAGCGATGACTTCAGAAACTTGCTTGCCAATAAGCTCGCGCCGCTGATATCCGAACAGGTCGGAAAACTGTTCGGTCACCTCGATAAAACACCCACCCTCCGTAATGGCAATACCTTCAAATGCGGCTTCGGTGAGTAGGCGAAAGCGTTCCTCCTGCTCTCGAAAAGTTCGATCAGCGCGCGTAGCGTTGATGAAGAGTGGTCCAATCCAGGCGAGTGCAAGTACTAGCACAAGAGAGGCGACCAGGGCGATGACCTCCCCGATTGGGACACCGTCTGCTCCCGGGGTTCCAGAAGCGATTTGGTATAGGACCAAAACCTGACGCAGGGCCATGAGGACCATGCCGATGGCGATCGCGACCCAAGCTTTGATTC
>CBDTTY010000293.1:0-1560 GCA_965363875.1 uncultured Anaerolineales bacterium
GAATCAAAGCTTGGGTCGCGATCGCCATCGGCATGGTCCTCATGGCCCTGCGTCAAGTTATGGTCCTGTACCAAATCGCTTCAGGAACCCCAGGATCAACCGTCGTTCCAATCGGCGAGGTTATCGCTCTGGTCGTCTCGCTTGTGCTGGTGCTTGCACTCGCCTGGATTGGACCGCTATTCATCGCCGCCACGCGCGCGGATCGAACTTTTCGAGAGCAGGAAGAGCGCTTCCGACTGCTCACCGAAGCCGCATTTGAAGGCATCGCCATTTCCGAGGGTGGATGCTTAATCGAAGTGACCGATCAATTTGCCAGCCTTTTTGGATATAAACGACGCGAACTTATTGGATTGCAGGTTACTGAACTCGTTGCTCCTGAAGCTCGCGAGGTAGCCCTCGAGAAGATTCTCTCGGGGTACGACCACCCCTACGATTCTGTGTGTTTGAAACGGGATGGAACCCGATTCCAGGTCGAAGTTTGCGGAAAGAATTATTCCCACAAGGATCGCAATTTTCGGGTGACGGCAGTTCGTGATATTAGTGAACGCAAACAAGCAGAAGAGCAGATCAAGCACCTCAAGGAATTCAACGAGAACATCCTTCTCAATATGTTCGAGGGTATCGTTGTCGAGGATAAAGATGGTTATTGCACACTCGTGAACCCATCTGCAGCCGCACTCCTCGGCTACAAACGAGAGGAAATTGAAGGACAGCATTGGGCGAAAACAATCCCGGAAGACCAATACCCAATTGTCGACGCCGCGGATCAACGCCGCGCTGCGGGTTACTCTGATCGCTATGAACTCGAGGTACTGCACCTCAGCGGGCATCGCATCCCTGTACAGGTAAGTGGCAGCCCGCTATTTGAGAATGGGGATTTCGTAGGGACGATGGCCGTATTCATGGATTTGACTGAACGACGAAAACAGGAAAAAGAACAGGACGCCATCGTTGCTGTACCCAGAGCCCTGCGCAATGCGGTCAACCGAGAGCAAATGCTTCCCATCCTGCTCGATCAGATGGAAAACCTTCTAGACGCAAACGGGGCAGCTATTGGTCTACGTGAACCCGAAAGCGGGGAAACGGTGATCGCTTCCGCGTGTTCAGTCTGGGACGCATGGAAGGGGGAGCGCCTCCCGGCCGGGGTTGGTGTGAGCGGTAAAGTCATCGAATCGGGCGAGATATACACCAGCGAAGATATTCTTTCCGATCCGCTGTTCGCCCGTCCAGATCTCTTGGGGGATATGCGCGCACTCATTTGCGTCCCACTTATCGCTCACGAGGAGACGCTTGGCGCTTTGCTCCTCGGACGCACACACCCCTTTACTGAAAGCGAGATACGGATTATGACAGCCATCGCTGATATGGCTGCGAATGCAATCCGCCGGGCAACGCTGATGGAAACCTTGGAAATCCGAGTTGGTAAGAGAACACAGGAACTGGAGGAGGCCAATGAACAATTAAAAGAGCTCGATCGGCTGAAGTCCAGCTTCGTCTCTAACGTGTCCCACGAACTCCGCACTCCGATCACCAACGTGATGCTTTACCTCTCCCTGCTCC
>CBDTTY010000294.1:0-1530 GCA_965363875.1 uncultured Anaerolineales bacterium
GTCGAGATCGCAATTCCACCGATGGCGCCGCGCACGGGCTGGGCGTTGGAAGAGGAGGCGCGACGCGCACACGATTTCGCACTGGTAGGTGTGGGCGCAGTGGTGACACTGGACACGCAGGACCGTTGTGAAAGTGCTCGGCTGGTGTTCCTCAGCGTCGGTGATGGACCGGTGGAAGCGGTGAAAGCCACAGAGATGCTTATTGGGAAAGAAGTTTCCCCCGATTTAATCCGCGCGGCAGCCGAAGCGGTGACTGAAGAACTAGATCCGAGCGCGGACATCCACGCCTCGGTGAAGTATCGATTGCATTTAGCCAGGGTCTTGGCGAGACGAGCGCTCGAGAAAGCGTTCGCGCGCGCCGCAGCCCCCGGAACCCTAGCAGCGTTAGAGGAAATGTCATGAGCAAAGCAATGGACGTTACCGTCACCGTCAATGGGGAGATCTTTCAAAAGACGATCGAACCCCGTCTGCTCCTCAGCGATTTCATTCGCCATGAGCTCAATCTCTCCGGGACGCATGTCGGCTGCGAACACGGTGTGTGCGGGGCTTGTACGATTTTGTTCGATGGAATGCCCGTCCGCTCTTGCCTGATGTTCGCCGTTCAGGCTGATGGGCATGAAATTCGCACCGTTGAAGACCTCGGAACTATGGATGATTTGCACCCACTCCAAGAGGCGTTCCAGGAAACCCATGCTCTACAATGTGGTTTCTGCACATCCGGGTTTCTGATGAGCATCCTCCCTGTCCTCGAGGAAACGTCGGACCCGAGCGAAGAGGACCTCAAGCGGGCGATGGAGGGAAACCTCTGCCGCTGTACGGGATACCAGAACATCAGGGATGCGGTCCAATTGGCCGCCGAAAAGATGTCCTCGGGGGGTGAATCATGATGGCCAAATTGATTGGGAAGCCTATCACGCGCAATGAAGACCCTCGACTGCTTACCGGTCAGGCGTTATTCGTCGATGATGTTGAGTTACCGGGCATGCTTCACGCTGCCTTTCTCCGCAGCGAATACGCCCACGCCACATTGAAGGGCGTCGATGTTTCGGCTGCGTTGGAGCGGCCAGGGGTGGTTGCGGCATTCACAGCAGAGGATATGGGCGATGACTGGTCTCCGGGCCCTCCGCTGGTGATCCCGCCGCCAACCATCGAAGATGTGGAATTCTACACACGCACGCAGGTCCCGCTGGTGAAGGATAAGGTTCGCCATGCCGGTGAGCCCCTCGCCATCGTCATCGCCGAGAGCCGCTATATCGCCGAAGACGCATTAGACGACATCGTCGTCGACCTCGAACCACTCGATGTGGTGGTGGATATCGAGCGCGCGCTGGATCCTGACTCGCCGTTGGTTCATGATGATCTCGAATCCAATCTCGCCGCGCATCTCGTCCAGGAGAAGGGAGACTACGCGGCCATACGTGAGCAAGCCGACAAGGTGATCGAGCGGCGCATTGTCATTGAACGCGGCATCGCTGGCGCAATGGAGAACCGCGGCATCGTCGCCTCCTGGGACAATAAGCAGCAGCAATT